>NZ_JBFTZE010000004.1:0-441632 GCF_056406935.1 Pseudomonas sp. P1_A1 | reverse complement strand
CGCGATGGCATCGCTGCGGTCATCCAGACCCATCGCGGCGTCCCCATCGCCAGCAAGCCGGCTCCTACAAAAGTCGCCAAAAACGCCCCTGTCGCAAGACCGGGGCGTTTTTGTAGGCGCCGTCTGACCTGCAAACGTGACGCTTGCGCCGTGGATCAGGTACAATTCCCGGCTATTTTTCGGCGGGCTATGCCTGCAGCCTTTTTGAGTGTTGATCCGTGAGTGATTTGAGTCATATCCGCAATTTCTCCATCATCGCCCACATTGACCATGGCAAGTCGACGCTGGCCGATCGCTTCATCCAGATGTGCGGCGGCCTTGCCGAGCGCGAAATGGAAGCCCAGGTGCTGGATTCCATGGACCTGGAACGTGAACGCGGGATCACCATCAAGGCCCACAGCGTCACCCTGTATTACAAAGCCCGCGATGGCATTAACTACCAGCTGAACTTCATTGATACCCCGGGCCACGTCGACTTCACCTATGAAGTCAGCCGGTCGCTGGCGGCTTGTGAAGGTGCGTTGCTGGTGGTCGATGCCGGTCAGGGCGTCGAGGCGCAATCGGTTGCCAACTGCTACACGGCGATCGAGCAGGGCCTGGAAGTCATGCCGGTGCTGAACAAGATCGACCTGCCACAGGCCGATCCGGAGCGCGTCAAGGAAGAAATCGAAAAAATCATCGGCATCGATGCCACCGACGCAGTCGAGTGCAGTGCCAAGACCGGCCTGGGCGTCGATGAAGTGCTCGAGCGTCTGGTTCACACCATTCCCGCGCCGACCGGCAACATCGAAGATCCGCTGCAAGCGTTGATCATCGACTCCTGGTTCGACAACTACCTGGGCGTTGTTTCCCTGGTTCGTGTGCGCCACGGTCGGGTGAAAAAGGGCGACAAGATTCTGGTCAAGTCCACCGGCAAGATCCACCTGGTGGACAGCGTCGGTGTATTCAACCCGAAACACACCCCTACCGTCGACCTGAAGGCCGGTGAAGTGGGCTTCATCATCGCCAGCATCAAGGACATTCACGGTGCGCCAGTGGGCGATACCTTGACCCTGAGCTCGACGCCGGACGTCGATGTGCTGCCAGGCTTCAAGCGCATTCAGCCGCAGGTGTATGCCGGCTTGTTCCCGGTCAGCTCCGACGACTTCGAAGACTTCCGCGAGGCGCTGCAAAAGCTCACCCTCAACGATTCGTCGCTGCAATACACACCGGAAAGCTCAGACGCACTGGGTTTCGGCTTCCGTTGCGGCTTCCTCGGCATGCTGCACATGGAAATCATCCAGGAGCGCCTCGAGCGCGAATACAACCTGGACCTGATCACCACGGCGCCGACGGTAATCTTCGAGCTGCTGCTCAAGACCGGCGAGACGATCTACGTCGATAACCCGTCCAAGCTGCCAGACCTGTCTGCCATCGAAGACATGCGCGAGCCAATCGTGCGCGCCAATATTCTTGTGCCGCAAGAGCACCTGGGTAACGTCATTACCCTGTGTATCGAAAAACGTGGCGTACAGGTCGATATGCTGTTCCTCGGCTCCCAGGTACAAGTGACCTACGACCTGCCGATGAACGAAGTGGTGCTGGACTTCTTTGATCGTCTGAAATCCACCAGTCGCGGCTATGCTTCTCTGGACTACCATTTCGATCGTTACCAATCGGCCAGCCTGGTGAAACTGGACGTGTTGATCAACGGCGACAAGGTCGACGCTCTGGCGCTGATCGTGCACCGTGACAACTCGCACTACAAAGGTCGCCAGTTGACCGAGAAGATGAAAGACCTGATTCCGCGGCAGATGTTCGACGTGGCAATCCAGGCCGCCATTGGCGGTCAGATTGTGGCGCGTACAACCGTCAAGGCACTCAGAAAGAACGTATTGGCCAAATGCTACGGTGGTGACGTCAGCCGTAAGAAAAAGCTGCTGGAAAAGCAAAAGGCCGGTAAAAAACGCATGAAGCAGGTCGGTAACGTGGAAATTCCACAAGAAGCCTTCCTTGCCGTGCTCAGGTTGGATAGTTAGGTCCTATGTCACTAAATTTCCCGCTGTTGCTGGTCATCGCCGTGTTCGTCTGCGGCCTGTTGGCGTTGCTCGATCTGCTGTTCCTGGCGCCACGGCGCCGGGCTGCCATCAACTCCTATCAGGGGAGCGTCAGCCAGGCTGACATGGTAGTGATCGAAAAACTGAACAAAGAGCCGCTGCTGGTCGAATACGGCAAGTCGTTCTTCCCGGTGTTGTTCATCGTGCTGGTGCTGCGTTCGTTCCTGGTGGAACCGTTCCAGATTCCTTCCGGCTCGATGAAACCGACCCTGGACGTCGGTGACTTCATTCTGGTGAACAAGTTTTCTTACGGGATCCGCCTGCCGGTGATCGACAAGAAAGTCATCGAAGTCGGTGATCCGCAGCGCGGCGATGTGATGGTGTTCCGCTACCCGAGCGACCCGAACGTCAACTACATCAAGCGTGTAGTGGGCCTGCCGGGCGATCAGATTCGCTACACCGCCGACAAGCGCCTGTTCGTCAATGGTGAGTCGATTGCCGAACAACTGGTCGGCTCCGAGCCGGGCACGTTGGGTAGCGCCGAGCTCTACAAGGAAAAACTTGGCGCCGCCGAGCACCTGATCCGCAAGGAAATGAGCCGCTACCGCGCAACGCCGGACCATTCGTGGACCGTGCCGGCCGGGCACTACTTCATGATGGGCGACAACCGCGACAACTCGAACGACAGTCGCTACTGGGATGATCCGAGCATTCCCAAGGATCTGCTGGGCATGGTTCCCGACAAGAATATCGTCGGCAAGGCCTTCGCAGTCTGGATGAGCTGGCCGGAACCCAAACTCGGTCACCTGCCGAATTTCTCGCGGGTTGGTCTGATCAAGTAATCACACACGGCGCTGTTGAACACAGCGCCGAATGCATTTCTGGAGTCGGCACAATCGGCGACAGGAGCATGAAAACAACGATATTCAGGACGTTATTTTTGAACACAGCGTTAATTGTCCCAAGCCTGCGCCGCATCAAGGCCCTGGTGGTGGAATCCAACCACGAACTCAGCGTGGGTAAACCGTGAGCGTCTCCTTAAGCCGTCTCGAGCGTCAGCTCGGTTACACCTTCAAGGATCAGGAACTGATGATCCTGGCCCTGACTCACCGCAGTTTTGCCGGGCGCAACAACGAACGCCTGGAATTCCTCGGCGATGCCATCCTCAATTTCGTTGCCGGCGAGGCGCTGTTCGATCGCTTCCCGCTGGCCCGCGAAGGCCAGTTGTCGCGTTTGCGCGCGCGCCTGGTGAAAGGTGAGACCCTGGCCGTACTGGCCCGCGGTTTCGACCTGGGCGAATACCTGCGCCTGGGCTCCGGCGAATTGAAAAGCGGCGGTTTCCGTCGCGAGTCGATTCTGGCCGATGCCCTCGAAGCGCTGATCGGTGCGATCTACCTGGACGCCGGCATGGAGGTGGCGCGCGAACGCGTGCTGGCCTGGCTGGCCGGAGAGTTCGAAGGCCTGACGCTGGTCGACACCAACAAAGATCCGAAAACCCGCCTGCAGGAATTCCTGCAGTCCCGTGGTTGTGAGCTGCCGCGTTACGAAGTGGTGGATATCCAGGGTGAGCCGCATTGCCGGACGTTCTTCGTCGAATGTGAAATCATCTTACTGAATGAAAAAAGCCGAGGTCAGGGTGTGAGTCGTCGTATTGCCGAACAGGTAGCGGCCGCCGCAGCACTGATTGCCCTGGGTGTGGAGAATGGCAATGACTGATTCAACCGCAACTCGCTGTGGCTATGTTGCCATCGTCGGCCGTCCCAACGTGGGCAAGTCCACGCTGCTGAACCACATTCTGGGTCAGAAACTGGCGATCACCTCACGCAAGCCGCAGACCACTCGCCACAACATGCTCGGCATCAAGACCGAAGGTGACGTTCAGGCGATCTACGTCGACACCCCGGGTATGCACAAGGGCGGCGAAAAGGCCCTGAACCGTTACATGAACAAGACCGCTTCGGCGGCGTTGAAAGACGTCGACGTGGTGATCTTCGTGGTTGACCGTACCAAGTGGACCGACGAAGACCAGATGGTCCTCGAGCGCGTTCAGTACGTGACCGGTCCGCTGATCGTGGCGCTGAACAAGACCGACCGCATCGAAGACAAATCCGAGCTGATGCCGCACCTGACCTGGTTGCAGGAACAGCTGCCGAACGCGCAGATCATGCCGATCTCGGCCCAGCACGGGCACAACCTCGACACGCTGGAGCGAGTGATCGCCGAGCACCTGCCGGAAAACGATCACTTCTTCCCGGAAGATCAGATCACCGACCGCAGCAGCCGCTTCCTAGCGGCTGAACTGGTACGTGAAAAAATCATGCGTCAGATGGGCGCCGAGCTGCCGTACCAGATCACCGTTGAAATCGAAGAGTTCAAGCAGCAGGGCAAAACCTTGCACATCCATGCCTTGATCCTCGTCGAACGTGACGGTCAGAAGAAAATCATCATTGGCGACAAGGGCGAGCGCATCAAGCGCATCGGCACCGAGGCGCGCAAGGACATGGAGCTGCTGTTCGACTCCAAGATCATGCTCAACCTGTGGGTCAAGGTGAAAGGTGGCTGGTCTGACGACGAACGCGCCTTGCGCTCGCTGGGTTACGGCGACCTGTAACAGGTACAAAGATCAAAAGATCGTCCGAACGCGGCCCGAGCCTTCGGCAACTCCTACAGAGTTTTGTGTACCCCTGTAGGCGCTGCCGAAGGCTCGGGCCGCGTTCGGACGATCTTTTTGCAATCCCTGACCGGGACACAAATAAACCATGTCGACTACCGCGCCCATCGGCCAACCCGCCTACGTGCTCCACTCCCGCGCCTACCGCGAAAGCAGTGCGCTGGTGGATTTCCTCACGCCGCAAGGTCGGCTGCGGGCGGTGTTGCGCAGTGCGCGGGGCAAGGCCGGAACGTTGGCGCGGCCGTTCGTGCCGCTGGAAGTCGAGTTCCGTGGCCGGGGCGAACTGAAGAATGTCGGCCGCATGGAAAGCGCCGGTGTTTCCACCTGGCTCAATGGCGAAGCGCTGTTCAGTGGTCTTTACCTCAACGAATTGCTGATCCGCCTGCTGCCCGCCGAAGATCCTCATCCCGCGGTTTTCGATCACTACGCCGCGACCTTGCTTGCCCTGGCCGAAGGTCGACCGCTGGAACCATTGCTGCGCTCCTTCGAATGGCGACTGCTTGATGATCTCGGTTATGGCTTCGCGCTGAATACCGACATCCATGGCGACTCCATCGCACCGGACGGTCTCTATCGCTTGCAAGTGGATGCCGGCCTGGAGCGGGTCTATCTGCTGCAGCCGGGCCTGTTCAATGGTACCGAACTGCTGGCCATGGCCGATGCCGACTGGTCTGCACCCGGTGCGCTGTCCGCCGCCAAGCGCTTGATGCGTCAGGCGTTGGCCGTTCACTTGGGCGGGCGTCCATTGGTCAGTCGTGAGTTGTTTCGAAAGCCGTAGTCTCCCCGTATGCTGTGCACCGAACTTCCCCCCTTCTTCAGGAGCGTTTCCGTGACCACCAGCAATCGCATTCTTCTTGGCGTGAACATCGACCACGTTGCCACCCTGCGTCAGGCCCGGGGTACTCGTTATCCGGATCCGGTCAAGGCAGCGCTGGACGCGGAAGAGGCGGGCGCTGACGGCATCACCGTGCACCTGCGTGAAGACCGCCGGCACATCCAGGAGCGCGACGTATTGCTGCTCAAGGATGTGCTGCAAACCCGCATGAACTTCGAAATGGGCGTCACCGAAGAAATGATGGCATTCGCCGAGCGTATCCGCCCGGCGCACGTTTGCCTGGTCCCGGAAACCCGTCAGGAGCTGACCACTGAAGGCGGTCTGGACGTAGCGGGGCAGGAAGCGCGGATCAAGGCGGCGGTGGATCGCCTGGCGAAAATCGGCTGTGAAGTGTCGCTGTTCATCGACGCTGACGAGCGGCAGATCGAAGCGTCCCGCCGTGTCGGCGCGCCGGCCATTGAATTGCACACCGGGCGTTACGCGGACGCCGAGACGCCAACCGAAGTTGCTGAAGAGCTCAAGCGCGTGGCCGATGGCGTGGCATTCGGTCTGGCCCAAGGCCTGATCGTCAACGCCGGCCACGGTTTGCACTATCACAACGTCGAGGCTGTTGCGGCAATCAAGGGCGTCAACGAACTGAACATCGGCCATGCGCTGGTGGCCCATGCGTTGTTCGTCGGGTTCAAGTCGGCGGTGTCGGAGATGAAGGCGCTGATCCTGGCCGCCGCTTTGAAGGGCTGAAAATCAAAAGATCGCAGGCTTCGCCAACTCCTACGGGTGTACACAAGACCCTGTAGGAGCTGCCGAAGGCTGCGATCTTTTCGCAGGTGCCGCGATTTAAAGCGGCGGCGTTTCCTGGCTCGGCTTGGTCTTGTCGACCCCCGGCACGTGCAGGTTGCCCTCGGCGACCTGGGTGCCTTCGAGCTGCGGCTGCGTGACCCACGTCAGGATGTCGTAGTAGCGACGGATGTTCGCCACGAAATGCACCGGTTCGCCGCCACGGGCGTAGCCATAACGGGTTTTGCTGTACCACTGTTTCTGCGACAGGCGCGGCAGGATTTTCTTCACGTCCAGCCACTTGTCCGGGTTCAACCCTTCCTTGGCCGCCAGTTTGCGCGCGTCATCCAGATGACCGCTGCCCACGTTGTAGGCTGCCAACGCGAACCACGTGCGATCCGGCTCCTGGATCGACTCGTCCAGTTGATCCTTCATGTAGACCAGATACTTCGCGCCGCCCATGATGCTCTGCTTGGGGTCGAGTCGATTGGACACGCCCATGGCTTGTGCCGTGTTCTGGGTCAGCATCATCAACCCGCGCACGCCGGTCTTGGACGTGACCGCCGCTTGCCACAACGACTCCTGATAACCGATCGCCGCCAGCAGGCGCCAGTCGACTTTTTCTTTCTTGGCGGACGCCTTGAAGTGCTGTTCGTATTTGGGCAGTCGTTGCTGCAAGTGCTGGGCGAAGGTAGTGGCGCCCATGTAGCCGAGTACGTCGACATGCCCGTAGTAGCGGTCTTTGAGGCGTTGCAGGGTGCCGTTTTGCTTTACCTTGTCGAGGTAGGTGTTGATTTCGTTGAGCAGGCTGTTGTCATCGCCGGCGGCCACGGCCCAGCTCTGGTTGCTGGCATCACCGAGGTCGAAGGCGACCCGCACGTTGGGGAAGTAGACCTGGTTCATCGCCACTTCGTTGGAGTCGACCAGGGTCAGGTCGATCTGACCTTCGTCGACCATACGCAGCAGGTCGACGACTTCAACCGCGTCGGACTCTTCGTATTCAATGCCGGGATATTTCTTTTTCAGCTCTGCCAATTGCTCGGCGTGGGTGCTGCCCTTGAGCACCATGATTTTCTTGCCGACCAGATCGCCTGCGTCGGTCGGCCGCGACTGGCCGTTGCGATAGATGATTTGCGGGGTGACTTCGAGGTAGGAATGGGAAAACCGCACCTGCTTTTTGCGTTCCTCGCTGCTGACCAGGCCGGCAGCAGCCAGCACCGGGCCATTTGGCTTGCCCACCTGATTGAACAGGTCGTCGAGGTTGTCGGCGGTTTCGATCTTGAGTTCGACCCCCAGATCGTCGGCGAAGCGCTTCACCAGCTCGTATTCGAAGCCGGTTTCACCGTTGCGATCCTGAAAGTAGGTGGCGGGGCTGTTACGGGTAACCACCCGCAGCACGCCATCCTCCTTTACGCGCTCCAGCGTGTTGGGTTTATCAACACAGCCACTGAGCATCAGGAAGAGTCCGGTTGCGATCAGCCATTTGGCGTACCGCGGACGCAAAGCCGTTGGGGAAAACATCTGCGCAGTATACGCAAAGGACCACGAGCGCCATATCTCGACAGCGAAGGGCTTGTCTGCTAGGGCGTCAAAAACCCGCTTGGAGCCCGCAGGAATGGACCCGAACGGCTTTTTGTGACAGAAAAAATAACCCCCGGCGCACGCCTGTTCAAGGCCCGAATACCCGGCCCGACGTTCGGGTGCAACCGCGTGTACCGTTTCGGGTGATGTCGCGGGCGGTTTAGGCTAGAATGCACGGCCTCAAAGCACACCCCTTCCCGAGGCTGTCCCGAAGATGTTGATCCTGCGCGGCGCTCCTGCCCTTTCTGCCTTTCGCCACAGCAAACTCCTTGAGCAACTGAGCCAGAAGGTTCCAGCTGTCAGCGGCTTGTATGCTGAATTCGCTCACTTCGCCGAAGTCACCGGCGTCCTGACCGGCGACGAACAGCAGGTGCTCGCGCGCCTTCTGAAGTACGGCCCTAGTGTTCCGGTACAAGAGCCCACTGGTCGTCTGTTCCTGGTGTTGCCGCGTTTCGGCACCATTTCGCCGTGGTCCAGTAAAGCCAGCGATATCGCTCGCAACTGCGGCCTGACCAAGATCCAGCGCCTGGAACGCGGCATCGCGTTTTACGTCACCGGCCAGTTCAGCGACGCCGAAGCGCAACTGATCGCAGACGCGCTGCACGACCGCATGACCCAGATCGTGCTGGGCAATCTCGAACAAGCCTCCGGCCTGTTCAGCCACGCCGAGCCAAAACCGCTGACCGCGATCGACGTGCTGGGTGGCGGCCGCGCCGCGCTGGAAAAAGCCAACACCGAGCTGGGCCTGGCCCTGGCCGAAGACGAAATCGACTATCTGGTCAATGCCTTCCTTGGTTTGAAGCGCAACCCGCACGACATCGAACTGATGATGTTCGCCCAGGCGAACTCCGAGCACTGCCGTCACAAGATCTTCAACGCCAGTTGGGACATCGACGGTCAGAGCCAGGAAAAAAGCCTGTTCGGCATGATCAAGAACACTTACCAGATGCACAGCGAAGGTGTTCTGTCGGCTTATAAGGACAACGCCTCGGTCATCGTCGGCTCCGTGGCTGGCCGTTTCTTCCCGGACCCTGAAACCCGCCAGTACGGCGCGGTGCAGGAACCGGTGCACATCTTGATGAAAGTCGAAACGCACAACCACCCGACCGCGATTGCCCCGTTCCCGGGCGCATCCACCGGTAGCGGCGGCGAGATTCGCGACGAAGGCGCCACCGGTCGCGGCGCGAAGCCAAAGGCTGGCCTGACCGGTTTCACCGTGTCGAACCTGCAGATCCCGGGCTTCGAACAGCCGTGGGAAGTGCCGTACGGCAAACCCGAGCGCATCGTTACCGCGCTGGACATCATGATCGAAGGCCCGTTGGGCGGCGCTGCATTCAACAATGAATTCGGCCGTCCGGCGCTGACCGGTTACTTCCGTACCTTCGAACAGTCGATCACCACCCCCCATGGTGACGAAGTTCGCGGTTACCACAAACCGATCATGCTGGCTGGCGGCATGGGCAACATCCGTGAAGAACACGTCAAGAAAGGCGAAATCGTCGTTGGCTCCAAGCTGATCGTACTCGGCGGCCCGGCGATGCTGATCGGCCTGGGTGGCGGTGCGGCTTCTTCCATGGCCACCGGCACCAGCTCGGCAGACCTGGACTTCGCTTCCGTACAACGTGAAAACCCTGAGATGGAGCGTCGTTGCCAGGAAGTCATCGACCGTTGCTGGCAACTGGGCGACAAAAACCCGATCAGCTTCATCCACGACGTCGGCGCGGGTGGTCTGTCCAACGCCTTCCCGGAACTGGTCAACGATGGCGACCGCGGTGGCCGTTTCGAACTGCGCAACATTCCAAACGACGAGCCGGGCATGGCCCCGCACGAAATCTGGAGTAACGAATCCCAGGAACGCTACGTTCTGGCCGTCGGCCCGGCGGACTTCGAACGCTTCAAGGCGATCTGCGAGCGTGAGCGTTGCCCATTCGCGGTAGTCGGCGAAGCCACTGCCGAGCCGCAACTGACCGTGACCGACAGCCACTTCGGCAACAGCCCGGTGGACATGCCGCTCGAAGTGCTGCTGGGCAAAGCCCCGCGCATGCACCGTTCGGTGGTTCGTGAAAACGAGCTGGGCGACGATTTCGATCCGTCGACCCTCGACATCGCCAATTGCGTCGAGCGCGTCCTGCATCACCCGGCCGTGGCCAGCAAGAGCTTCCTGATCACCATCGGCGACCGCACCATCACCGGCCTCGTGGCCCGTGACCAGATGGTCGGCCCGTGGCAGGTTCCGGTGGCCGACGTTGCCGTTACCGCCACCAGCTTCGACGTTTATACCGGTGAAGCCATGGCCATGGGCGAGCGCACTCCGCTGGCTCTGCTGGACGCTCCGGCGTCGGGCCGCATGGCCATCGGCGAAACCCTGACCAACATCGCCGCCTCGCGCATCGCCAAAATCTCCGACATCAAACTGTCGGCGAACTGGATGTCCGCTGCCGGTCACCCAGGTGAAGACGCACGTCTGTACGACACCGTGAAAGCGGTCGGCATGGAACTGTGCCCTGAGCTGGGCATCACCATTCCGGTCGGCAAGGACTCCATGTCCATGGCCACTCGCTGGAACGACGAAGGCGTCGATAAGGCGGTCACTTCGCCGATGTCGCTGATCGTGACCGGTTTCGCGCCAGTGGCTGACATCCGTCAGACCCTGACCCCGCAACTGCGCATGGACAAGGGCACCACCGACCTGATCCTGATCGACCTCGGTCGCGGCCAGAACCGCATGGGTGCCTCGATCCTCGCTCAGGTTCACGGCAAGCTCGGCAAACAGGTACCGGACGTCGATGACGCCGAAGACCTGAAGGCCTTCTTCGCGGTGATCCAGGGCCTCAACGCCGACGGTCACCTGCTGGCTTACCACGACCGTTCCGACGGTGGTCTGCTGACCAGCGTGGTGGAAATGGCGTTTGCCGGCCACTGCGGCCTGAGCCTGAACCTCGACGGTCTGGCAGAGACTTCCGCCGATATCGCCGCGATCCTGTTCAACGAAGAACTGGGCGCTGTGATCCAGGTTCGCCAGGACGCCACCGCGGACATCCTCGCGCAGTTCAGCGCTGCTGGCCTGGGCGACTGCGTATCGGTGATCGGTCAGCCGATGAACAACGGCGAGATCAGCATCACGTTCAACGGCGATACCGTATTCGAAGGTCAGCGTCGTCTGCTGCAACGTCAGTGGGCTGAAACCAGCTACCAGATCCAGCGTCTGCGTGATAACGCCGATTGCGCCGAACAAGAGTTCGACGTGCTGCTGGAAGAAGACAACCCGGGCCTGAGCGTCAAGCTCAGCTATGACGTCAACCAGGACGTCGCCGCGCCTTACATCAAGAAAGGCATTCGCCCACAGGTTGCCGTGCTGCGTGAGCAGGGCGTCAACGGTCAGGTGGAAATGGCGGCCGCGTTCGACCGTGCCGGTTTCAACGCGATCGACGTGCACATGAGCGACATTCTGGCCGGCCGTGTCGACCTGAACGACTTCAAAGGCATGGTCGCTTGCGGCGGTTTCTCCTACGGCGACGTACTGGGTGCCGGTGAAGGCTGGGCCAAGTCCGCGCTGTTCAACAGCCGCGCTCGCGATGCCTTCCAGGGCTTCTTCGAACGTACCGACAGCTTCACCCTTGGCGTGTGCAACGGTTGCCAGATGATGTCCAACCTGCACGAGCTGATCCCGGGCAGCGAGTTCTGGCCGCACTTCGTGCGTAACCGTTCCGAGCAGTTCGAAGCCCGCGTGGCCATGGTTCAGATCCAGGAGTCGAACTCGATCTTCCTGCAGGGCATGGCTGGTTCGCGCATGCCGATCGCCATCGCCCACGGTGAAGGCCATGCCGAATTCGCCAGCGAAGAAGCGTTGCTGCAAGCCGATCTGTCGGGTTGCGTGGCGATGCGTTTCGTCGACAACCACGGCAAGGTCACCGAGAAATACCCGGCCAACCCGAACGGCTCGCCGCGCGGTATCACCGGTTTGACCAGCCGCGACGGTCGCGTGACCATCATGATGCCGCACCCGGAGCGTGTGTTCCGCGCGGTGCAGAACTCGTGGCGTTCGGAAGACTGGAACGAAGACGCACCCTGGATGCGTATGTTCCGTAACGCTCGCGTCTGGGTTAACTAAGAGCGGGGAGCTGATTGCCGTGTACAAGCTCTGCTTTTTTGTTCCGGCCAGTCATGTCGAAGTGGTCAAAAGCGCTGTATTCGCTGCCGGTGGCGGGCGGATCGGGGCTTATGACCACTGTGCGTGGCAGGTGTTTGGCCTGGGTCAGTTTCGTCCACTGGAGGGCAGTCAGCCGTTCATGGGTGAGGCTGGGCAGGTCGAGCAGGTTGAGGAGTGGAAGGTTGAACTGGTGGTCAGCGATGAGTTGATTCGGGCGGTGGTGGTGGCTCTGAAAGAGAGTCATCCCTATGAGACGCCGGCTTATGAAGTGTGGCGACTGGAGGATTTTTGATCTTCTGGTCTGTTGAAATGAGAAACCCGCTGAATTCGCGTTCAGCGGGTTTTTTGTTACTCGGGGATTTGTCCCCCGTCAAGCCCCCTCGCCACAAAAGCCCTTCACACACCCGATCGTTCCCAGGCTCTGCGTAGGAATGCCTCAATGGACGCTCTGCGTTCGGCTTCAGAGAAGGTTACGGCCGGATTTCGATCATCGTGCCGTCCGGTACCAGGCCCCAGACTTCGCGCATGTCCATGTTGCGCATGGCGATGCAGCCATCGGTCCAGTCCAGGGTGTGGAACAGGTCTTCGGGGTTGTCTTCGGTGTCTGGAGTACCGTGGATCATGATCATGCCGCCAGGCTCGACGCCTTCGCGCCGGGCGCGGGCGGAGTCGCTGACGTTGGGGTAGGAGATGTGCATCGCCAGGTTGAAACGTTCGCTGGTCTTGCGCCAGTCCAGCCAGTAAAGGCCTTCGGGGGTGCGTTTATCACCTTCCATCAGTTTTGGGCCGATGGGGCGTTTGCCCAATGAAATGCGATAGGTCTTGAACGGCTTGCCGTCGTTGATCAACTGCAACTGGTGGGCAGATTTTAGGACCAGAACTTTTTCGATGACTTTGCCGTCCGGGGCGGCCGCGACGGAAGCCTGGGAGAGTGCGACGAACGATAAGCAAAACAGGGCAAGCAACCAGCGCATTGAAACGATATCCCTAAGAGGTGTCGCGACTATTTTATTTATAGATGGTTTTTTACTAACAAGTGCTTAGATGATGGCAGGCTGAGCGAGTGGTGGGATCGATTCGGACCGCACGGGGTAGACCTCGGCCCGCCGGTCAGCGAAGAAGCATTCTAATGTACGGCCCACCGTGCGGAAAGCCAGTTCGCCCCAAGGAATATCGGCCTCTTCGAACAGCTGCACTTCCAGGCTCTCGGGGCCTGCGCGAAAATCCAGATCCACAAGCTCAGCGCGAAAGAACACATGCACCTGACTGATGTGCGGCACATCGATCAGCGTATAGATGCTCAGGTTGCGTACCCGGGCGCAAGCTTCTTCGGCGGTCTCGCGAATGGCGGCCTGTTCGATGGTCTCACCGTTTTCCATGAAGCCGGCGGGCAGGGTCCAGTAACCGAGCCGTGGCTCGATGGCGCGACGGCACAGCAATACCTTCGAACCCCAGGTCGGTACGCAACCGGCGACGATATTGGGGTTCTGGTAATGAATGGTATGACAGCTGTCGCAGACAAAACGCAGGCGCGAATCGCCTTCGGGAATGCGCTGGGTCACCGGGTTGCCGCATTGACTGCAAAATTTCATGCTTGGGTTCCTGAATGCTGCGCCTATCTTGGCGTGCGGCGGTGTCGGTCGGCAAGTTGTCGTTTCGCGACATGAGGCTTTTCGGGGGTTGGGCGGCCGGCGCGATTGGTGCATGATGCAGGGTAAGGCACAGATCGAGAAGACTCATGCTGGACGAGCTACTGCACCGGGTAAGCAATCACACGCCGCGTACGCTGGAAACCGACCGACGTTTCCCCGAAGCCGCGGTATTGGTGCCCATCACGCGCAGTGACGAACCGGAGCTGGTCCTGACCCTTCGCGCCAGCGGGCTCTCGACCCATGGCGGTGAAGTCGCTTTTCCCGGCGGTCGACGCGACCCTGAAGACCCTGATCTGATCTTTACCGCTCTGCGCGAGGCCGAAGAAGAAATCGGCCTGCCGCCGGGGCTGGTCGAAGTGATCGGCCCACTGAGCCCGCTGATCTCCCTGCACGGCATCAAGGTCACGCCCTATGTCGGCGTGATTCCGGATTTCGTCGAATACCTGGCCAACGATGCCGAGATCGCCGCAGTGTTCAGCGTGCCTCTGGAATTCTTCCGCAAGGACCCGCGCGAGCACACCCACCGCATCGACTACCAGGGCCACAGTTGGTACGTGCCGAGCTATCGTTATGGTGAGTACAAGATCTGGGGGTTGACGGCGATCATGATCGTCGAGTTGATCAACCTGCTCTATGACGCGAAAATCAGCCTGCATCAACCGCCCAAGAGTTTTATCAACACCTGAAGCCATCGCTCGTATGGCGTGAATCTCGCTTTTCGCTAGTGAGCCAGCCTGGTCGTGAGGACAACAAGATGAAATACCGCCTGGGCGACGCCCGCGTCGAGACCCATCCGCAGAGCTGGGTCGCACCCAATGCCGTGCTGGTGGGCAAGGTCAAACTGGAAGAGGGCGCCAACGTCTGGTTCAACGCTGTGTTGCGTGGCGACAACGAATTGATCCTGATCGGTAAGAACAGCAACGTGCAGGACGGCACCGTGATGCACACCGACATGGGCTATCCGCTAACCATCGGTACCGGCGTGACCATCGGCCACAACGCCATGCTCCACGGCTGCACGGTGGGCGATTACAGTCTGATCGGCATCAACGCGGTGATCCTCAACGGCGCGAAAATCGGCAAGAACTGCATCATCGGCGCTAACTCGCTGATCGGTGAAGGCAAGGAAATTCCGGACGGTTCGCTGGTCATGGGCTCGCCGGGCAAGGTGGTACGCGAGCTGACCGAGCCGCAGAAGAAGATGCTCGAAGCCAGCGCCGCGCACTATGTGCACAACTCGCAGCGTTACGCCCGCGATCTGGTCGAGCAGGAAGAATGAGCACTACTGAAAGGCCGGTCCCGTCGCCGTGCGTGAGCATTTGTGCGCTGGATGAGGATGACATTTGCACCGGGTGTCAGCGTACGGTGGAAGAGATCACCCGCTGGAGCCGGATGGATAACGAAGAACGGCGCAAAGTGTTGGGGTTGTGTCATGAGCGGGCGAAATCGAGTGGACTGATCTGGATGTTGCCTTCCAAATCCGATTCCTGAGTCGTTTGGTGCATTGTGGTGAGGGAGCAAGCTCCCTCACCACAGGTTATCTGTGCGCTGAAGATGAAGTACCCTGTGCACAAAATTGACAGGTGTCCCCGTCCCATGCTCTTTCTGATCGCCTACATCAGCAGCGTCGTGCTGATCAATTTCGCCTTTTCCACCGCCCCGCACCTGGACATCATCTGGTCGGCCTGGAGTGGCCTGGTGTTCGTGCTGCGCGACATGGTGCAAACCCGCTTCGGCCATGGCGCGATCGCGGCGATGCTGGTGGCGCTGGCGCTGTCCTACGTCACCTCCGATCCGTCGATTGCCCTCGCCAGTGCCACGGCGTTCGCCGTGTCCGAGTGCATCGACTGGCTGGTGTTCAGCCTCACCAAGCGCCCGTTGCACGATCGCCTGTGGATAAGTTCGGCCCTGAGCATCCCGCTGGACACCTTCATCTTCTTCGGCATGATCGATGCGCTCACACCGGGCGTGATCCTCACTGCGCTGGGTTCGAAGTTCGCGGGCGTCACCGTCGTCTGGTTGGCCATGACCTGGCGCCTGCGCAAACAGGCCGTCGTCAGCTGAAGCCAAACCCTCAGGTTCATGTAAAATGCCGCGCTTTCTCCCCATGGGAAGTGCGCTTCCCTCGATGATCCGCTCCTTTGAGGACCTGAGATGACCCGTATCGGAACTCCATTGTCGCCAACCGCGACCCGCGTATTGCTGTGTGGCTGTGGTGAGTTGGGCAAGGAAGTGGTGATCGAGCTGCAACGCCTGGGCGTTGAAGTGATTGCCGTGGATCGCTACGCCAATGCGCCGGCCATGCAAGTCGCCCATCGCAGCCATGTGATCAACATGCTCGACGGCGCCGCCCTGCGTGCGGTGATCGAAGCCGAGAAGCCACACTTCATCGTGCCGGAAATCGAAGCCATTGCCACCGCGACCTTGGTGGAGCTGGAGTCCGAAGGCTTCACCGTGATCCCGACTGCCCGCGCCGCGCAGTTGACCATGAACCGCGAAGGCATCCGTCGCCTGGCCGCTGAAGAGCTGGACCTGCCGACGTCGCCGTACCACTTCGCCGACACCTTCGAGGATTACCGCAAGGCAGTCGAAGACCTGGGCTTCCCGTGCGTGGTCAAACCCGTCATGAGTTCCTCGGGCAAGGGCCAGAGCCTGCTGCGTAGCGTCGATGACGTGCAGAAAGCCTGGGATTACGCTCAAGAAGGCGGCCGCGCCGGTAAAGGCCGCGTGATCATCGAAGGCTTCATCGACTTCGACTACGAAATCACTCTGCTGACCGTGCGTCATGTCGGCGGCACTACGTTCTGCGCGCCTGTCGGTCACCGTCAGGAGAAGGGCGACTACCAGGAATCCTGGCAGCCACAAGCCATGAGCCCGGTTGCTTTGGCTGAGTCCGAGCGTGTTGCCAAAGCGGTCACCGAAGCCTTGGGCGGTCGTGGTCTGTTTGGCGTCGAGTTGTTCATCAAGGGTGATCAGGTGTGGTTCAGCGAAGTCTCGCCGCGCCCGCATGACACCGGTCTGGTGACCCTGATTTCCCAGGACCTGTCGCAGTTCGCACTGCACGCACGGGCGATCCTGGGCCTGCCGATTCCATTGATCCGTCAGTTCGGCCCATCGGCGTCGGCGGTGATTCTGGTGGAAGGGCAGTCGACTCAGACCGCTTTCGCCAACTTGGGCGCTGCGTTGAGCGAGCCGGATACCGCGTTGCGTCTGTTCGGCAAGCCTGAGGTCAATGGCCAGCGGCGGATGGGTGTGGCGTTGGCGCGCGACGAATCCATCGAATCTGCTCGTGCCAAGGCGACCCGTGCTTCCCAGGCTGTTGTGGTAGAGCTGTAACCGAGGCGGGGCCATCGCGGGCTTGCCCGCGATGGCAGTCTCTCAGGCAACCCGATTCAAATCGTTATTGCGTGTCTCCTTCAGGCACAGCACCGCGATCAAGCTCAGCACCGCCGCCCCCGACACATACCCGCCGACATAACTCAAACCCCCCATCGCCACCAGTTTTTGCGCAAAGAACGGTGCCGCCGAGGCGCCGACAATACCGCCCAGATTGTAAGCAGCCGATGCGCCGGTATAGCGCACGTGGGTTGGAAACAGCTCCGGCAGCAACGCGCCCATTGGCGCAAACGTCACGCCCATCAGAAACAGTTCTATGCACAGGAACAGCGCCACGCCCCAGGTCGAGCCATGGGTCAGCAGCGGTTCCATCAAGAATCCGGACAGAATCGCCAGTACGCCGCCGATGATCAGCACCGGCTTGCGCCCGAAACGATCGCTGGCCCAGGCCGACAGCGGTGTCGCGGCGGCCATGAACAGCACCGCGAAACACAGCAGCGCGAGGAAGGTTTCCCGGGTGTAGCCGAGCGTCGACACGCCGTAACTCAGCGAAAACACTGTCGAGATGTAAAACAGTGCATAGCACACCACCATCGACCCGGCGCCCAGCAGCATCGGTGCCCAGTATTGGCTGAACAGCTCGACCAACGGAATCTTCACCCGCTCCTGGCGAGCCACGGCGTTGGCGAACACCGGGGTTTCGTGGAGCTTGAGGCGTACGTACAAGCCCACCATTACCAGTGCGGCACTGAGCAGGAACGGAATCCGCCAGCCCCACGAACGGAATTGCTCGTCGTTCAGGCTCATGGCCAGGGTCAGGAACAGGCCGTTGGCCGCCAGAAACCCGATCGATGGGCCGAGTTGCGGAAACATGCCGAACCAGGCGCGCTTGCCTTTGGGTGCGTTCTCCGTGGCCAGCAATGCGGCGCCGCCCCATTCGCCGCCCAGCCCCAGGCCCTGGCCGAAGCGCAGCACGCAAAGCAGGATCGGCGCCCAGGCGCCAATGCTGTCGTAACCCGGCAGCACGCCGATCAACGTGGTGCACACGCCCATCAGCAGCAAGGACGCAACCAGTGTCGATTTGCGCCCGATACGGTCACCGAAATGGCCGAACAGCGCCGAACCCAGCGGCCGCGCAAGGAAAGCGATGCCGAAGGTGAGGAATGCCGATAGCATCTGCGCGGTGCCGGAGGTTTGCGGAAAGAACACCGGGCCGATCACCAATGCTGCGGCGGTGGCATAGACGTAGAAGTCGTAGAACTCGATGGCCGTGCCGATGAAACTCGCGGTAGCCACGCGGGTGGCGGAGTTTGTCGGTTGCGCAGGCGCGGTGTCGCTGAACGTTGTGCTGGTCGTCATGTAGTTATCCCTGACAGTCATGTGCCCCAGTGGAGCGAATTATTATGGTCGAATACCCAGGGATGTGGGTTGAGGATCGGTCGCTGTTCAAGGTAGGAACAGTCGCCGCAGTAGTACGGATGTTGTCGAAGATCTGGCCGGAACCTGCTGCATGCGGGGTAAGCACGTGGTTCGGCGGGGCTTGGGTAAGCGGTTCGATTATAGGAAGGTTGCTAACGATCGAACAAGGGCATAGATCGCAGCCTCGCTTCGCTCGACAGCTCCTACAAGGAACGTATTCCGAACGGTAGGAGCTGTCGAGCGAAGCGAGGCTGCGATCTTTTGGCGAACTAACGGATGAGCGCGGGAACCGAACTGGTATGCCAGATCAGCACGCGTGTGACGCGATTCTCTTCAGTCTCCAGAATCTCCAGCCGGTATCGTCCGATCTTCAGGCACACCGCACTGTCCGGAATCGTCTCCAACGCCTCGGTCACCAGGCCGTTGAGGGTTTTCGGACCATCGCTGGGCAGGTGCCAGCCAAGGCTCTTGTTCAGCTCGCGGATGGACGCTGCACCATCAATCACCAGTCGGCCATCGGCCTGCGGGTGAATGTGCGGGTTATCCAGGCTGTGCTGGCTTTCGAACTCGCCGACGATTTCTTCGAGAATGTCTTCCAGGGTCACGATGCCCAGCACTTCCCCGTACTCGTCGACCACCATGCCCAAGCGCCGCTGCTGCTTGTGGAAATTCAGCAATTGCAGTTGCAACGGCGTGCTTTCCGGCACGAAGTACGGTTCGTGACTGGCCGCCAGCAGCGCTTCCACGGTCAGGCTTGAATCCGGCAACAAATGACGGATCTGCCGGGTGTTGAGCACCGCTTCGACCTGGTTGATGTCGCTGTGGAATACCGGCAGGCGGGTGCGCCTGTTGTGGCGCAGTTGCTCGATGATTTCTTCGAGGGGGTCGTCCAGGTTGATCCCATCGACGTCACTGCGTGGCACCAGAATATCGTTGACCGTGATGTTATCCAGTGCGTGGATGCCTGACAGTGGGCGATAGGCTGCGTGTTCGTGGTCGTCGTGTCGATCTGCCGGTGCCTCGTCTTCGCTTTGCTGCACCACGTTGATTTTGCGGGCGAATGGCCGCATCAGCAGTTGGCTGATGCCATTGAGTAGCCAGGCGGCGGGATAGACGATTTTCAACGGTATGCCGAGCAATGTGTTGCCCAAGGCCAGGACGGCATCCGGATAGCGGGCGGCGATGGAGCGTGGCAGGTAGTCGGCGAACACCACCAACACTGCGCCGGCACCGAGGCAGGCAATCCAGGGGCCGTTTTGTGCCCAGGTGAAAATCGCCAGCAAGGTGCTGATGACCACCACCAGCGCGCGGCACAAGGTGTTGCAGAGGATCAGGCTGTTGAGCGGGAAGCTCAGCCTGGCCACGGGTTTGTCGCTGGAGCGCGAGGCCGTGCGCTGGGCCAGTAATTGCTGTTGCGCGACTTCGATGGCGGTAAACAGCCCCGACCATATAATCAGCAGGGCCAGCACCGCGAGCATCGGTCCTATGGGCAAATCGTCCATTAATGCCGCCCGTCAGATGTGCAGAATGTATTCGCGGACCAGCTTGCTGCCGAAATACGCCAGCATCAGCAGGCAGAAACCGGCAAGGGTCCAGCGGATGGCTTTGTGTCCGCGCCAGCCGAGACGGTTGCGCCCCCAGAGCAGCACGCTGAACACGATCCAGGCCAGGCACGCCAGCAGGGTTTTATGCACCAGGTGCTGGGCGAACAGGTTCTCGACGAACAGCCAGCCGGAAATCAGCGACAACGACAGCAGGCTCCAGCCGGCCCAGAGGAAGCCGAACAGCAGGCTTTCCATGGTTTGCAGCGGTGGGAAGTTCTTGATCAGCCCGGACGGATGCTTGTGCTTGAGCTGATGGTCCTGAACCAGCAGCAGCAAGGCCTGGAACACCGCGATGGTGAACATGCCGTAAGCGAGGATCGACAGGAGAATGTGGGCGAGAATGCCGGGTTCTTCGTCGATGACCTGCACCGTGCCGGCGGGGGCGAACTGTGCCAGCAACACTGTTGCGGCGCCCAGCGGAAACAGTAATACAAGGAGGTTTTCCACCGGTATCCGTGAACAGGCCAGCAGGGTCAGGGCGATGACCGCTGCGGCAATCAGGCTGGCGGCGCTGAAAAAGTCCAGGGCCAGGCCGACCGGAGTCAGCAGATAGCTGATCAGGCTGGCGCTGTGGGCCAGCACGGCCAGCACGCCGAGCGTGACCAGCAGGCGTTTGTTCGCCTTGGCACCGGTGGCCAGGCGAGTGCCTTGATAGAAGGTCGCAGCGGCATATAAGCAGGCGGCGGCGAGAGTGGTAAGCAAGCTGGGTGACAAGGGGAGCATAAATCCTGTTAGGCAGGCCCGAAAGGCGTTGAGTTTGGCATAGAACCCATACGGCACGAAAGACTATACAAGCTGACGGCGAGGTGTCCGCCAGACGCAGTCTTCGCTATAATCCGCGACCTGCCCACGCCGCAGGCTCGCCGAGCACATGTTGATTCCGGTCTGGGCCGCCATTATCCCGGTCTACACAGGGCCTGAAAGGATCGCGCAATGTTTGAAAACTTAACCGACCGTCTCTCGCAGACGCTGCGCCATGTCACCGGCAAGGCCAAGCTGACCGAAGACAACATCAAAGACACCCTGCGCGAAGTGCGCATGGCGTTGCTCGAAGCCGACGTCGCCTTGCCGGTGGTCAAAGACTTCGTCAATTCGGTCAAGGAACGCGCTGTCGGCACCGAGGTGTCGCGCAGCCTGACGCCGGGCCAGGCCTTCGTGAAGATCGTCCAGGCCGAACTCGAAAGCCTGATGGGCGCGGCCAACGAAGACCTGAACCTGAGCGCCGTTCCACCGGCCGTGGTTCTGATGGCCGGTTTGCAGGGTGCGGGTAAAACCACCACCGCCGGCAAACTGGCGCGCTTCCTCAAGGAGCGCAAGAAGAAGTCTGTGATGGTCGTGTCCGCGGACGTTTACCGTCCGGCGGCGATCAAGCAGCTGGAAACCCTGGCCAACGACATCGGCGTGACGTTCTTCCCGTCCGACCTGAGCCAGAAGCCGGTCGACATCGCGCAAGCGGCTATTAAAGAAGCCAAGCTGAAATTCATCGACGTGGTCATCGTCGACACCGCCGGTCGTTTGCACATCGACGAAGAGATGATGGGCGAGATCAAGGCGCTGCACGCCGCGATCAACCCGGTCGAAACCCTGTTCGTGGTCGATGCCATGACCGGTCAGGACGCCGCCAACACGGCCAAGGCCTTCGGTGATGCATTGCCGCTGACCGGTGTGATCCTGACCAAGGTCGACGGCGATGCCCGTGGCGGTGCCGCATTGTCGGTACGTGCTATCACCGGCAAGCCGATCAAGTTCATCGGTATGGGCGAGAAGAGCGAAGCGCTCGAACCGTTCCACCCTGAGCGTATCGCATCGCGCATCCTCGGCATGGGCGACGTGCTCAGCCTGATCGAACAGGCTGAAGCGACCCTCGACAAGGACAAGGCCGACAAACTGGCCAAGAAGCTGAAGAAGGGCAAGGGTTTCGACCTCGAAGACTTCCGCGATCAGTTGCAACAGATGAAGAACATGGGCGGCCTTGGCGGCCTCATGGACAAACTACCCAATATCGGCGGTGTGAACCTGGCGCAGATGGGCAATGCCCAGGGCGCGGCAGAGAAACAATTCAAACAGATGGAAGCCATCATCAATTCCATGACCCCGGCCGAGCGCCGCGACCCTGAGCTGATCAGCGGTTCGCGCAAGCGCCGTATCGCCATGGGCTCCGGCACTCAGGTGCAGGACATCGGTCGCTTGATCAAGCAGCACAAGCAGATGCAGAAGATGATGAAGAAATTCTCCGCCAAAGGCGGAATGGCCAAAATGATGCGCGGCATGGGCGGTATGTTGCCCGGCGGCGGCATGCCCAAGATGTAAAGAATTCGCGCGGGAGCTTGCTCCTGCGCCGACCCACACGGACGTGGGATCTCCAGCAAACCCGCACTTGGCGGGAGCTGACTGGCCATCTTCAACGATGGCTCTATAGCAAATCTGGATGGCACGCCGATAGGCGCCGGAAAAAGACATTTGCAAAAGTCCGGATATTCCTTAGAATATGCGGCCTTTCGGGCACCTATGCCCGCTGTGCATTTAGATTTGCAGCACCGACTACAGGAACGATGTTCACATGCTAACAATCCGTCTTGCCCTTGGCGGCTCCAAAAAGCGCCCGTTTTACCACTTGACCGTAACCGACAGCCGCAACCCGCGTGACGGTTCGCACAAGGAACAGGTTGGTTTCTTCAACCCTGTTGCTCGTGGTCAAGAAGTTCGTCTGTCCGTGAACCAAGAGCGCGTAGCCTACTGGCTGAGCGTTGGTGCACAGCCTTCTGAGCGCGTTGCTCAGTTGTTGAAGGAATCTGCTAAGGCTGCGGCCTGAGCAATATGAACGCGACGCCAGCTGTTGCTGATGATTTGATCGTTATCGGCAAGATTTATTCTGTTCACGGCGTTCGCGGCGAAGTGAAGGTGTATTCCTTTACTGATCCGATTAAAAACCTGTTGGACTACAAAACCTGGACGCTCAGGCGCGAAGGCAACGTAAAACAGGTCGAGCTGGTCAGCGGACGCGGGAACGACAAGTTCCTGGTCGCAAAGCTCAAGGGTCTTGATGATCGTGAAGAAGCTCGTCTTCTGGCTGGTTATGAGATCTGCGTGCCGCGCAACCTGTTCCCTGAATTGACCGATGGCGAGTACTACTGGTACCAGCTGGAAGGTCTGAAGGTCATCGATACTCACGGGCAATTGTTCGGGAAAATCGATCATCTTCTGGAAACCGGCGCCAATGATGTAATGGTGGTCAAGCCTTGCGCTGGCAGCCTGGATGATCGTGAACGCCTGTTGCCGTATACCGAGCAATGCGTGTTGGCCGTCGATCTGGCAGCGGGCGAGATGAAGGTGGAATGGGATGCGGACTTCTAAACGTGGCTAACCTGCGCGTAGAAGTGATCAGTTTGTTTCCCGAGATGTTCTCCGCCATCAGCGAGTACGGCATCACCAGTCGGGCGGTGAAGCAGGGGCTGTTGCAGCTTACCTGTTGGAATCCGCGAGACTACACGACGGATCGACATCACACTGTGGATGATCGCCCATTTGGCGGTGGTCCGGGCATGGTGATGAAGATCAAGCCCCTGGAAGATGCTCTGGTTCAGGCCAAGGCAGCAGCCGGGGAGGCGGCGAAGGTAATTTACCTGTCCCCCCAAGGCCGTCAACTGACCCAGTCGGCGGTACGCGAGTTGGCGAATCTGGATGCATTGATCCTGATTGCCGGCCGCTATGAAGGCATTGACGAGCGTTTTATTGATGCTCATGTCGATGAAGAGTGGTCGATTGGCGACTATGTACTGTCTGGCGGCGAGCTGCCGGCGATGGTCCTGATCGATGCGGTTACACGACTGCTGCCTGGAGCTTTAGGGCATGCGGACTCCGCTGAGGAAGATTCCTTTACGGATGGTTTGCTGGATTGCCCGCACTACACCCGACCGGAGGTGTATGCGGATCAGCGTGTTCCCGACGTATTGCTAAGTGGCAATCACGCGCACATCCGGCGTTGGCGTTTACAGCAGTCCCTTGGTCGGACCTATGAACGACGCGCCGATCTTCTGGAAAGCCGCTCGCTTTCTGGAGAAGAGAAGAAGCTGCTCGAGGAATACATCCGCGAGCGGGACGATAGTTAACAACGTATCGATGGTAGATCCGACGATTTACCTTAGGAGCACAGCATGACTAACAAAATCATCCTTGCACTCGAAGCAGAGCAGATGACTAAAGAGATCCCTACCTTTGCCCCGGGCGACACCATTGTCGTTCAGGTGAAAGTGAAGGAAGGCGATCGTTCGCGTCTGCAAGCGTTCGAAGGCGTAGTTATCGCCAAGCGTAACCGCGGCGTAAACAGTGCTTTCACCGTTCGTAAAATCTCCAACGGTGTTGGCGTAGAGCGTACTTTCCAGACCTACAGCCCGCAAATCGACAGCATGGCTGTCAAGCGTCGCGGTGATGTACGTAAAGCCAAGCTGTACTACCTGCGTGACCTGTCCGGTAAAGCAGCTCGCATCAAGGAAAAACTGGCTTAAGTCCAGCTTCCGATGCCGAAAAGCTGGCCTGCTCAGGTTGGCATTTTCAAGAAAATGCCCTGTATCGAAAGATGCGGGGCATTTTTCGTTATGGCGGCATATAAAAGGCTGCGGCGCGCTTCTTGTAGCAGCAGGCTTCGGCAGCTGCTGCAGATCGCGTTATGGCTTAACTTGGGGATTTTGTTCGCGCAAAAGCAAACGCCCCGAACCAGTCGGGGCGTTTGCTTTAAGTGCTGCGGCTTTTTGGGCTTGGGCGCTTAGCGCTTCAGCGAAGCTGGCAGGTGTGGCTGGATCGCTGTCAGTACTGCCTTGAAGCACTTGGTGTTGCCGGCAACGACGTGACCTTTCTCCAGGAAGTCGTGACCGCCGGTGAAGTCGCTCACCAAGCCGCCGGCTTCCTGGATCAGCAGGGCGCCTGCAGCCATGTCCCATTCAGATAGGCCCGACTCCCAGAAGGCGTCGAAACGGCCGGCAGCCACGTAGGCCAGGTCGAGGCTTGCCGAGCCGGCGCGGCGAATGCCGGCGGTCTGGCCAACCAGGGCGCGGAACATGCCCAGGTAGTTGTCGAGGTTGTCCATCTGGTCGTCTCGGAACGGGAAGCCGGTACCCAGCAGAGCGCCGTCCAGGCTGGTACGGCCGCTAACGCGCAGGCGACGACCGTTCAGTTGAGCGCCGCGACCACGGCTGGCGGTGAATTCTTCCTGGCGAACCGGGTCCAGAACAACAGCATGTTCCAGGCGACCCCGGTATTTGCAGGCGATGCTGACAGCGAAGTGAGGAATGCCGCGCAGGAAGTTGGTGGTGCCGTCCAGTGGGTCGATGATCCACAGGTATTCTTCGCCTTCGATGCCGGTGCCGGCATGCAGGCCGGTTTCTTCACCCATGATCGAGTGATTCGGGTAGGCCTTGCGCAGTGCGTCGATGATTTTCTGTTCGGCGGCGCGATCCACCTCGGATACATAATCCTTGGCGTCTTTTTCGTCGACCTTGATGGTATCCAGGCGCTCGATGGAGCGGAAGATCAATTCACTGGCGCTGCGGGCGGCGCGCAGCGCGATATTCAGCATGGGCTGCATGGATGTGTCACCTAAGGTTGTTAAAGAAAGCCGGGCATTCTATCAGAAAGTTTCTACAGGAGAAGGTCGACGTTCGCTTTCATGGCTTAACGGTAGGAGGAGCTGTAAGATTCGGCTCCCCCATTCAATGTTCGAGAGCGCCTCCCTTGCTGCAAAACATTCGTGTCGTCCTGGTCAATACCAGTCATCCCGGAAATATCGGCGGTGCTGCGCGTGCCATGAAGAACATGGGCCTGTCGCGACTGGTGCTGGTCGAGCCGCGGTTGTTCCCGCACCACGAGGCCGATGCGCGTGCGTCCGGCGCCGGGGACATCCTTGAAAACGCGCAAGTCGTCGCCACCTTGGAAGATGCCTTGGTCGGCTGCAATCTGGTGCTGGGTACCAGTGCTCGTGATCGTCGCATTCCCTGGCCGTTGCTCGATCCCCGTGAGTGCGGTGCAAGGGTGGTCGAGGAAGCGGGGCAGGGTGCCGAGATCGCATTGGTGTTCGGTCGTGAAGATTCCGGCCTGACCAACGAAGAATTGCAGCGATGTCATTATCACGTGCACATCCCATCAGACCCCGAGTTCAGTTCGCTGAACCTCGGGGCGGCGGTGCAGGTGTTGAGCTATGAAGTGCGCATGTCCTGGCTGGCGGCCCAAGGTCAGCCGAGCAAGGTCGAGAAGGAAGAAGTGGCGTCCACCAAGAGTGGTGAGCTGGCGACCATGGATGAGCTGGAGCGATTCTATGAGCACCTGGAGCAAACCCTGGTAGCCATCGAATTCCTCGACCCGGAAAAGCCACGGCACTTGATGGCGCGCCTGCGCCGGTTGTACGGACGCAGCTCGGTCAGCCGGGCGGAAATGAATATATTGCGTGGCATCCTCACGGAAACCCAGAAGGCGGCCCGTGGCGAGCTTCTAAAGCGGAAGGATTAATGATGTTCGAGCGTTTGCGTGAAGATATCCAAAGTGTTTTTCATCGTGACCCTGCGGCGCGTAATGCTTTTGAGGTCCTGACCTGCTATCCGGGCATGCATGCCATCTGGATCCATCGCCTGTCGTCGCTCCTGTGGCGCGCAGATCTGAAATGGCTGGCGCGGCTGGTGTCGAACTTCGGTCGCTGGTTGACCGGGATCGAGATTCATCCGGGGGCCAAGGTCGGTCGTCGCTTCTTTATCGACCATGGCATGGGCATCGTTATTGGTGAGACTGCCGAGATCGGCAACGACGTCACCCTTTATCAGGGCGTGACCCTCGGTGGCACCAGCTGGAACAAAGGTAAGCGTCACCCGACCCTGGAGGACGGTGTGGTGGTTGGTGCCGGCGCCAAGGTGCTCGGCCCATTCACTGTCGGTGCCGGGGCCAAGGTGGGTTCCAATGCCGTGGTCACCAAGGCAGTTCCGCCGGGTGCGACGGTGGTGGGGATTCCGGGGCGGATTATCGTCAAGTCCGACGATGAGCAGGATGCCAAGCGCAAGGCCATGGCCGAGAAGATCGGCTTCGATGCCTACGGTGTCGGCGAAGACATGCCGGACCCGGTGGCCCGGGCGATCGGTCAGTTGCTCGATCACTTGCAGGCGGTCGATGGGCGTCTGGAGGGTATGTGTGGAGCGCTGAAGGATCTGGGCAGTAATTACTGTGCCAAGGATCTGCCTGAACTGCGTGAAGAAGACTTTGCCTGTGTGAAGGGCAAGGACGAAAGCAAGGCCAGCTGATTCATGGCAGGGTCGCATTCAGGCATTTGCACCGCGCTGGTTGGTGTGCCATTGCGCCGCAGACCCTGCTATGATGCGCGCGCTCTTTTGCGGGTAAACCTGAGTAATGCGCTGGGTCTTATAGTTGACTTAAATACTCGGGAATTGCATACTCGCCCCATTCCGAACTCCGTGGTAATTGTCCATGCGACTGACTACAAAAGGCCGATACGCCGTGACCGCCATGCTTGACCTGGCGTTACACGCGCAGCACGGGCCGGTGTCCCTGGCCGATATCTCCGAGCGCCAAGGCATCTCCCTGTCCTACCTCGAGCAGCTTTTCGCCAAATTGCGCCGTAGCAATCTGGTGTCCAGTGTTCGCGGTCCGGGCGGTGGCTACCAATTGTCCCGCGACATGCAGGGCATCCAGGTCGCCCAGGTAATCGATGCGGTCAACGAATCGGTCGATGCAACCAAGTGCCAGGGTCAGGGCGATTGCCATTCCGGCGACACCTGTCTGACTCACCATTTGTGGTGCGATCTTAGCCTGCAGATTCACGAATTTCTGAGCGGTATCAGCTTGGCTGACCTTGTAACTCGCCGTGAGGTGCAAGAAGTAGCCCAGCGTCAGGACCAGCGTCGTTGCAACAGCAAGACGCCACGCCTGGACAAGATTGAAGCGTCCGCCGTCGAATGACAGCCAAAGAGCTAGCGGCACGCCAGCCAGCCTGATTTAGGAGATAGTCCATGAAATTGCCGATTTACCTTGATTACTCTGCGACCACCCCGGTTGATCCGCGTGTCGCGCAAAAGATGAGTGAATGCCTGCTGGTCGACGGAAACTTCGGTAACCCGGCGTCCCGTTCCCACGTGTTCGGCTGGAAAGCCGAAGAGTCCGTCGAGAACGCTCGTCGTCAGGTCGCTGACCTGGTTAACGCCGACCCGCGTGAAATCGTCTGGACCTCCGGTGCCACCGAGTCCGACAACCTGGCAATCAAGGGGGCGGCGCATTTCTACTCCACCAAAGGCAAACACCTGATCACCACCAAGATTGAGCACAAGGCTGTCCTCGACACCATGCGCCAACTGGAGCGTGAAGGTTTCGAAGTGACCTACCTCGATCCTCGTGAAGATGGCCTGGTCACTCCGGAAATGGTCGAAGCTGCCCTGCGTGACGACACCATTCTGGTATCGGTCATGCACGTGAACAACGAAATCGGCACCATCAACGACATCGCCGCCATCGGTGAGCTGACCCGCTCCCGGGGTATTCTGTTCCACGTCGACGCCGCTCAGTCCACCGGCAAGGTCGAGATCGACCTGTCGAAACTGAAAGTTGACCTGATGTCGTTCTCTGCCCACAAAACCTACGGCCCTAAAGGCATCGGCGCGCTGTACGTCAGCCGCAAGCCGCGTGTGCGCATCGAAGCGACCATGCACGGCGGCGGTCATGAGCGTGGCATGCGTTCCGGCACCCTGGCGACTCACCAGATCGTCGGCATGGGCGAAGCGTTCCGTGTGGCCAAGGAAGACATGGCTGCCGAGAATGCACGCATCAAAGCGCTGAGCGACCGTTTCTTCAAGCAGGTTGAAGGCCTGGAAGAGTTGTACGTCAACGGCAGCATGACCGCCCGCGTACCGCACAACCTGAACCTGAGCTTCAACTACGTCGAAGGCGAGTCGCTGATCATGGCGCTCAAGGATCTGGCGGTTTCGTCGGGTTCGGCCTGCACCTCGGCATCGCTTGAGCCTTCGTACGTGCTGCGCGCCCTGGGCCGCAACGACGAACTGGCACACAGCTCGATTCGCTTCACCTTCGGCCGTTTCACCACCGAAGAAGAAATCGACTACGCCGCGCAGAAAGTCTGCGAGGCCGTCACCAAGCTGCGCACTCTGTCGCCGCTGTGGGACATGTACAAAGACGGCGTCGACATTTCGAAAATCGAGTGGGCGGCACACTGATATTCAAGTCGCCGCAACCGGGCCCTGCGAATCCACGATTGGCAGGGCTTCAAGAGCGACTCCTGATGAGTGAGGATTAAGAATCATGGCTTACAGCGAAAAGGTCATCGACCACTACGAGAACCCGCGCAACGTCGGCAAGATGGATGCAGAAGATCCTGATGTCGGCACCGGCATGGTCGGCGCTCCGGCGTGCGGTGACGTGATGCGTCTGCAGATCAAGGTCAATGAGCAAGGCATCATCGAAGACGCCAAGTTCAAGACTTACGGTTGCGGTTCCGCGATCGCCTCCAGCTCCCTGGCGACCGAGTGGATGAAAGGCAAGACTCTGGATGAAGCAGAGACCATCAAGAACACTCAACTGGCCGAAGAACTGGCCCTGCCGCCGGTGAAAATTCACTGCTCCGTGCTCGCTGAAGACGCCATCAAGGCGGCCGTTCGCGATTACAAGCAGAAGAAAGGCTTGATCTGACTTTCAAGATTTGGCGACGAGTAAGGAGTCACCGATGGCTATCAGCATGACAGAAGCGGCTGCTCAACACGTGCGACGCTCCCTCAACGGGCGCGGCAAGGGTGATGGGATTCGTCTGGGTGTTCGCACCACGGGCTGTTCCGGCCTTGCCTATGTGCTGGAGTTTGTCGACGAGGTAGGCGCGGACGATCAGGTGTTCGAAAGTCACGGCGAGAAAGTGATCATCGACCCGAAAAGCCTGGCCTACCTGGACGGCACCGAGCTTGATTTCGTCAAGGAAGGGTTGAACGAAGGCTTCAAGTTCAACAACCCCAACGTACGCGGTGAATGTGGCTGCGGCGAAAGCTTCAACATCTGAGGCTACTCGTGGGTACTCCTTGTCATTTCGCTTTATTTGAGCTGCAACCGAGTTTCAATCTGGACCTCGATCAGCTGGCTACGCGCTACCGTGAGTTGGCGCGCGGCGTTCATCCGGACCGCTTTGCCGACGCTTCCGAGCGCGAGCAGCGGCTGGCGCTCGAGCAATCCGCGAGCCTCAACGAGGCCTACCAGACGCTCAAAAGCCCCCCCAAGCGCGCGCGATACTTGCTCGCATTGAGTGGTGGCGAGTTGCCGCTGGAGGTCACGGTGCATGATCCGGAGTTTCTTCTGCAGCAGATGGAGTTGCGTGAAGAGCTCGAGGATCTGCAGGACAGCGCCGACATGGCGGGTATTGCCACGTTCAAGCGCCGCCTCAAGGCCGCTCAGGATGAACTGAACCAAAGCTTCGCAGCTTGCTGGAATGATGTGGCGCAACGCGAACGGGCCGAACGCCTGATGCGGCGCATGCAGTTCCTCGACAAGCTCACCTACGAAGTGCGCCAGTTAGAAGAGCGCCTCGACGATTAACCCAGTGCCGCTCCGGTCGCACGCCTGATATACAGATAAGTCCTGATCACGATGGCCCTACTGCAGATCGCCGAACCCGGCCAAAGTCCTCAACCGCACCAGCGTCGTCTGGCTGTGGGGATCGACTTGGGCACTACCAATTCGCTGGTCGCTGCATTGCGCAGTGGTCTTTCCGAGCCTCTGGCCGACGCGCAAGGGCGGGTTATCCTGCCGTCTGCCGTGCGCTATCACGCCGATCGCGTCGAGGTCGGCGAATCGGCCAAACTGGCTGCCGCTACCGATCCTCTGAACACTGTGCTGTCGGTCAAGCGCTTGATGGGACGTGGTTTGTCCGACGTCAAGCAATTGGGCGATCAGCTGCCATACCGTTTTGTCGACGGCGAGTCGCACATGCCGTTCATCGACACGGTGCAAGGCCCGAAAAGCCCGGTCGAAGTCTCCGCCGATATCCTCAAGGTGCTGCGTCAGCGCGCCGAAGCGACCTTGGGTGGCGAACTGGTCGGCGCAGTGATCACCGTTCCGGCCTATTTCGATGATGCTCAGCGTCAAGCCACCAAGGATGCGGCCAAGCTGGCCGGCCTGAACGTGCTGCGCTTGCTCAATGAGCCGACCGCTGCTGCGGTGGCTTACGGTCTGGATCAACAGGCTGAAGGCCTGGTTGCCATTTATGACCTGGGCGGCGGCACCTTTGATATTTCGATTCTGCGCCTGACCGGCGGTGTATTCGAAGTGCTGGCTACCGGTGGCGACAGCGCCCTGGGTGGCGATGACTTCGATCACGCCATTGCTGGCTGGATCATCGAGAGTGCCGGTCTGTCGGCCGACCTCGATCCGGGCGAGCAACGCAATCTGTTGCAAACCGCGTGTGCGGCCAAAGAAGCCCTGACCAGTGCCTCGTCCGTCGAAGTCGCGTATGGCGACTGGAAGGCGGGGCTGACCCGTGAAGCGTTCAATGCGCTGATCGAGCCGATGGTTGCCCGCAGCCTGAAAGCCTGTCGTCGCGCGGTGCGTGATTCCGGCATTGAGCTGGAAGACGTTCATGCGGTGGTCATGGTCGGCGGCTCGACTCGCGTGCCGCGCGTGCGCGAAGCCGTTGCGCAAGCCTTCGGTCGTGAACCGCTGACCGAAATCGACCCGGACCAAGTCGTGGCCATCGGCGCCGCGATCCAGGCCGATACCCTGGCTGGCAATAAGCGTGACGGCGGCGAACTGCTGTTGCTCGACGTGATTCCGTTGTCCCTGGGGCTGGAAACCATGGGCGGCCTGATGGAGAAGGTGATTCCGCGCAACACCACCATCCCTGTCGCCCGGGCCCAGGACTTCACCACTTATAAAGACGGCCAGTCGGCCATGGCGATCCACGTATTGCAGGGCGAGCGTGAGTTGATCAGCGACTGCCGCTCCCTGGCACGCTTCGAATTGCGCGGTATTCCAGCGATGGTTGCTGGGGCGGCGAAGATTCGCGTGACCTTCCAGGTCGATGCCGACGGTCTGCTCAGTGTCTCGGCCCGCGAATTGGGTTCGGGTGTCGAAGCCAGCATTCAGGTCAAACCGTCCTACGGCCTGACCGACGGCGAAATCGCCAAAATGCTCAAAGATTCGTTCCAGCACGCCAACGACGACAAGGTCGCCCGCGTATTGCGTGAACAGCAGGTCGATGCCCAGCGCCTGATCGAAGCAGTGCAGGGTGCTCTGGATGTCGACGGCGAACGCTTGCTCGACGCCGAAGAGCGCATGGTCATCGAATTGCAGATGCAGGAACTGACCGAATTGATGAAAGGCACCGATGGTTACGCCATTGAGCAGCAGACCAAACGTCTGTCGCAAGTGACCGATGCCTTTGCTGCCCGCCGCCTGGACTCGACGGTGAAAGCCGCTCTGGCGGGGCGCAATCTGAATGAAATCGAGGAATAATTGATGCCGCAGGTCATTTTTCTGCCACACGAGAAGTTTTGCCCGGAAGGCATGGTTGTGGAGGCTGAGCCCGGCATATCCATTCTCGAGCTGGCCCATGAACACCATATCGAGATGGAAAGCGCCTGTGGCGGCGTCTGCGCGTGCACCACTTGTCACTGCATCATTCGTGAGGGTTTCGACTCGCTGGAAGAGGCTGATGAGCTGGAGGAAGACTATCTTGATAAGGCCTGGGGGCTGGAAGCCCAGTCACGTCTGGCCTGTCAGGCAAAAGTCGGGACTGAAGACCTGACCGTCGAAATTCCGAAATACTCGCTCAACCACGCCGCCGAAGCGCCGCACTGATTCAAGGAACTTTCATGAGCCTGAAATGGGTTGATGTGCTGGAAATCGCGATCCAGCTGGCTGATTCAAAGCCGGATGTGGACCCGCGTTACGTGAACTTCGTCGATCTGCATAAGTGGGTGCTGGCATTGCCGGAATTCAGTGATGATCCGACACGCGGTGGCGAGAAGGTGCTTGAAGCCATTCAGGCCGCCTGGATCGAAGAAGCAGACTGATTCTGCACCGTACGCAGTTAGGCAATACCAAAGAACCCGCGTATAATTCGCGGGTTTAATTTTTCGCAAATTACCGTTTCTGGAGTTACACCATGGCTGTTCAACGTACTTTCTCCATCATCAAGCCTGACGCTGTTGCTAAAAATGTCATCGGCGAGATCACCACTCGTTTCGAAAAAGCAGGCCTGCGCGTTGTAGCTTCGAAACTGAAGCAACTGTCCAAAGCCGAAGCTGAAGGCTTCTACGCTGAGCACAGCGCTCGTGGTTTCTTCAACGACCTGGTTGCTTTCATGATTTCCGGTCCGGTTGTCGTTCAGGTTCTGGAAGGCGAAAACGCTATCGCTCTGAACCGTGAGCTGATGGGCGCTACCAACCCTAAAGAAGCTGCTCCTGGCACCATCCGCGCTGACTTCGCTGATTCCATCGACGCCAACGCTGTACACGGTTCGGACTCCGAAGCCGCTGCTGCTCGCGAAATCTCGTACTTCTTCGCAGCTACTGAAGTAACCACTCGCTAAGCATTGGCTTAAGAGTGAAGGTGAATCCATGACTACATCGACTGTAAAAACCAACCTGCTGGGTCTGACTCAACAGGAAATGGAAAAATTCTTCGACTCGATCGGGGAGAAGCGTTTCCGTGCCGGTCAGGTAATGAAATGGATTCACCACTTTGGCGTCGATGATTTCGACGCCATGACGAACGTCAGCAAGGCCTTGCGCGAAAAGCTCAAGGCTGTTGCTGAAGTTCGTGGTCCGGAAGTGGTCAGCGAGGACATCTCCAGCGACGGCACCCGTAAGTGGGTGGTGCGCGTGGCGTCCGGCAGCTGCGTCGAGACCGTTTACATTCCCCAGGGCAAACGCGGCACCTTGTGCGTTTCGTCCCAGGCAGGCTGTGCCCTGGACTGCAGTTTCTGCTCCACCGGCAAGCAAGGTTTCAATAGCAACCTCACCGTCGCCGAAGTCATCGGCCAGGTGTGGATTGCCAACAAATCCTTTGGCAGCGTCCCGGCAACCGTCGACCGTGCCATCACCAACGTGGTGATGATGGGCATGGGTGAGCCGCTGCTGAACTTCGACAACGTCGTGGCCGCCATGCATCTGATGATGGATGACCTGGGCTATGGCATCTCCAAGCGCCGCGTGACCCTGTCGACTTCGGGTGTGGTGCCGATGATCGATGAGCTGTCCAAGCACATCGATGTTTCCCTGGCGTTGTCCCTGCACGCACCGAATGACGCATTGCGTAACCAATTGGTGCCGATCAACAAGAAGTATCCGCTTAAGATGCTGCTGGAGTCGTGTCAGCGCTACATGTCGTCCCTGGGCGAAAAGCGCGTACTGACCATCGAGTACACCTTGCTCAAGGACATCAACGACAAGGTCGAACACGCGGTCGAAATGATCGAGTTGCTCAAGAATGTTCCGTGCAAGATCAACCTGATTCCGTTCAACCCGTTCCCGCACTCCGGCTATGAGCGTCCGAGCAACAACGCGATTCGCCGTTTCCAGGATCAGCTTCACCATGCAGGCTTCAACGTCACCGTGCGTACCACCCGCGGTGAAGACATCGATGCCGCGTGTGGCCAGTTGGTAGGGCAGGTGCTGGATCGCACCCGTCGCAGCGAACGTTATATCGCCGTGCGTGAGTTGAACGCCGACAACGATATGCCGCAAAACGCTGCGAACAATAATTAAGAGAGGATCTCTATGTCCCTGCGCTTCGCGCTGCTTGTGCTGTTGGCCAGCCTTTGTGCTGGTTGTGTCTTGTCGGGCGACTTCAACCCGATGAAGACCAGCAAGGGCCGTGATGAAGCGCGTGCCGCCTACGTGCAGCTGGGCCTGGGGTACTTGCAGCAGGGCATGACCGAGCGCGCCAAGGTCCCGCTGAAGAAGGCGTTGGAACTGGATGACTCGGATCCTGACGCCAACGCGGCCCTGGGGCTGGTGTTCCAGGCCGAGATGGAGCCGGAACTGGCCGATCAGCATTTTCGCAAGGCACTGTCTTCCCGTCCCGCCGATGCGCGAATCCTGAACAACTACGGCAGTTTTCTGTTCGAAGAAAAACGTTACAAAGAGGCGTACGAGCGCTTTGAACAGGCAGCCGCCGATACTCTGTATCCTGAGCGTTCGCGGGTTTTCGAGAACCTCGGCATGACCGCTTCAAAGCTGGGCCAGCGTGACCTGGCTCGCCAGCAACTGGAAAAAGCCCTGCGTTTGAACCGCCAACAGCCACGTGCCTTGCTGGAAATGGCTGAGTTGTCATTCGAAGACAGGCATTATGTGCCCGCGCGTGACTATTACGATCGTTTTAGCCTGCTCAGCGAGCAAAATGCACGTAGTCTATTGCTCGGCGTTCGGCTGGCAAAAGTGTTTGAAGATCGCGACAAGGCCGCCAGTTTTGGCCTGCAATTAAAACGACTCTATCCCGGTACGCCGGAATATCAGCAATACCTGTCGGAGCAATGATGAAAGCGGCGCATCCCGAAGTTGTAGCAGCGAATCGCGTTAACCCCGGTGAGACATTGCGCCAGGCCCGCGAAAGCAATGGCTGGTCGCTGGCCGAAGTGGCCCTCAAGCTCAACCTCACTGTCAATTCCCTGAGTAATCTGGAAGCCGGCGCTTTTGACAAGCTGCCTGGCCACACCTTTGCTCGTGGCTATATTCGCGCGTACGCCAAATTGCTGGGCATGGACCAGGCTGTTCTGGTTCAGCAGTTCGACCAATCCACCGGCACCGACTCCCAGGGCAGCAACGTCCACAGCCTGGGGCGTATCGAAGAGCCGGTTCGGGTTTCCCACACCATTTTGCGAATTGTCAGCCTGTTGTTACTGATCGCGGTGATTGGCGGCGGTTTTGTCTGGTGGCAGGATCAAACTTCATTGCGCACCAAGGACCTGGTCAGCCTGGCTCCGGAACACGTTGAAGTCGAAGGCGCCGATGGCACCACCCAGATCCATCCGCTGGACGAGCCGGAAGACCAGGCCGTTGCGCAAGGTGAGGCAGAAGGTGAAACGCCTCTGGCGTTGCCGCAGGCTGAGGAGCCTGCCAACGCCGAAGCAAGCGCGCCGGCGCCAACACCCGCTCCAGCAGCCCCGGTAGCAACACCTGCGGCTCCGGCCCACAATACTGCTCCGGTTGTCGCGACACCGGCAGCGCCAGCACCGGCTGTTGCCGCTGTACCGGCAGCGGTTGCGACGGCTCCGGTTGCGCCGACCGTTGCAGCTGCTGCTCCAGCAACTCCAGCGGCTCCGGTTGCGGGCCAGGGCCAGGTTCAACTGCAATTCAGCGCCGATTGCTGGACTCAAGTGACCGACGGCACGGGTAAAGTGCTGTTGAGTGGTCTCAAGCGTAAAGGCGAAAGTGTTTCCGTCAGCGGCAAGCCGCCCTTTGCCGTGCGTCTGGGCTTCGCCCGTGGCGCGCAGGTCAGCTACAACGGGCAGGTGGTTGATGTCGCTCCGTTCACCAGTGGCGAGACTGCTCGCCTGAAGTTAGGTCAATAAGTCATGCACGGCGAATCTCCAATCAAGCGTCGCGAATCCCGGAAGATCTGGGTCGGTAACGTGCCTGTTGGCGGCGATGCGCCCATCGCTGTGCAGAGCATGACCAACAGCGACACCAATGACGTGGCCGCCACCGTGGCCCAGATCAATCGTCTGGAAGCCGCTGGCGTCGATATCGTTCGGGTTTCGGTGCCGGACATGGACGCCGCCGAAGCCTTCGGCAAGATCAAGCAACTGGTCAAGGTGCCGTTGGTGGCTGACATCCACTTCGACTACAGGATCGCTCTGCGCGTAGCCGAACTGGGCGTCGATTGCCTGCGCATCAACCCAGGCAACATCGGTCGTGAAGACCGCGTACGTGCGGTGGTCGATGCCGCCCGTGATCGCGGGATTCCAATCCGTATCGGCGTGAACGCCGGTTCCCTGGAAAAAGACCTGCAAAAGAAATATGGTGAGCCGACTCCGGCCGCGCTGGTCGAGTCCGCCCTGCGTCACGTCGAACACCTCGAACGCCTCAATTTCCAGGACTTCAAGGTCAGCGTAAAAGCTTCCGACGTGTTCATGGCCGTTGAAGCCTACCGCTTGCTGGCCAAGGAAATCGTCCAGCCGTTGCACCTGGGCATCACCGAAGCCGGTGGTTTGCGTTCAGGCACAGTGAAATCCGCCGTGGGCCTCGGTATGCTGCTCGCCGAAGGGATTGGCGATACTATTCGCATCTCGTTGGCGGCCGACCCGGTCGAGGAAGTGAAAGTCGGCTACGACATTCTCAAATCCCTGCACCTGCGTTCCCGTGGCATCAACTTCATCGCCTGCCCGAGCTGCTCGCGGCAGAACTTCGATGTGGTCAAAACCATGAACGAGCTGGAAGGGCGCCTCGAAGACTTGCTGGTGCCGCTGGATGTCGCGGTAATCGGTTGCGTGGTCAACGGGCCGGGCGAAGCCAAGGAAGCCCATATCGGCTTGACCGGCGGCACGCCAAACCTGATTTACATCGACGGCAAGCCGTCGCAGAAACTGACGAATGACAATCTGGTGGATGAGCTTGAACGCTTGATCCGCCAGAAAGCGGCCGAAAAGGTCGAAGCCGACGCGGCTGTAATCGCTCGCGGCTGAGCCTGACTGAAGAGCCGAACGAATTTAAGGATTTAAAGTGAGCAAGTCTCTGCAAGCCATTCGTGGCATGAACGACATCCTGCCCGAGCAGACTCCCCTGTGGCGTCATTTCGAAGGCACCGTTTCGCGTTTGCTGGATAACTACGGTTACAAGCAGATCCGCATGCCGATCGTCGAGTTCACCGAGCTGTTCAAGCGCTCCATCGGTGAAGTGACCGACATCGTCGAAAAAGAGATGTACACCTTCGAAGACCGCAACGGCGATTCCCTGACCCTGCGCCCTGAAGGCACAGCGGCCTGCGTGCGTGCGGTGCTCGAACACGGCATTACCGGCGGCGGCCAGGTGCAGAAACTCTGGTACATCGGCCCGATGTTCCGCCACGAACGTCCGCAGAAAGGCCGTTATCGCCAGTTCCACCAGATTGGTTGTGAAGTCTTCAACCTCGACGGTCCGGACATCGACGCCGAGCTGATCGTGCTGACCTGGCGCCTGTGGGGCGAGCTGGGTATCCGCGATGCGGTCAAGCTCGAACTCAACAGCCTGGGCACTGCCGAATCCCGTGGTCGTTATCGCGAAGCACTGGTCGAGTACCTGACCGCTCGCCTGGATCAACTGGACGAAGACAGCCAGCGCCGTCTGAAGACCAACCCGCTGCGGGTCCTGGATACCAAGAACGCCGACACTCAAGCGGTGCTGGCCGACGCGCCGAAAATGGCCGACTACCTCGACGAAGAATCCCGCGTGCACTTCGAGGGCCTCAAGGCTCGCCTGGACGCCGCCGGCATTCCTTATGTGATCAACCCGAAGCTGGTTCGCGGGCTGGATTACTACAGCAAGACCGTATTCGAATGGGTTACCGACCAATTGGGCGCCCAGGGCACGGTATGTGCCGGTGGTCGTTACGACGGTCTGGTGGAGCAGATGGGCGGCAAACCGACCCCGGGCGTCGGTTTCGCCATGGGCATCGAGCGTCTGGTGCTGCTGCTTGAAACCCTGGAGCAGATCCCCGAAGAGATCTCCCGTCAGGTCGACGTCTACCTATGCGCCTTCGGTGAAGCCGCCGAGCTGGCCGGTCTGACCCTGAGCGAGCGTGTTCGTGATCAACTGCCCAACCTGCGCCTGCAAATCAATGCCGGGGGCGGCAGCTTCAAAAGCCAGTTCAAGAAAGCCGACAAGAGCGGTGCGCTGTACGCATTGATCCTCGGTGACGACGAAATGGCCCAGCAAGTGGTAGGTTTCAAACCCCTGCGTGGCCAGGGCGAACAACAAAGCATTGCCTGGGATGCGCTTGCTGCACACCTGGCCACCTGCGTCGTGCAGGGTTGAAGCTGTCAAACAGCCGATTTAGCGATTAAGGAGTATTGGGGTGTCGAGTACCGAAGACGAACATGTGGCGGAGTTGAAGGAGTGGTGGACACGCAACGGCAAGCCCCTGGTTACTGGCGGCCTGTTGGCGCTGGTCATCGTGTTCGGCTGGCAGGCCTTTCAGAAGTATCAGAGCAATCAGTCGCAAGGCGCCTCGATTCTCTACCAGCAGTTGCTGGAAACCACGCTGACGCCTGACGGCAAGCCTGATGCTGCACGTGTTTCGGATCTGGCCGGCAAGCTCAACAGCGAGTTCGGCGGCACCGCCTACGCGCAATACGGCAGCCTGTTCGTGGCGAAAGTCGCGGTCGACAGCGGCAAGCTGGACGACGCAGCCAGCGAGCTGAAAGCCATTGTCGACAAACCGGCCAACCCGGCACTGGGTGAAATCGCCCGTCAGCGCCTGGCGCAGGTGCTGGCCGCGCAGAACAAGGTCGATGAAGCCCTGAAACTGCTCGAAGGCGATGCCGACAAGGCCTTCCTGGCCACTCGTGAAGAACTCAAGGGCGACCTGCTGGTGCAACTGGGTCGTACCGACGAAGCGAACGCGGCGTATCAAAAAGCCAAGGCGGCACTGTCGGATGAAGCGGCGGTCGGTGGCCTACAAATCAAGCTGGACGACCTGGCCAAAGGGGATGCGTGACGTGATTCGTTGGAAACATGCAGCATTGCTGGCTCTGGCCATTCTGGCCGCGGGTTGCAGCAGCAACAGCAAAAAAGAGTTGCCACCGGCCGAGCTGACCGACTTCAAAGAAGAAGTGGTTCTGCACAAGCAGTGGAGTCGTTCGATCGGTAACGGTCAGGGCGAAACCTACAACATGCTGGTTCCGGCGATCGATGGCGATACCATCTATGCCGCCGACGTCACCGGTGTGGTGATGGCAATGGATCGCAGCAATGGCGACGTCAAGTGGAAGAAAGATCTCGAACTGCCTGTCTCTGGCGCCGTTGGCGTGGGTTACGGTCTGGTCATGATCGGCACGCTCAAGGGTGAAATCGTTGCCCTGGATGCCAGCAGCGGTGAAGAGAAATGGCGCGCTCGCGTGACCAGCGAAGTTCTCGCACCACCGGCCACCAACGGTGACGTTGTTGTGGTTCAGACCCAGGATGACCGTCTGATCGGTCTGGATGCCTCCACCGGCAACCAGCGCTGGTTGTATGACAGCACGCCAGCGGTCCTGACCCTGCGCGGCACCAGCGCACCGATCGTCACCAACCGCCTCGCGGTGGCTGGCCTGTCGACCGGTAAAGTGGTTGCTCTAGATGTGTCCAACGGCGTGCCGGTTTGGGAACAACGTGTAGCGATTCCACAAGGTCGTTCGGAGCTGGAGCGTGTGGTCGATATCGACGGTGGCTTGCTGCTGTCCGGCGGTACACTGTATGTCGCCAGCTACCAGGGTCGCGTCGCGGCACTGGACCTGGAAAGCGGTCGTCAGCTCTGGCAGCGTGATGCTTCCAGCTATGCCGGCGTCGCCCAGGGTTTTGGCAGCGTCTACGTAAGCCTGTCTTCGGGCACGGTTGAAGGCGTCGACGAGCGTTCCACCACTGCATTGTGGAGCAACGATTCGCTGGCCCGCCGTCAACTGTCGGCTCCGGAAGTGTTCTCCAGCTACGTTGCAGTCGGTGACCTGGAAGGTTACCTGCACCTGCTGAGTCAGGTGGACGGTCGTTTCGTCGGCCGCGAGCGCATCGACAGCGACGGCCTGCGTGCCCGTCCGCTGGTGGTGGGTGACACGATTTATGTGTATGGCAACAGCGGCAAACTGGAAGCCCTGACCATCAAGTAAAGACTATGCTTGGGGTTTAACCCCCAAGCGGCCTTGTTCTGCAAGGCTCGCAGCGCTTTCAAGCGCTGCCCCGAGCACCAGCCGCTGCCTCGCAGCGGCTTTTGTATTTTCTGAAATAACGAAGTGGAGAGCCGCATGGTTCCCGTAATCGCCCTGGTGGGCCGACCGAACGTCGGCAAGTCCACCTTGTTCAACCGCCTGACCAGGACTCGCGACGCCATCGTCGGCGACTTGTCCGGTCTGACCCGTGATCGCCAATACGGTGAGGCCAAGTGGCAAGGGCGTTCCTACATTCTGGTCGACACTGGTGGTATCTCCGGTGACGAGCACGGTATGGACGAAAAAATGGCCGAGCAGTCGCTGCTGGCCATTGAAGAAGCGGATGTCGTTCTGTTCCTGGTAGATGCCAAGGCCGGTTTTACCGCCGCCGACCAGATGATCGCCGAGCACTTGCGCAAGCGTAATAAGCGTTCCTATGTGGTCGCCAACAAGGTCGACAACATCGACCCTGAAATGGCCCGCGCCGAATTCGCCCCGTTGGGCATGGGCCACGCGATCCCGATCGCCGGTGCCCATGGTCGTGGCATCACCCAGATGCTGGAAATCGCCCTGAGCGACTTCCCGAAAGACGAAGAAGAACCGCAAGAAGGCGAAGAGGAAGAGATCGTTGCCGAAGGTGAGGAAGCCAAGCGCATTCCTGGCCCAAGCGAAAAAGACGGTATCAAGATCGCCATCATCGGTCGTCCGAACGTCGGCAAGTCGACCCTGGTCAACCGCATGCTCGGTGAAGACCGGGTGATCGTGTATGACCAGCCCGGTACTACCCGCGACAGTATCTACATCCCGTTTGAGCGTAACGACGAGAAGTACACGCTGATCGACACCGCTGGTGTGCGCAAGCGCGGCAAGATTCACGAAGAAGTCGAAAAGTTCTCCGTGGTCAAAACCCTGCAGGCGATCAAAGACGCCAACGTGGTGATCTTCGTGATGGACGCCCGCGAAGGCGTGGTGGACCACGACCTCAATCTGCTGGGCTTTGCCCTTGAAGCCGGTCGTGCGTTGGTGATCGCGATCAACAAGTGGGACGGCATGACGCCGAGCGAGCGCGACTTCGTGAAGGTCGAGCTGCAACGTCGACTGTTCTTCGTCGACTTCGCCGACATCCACTTCATCTCGGCCCTGCACGGTACTGGCGTAGGCAATCTCTACGCCTCGGTACAGAACTCGTTCAAGTCCGCGGTCACCCGCTGGCCGACCAACCGCCTGACCCAGATTCTGGAAGATGCGGTCGGCGAGCACGCGCCACCGATGGTCAACAACCGCCGGATCAAGCTGCGTTATGCCCACTTGGGTGGTGCGAACCCGCCGATCATTGTGATCCACGGTAACCAGATCGAGAAGGTGCCGAAGTCTTACGTCCGTTACCTGGAAAACACTTACCGTCGTGTGCTCAAGCTGGTCGGTACGCCGATCCGCATCGAGTTCAAGGGCGGCGAGAACCCGTACGAAGGCAACAAGAACTCGCTCACCGACCGTCAGGTCAACAAGAAGCGTCGTTTGATGTCGCACCACAAAAAGGCCGACAAGAAGCGCCGCGACAAGCGCTGATCCAGGTGATCATTTCCACATCCTCGCGTGGGAATGATCAACCGCTTTGTAGGAGCTGGCGAAGCCTGCGATCTTTTGATCCTGGCTTGTGTGATGGCTGAAAAGATCGCAGCCTGCGGCAGCTCCTACAGGGGGCGGTGATAAAAAAAGGGTGCTCACCAGCACCCTTTTTTTGTGGGCGTCGTTTGGGCTATCCTCGGGCTCTCCCGTGCCGCCGTTAGAGCCGGGTGTAGCCCAGGGAATCACCGATGATCACCAGTAAGCTGCCGAATGTCGGCATCACTATCTTCACGCAGATGTCTCAGCTCGCGACGCAAACCGGGGCGATCAACCTGTCCCAGGGTTTTCCCGATTTCGACGGCCCGCAGGCCCTGCGTGATGCGGTCGGTCGGCATATCGCCAGTGGCCACAACCAGTATTCGCCGATGACCGGCTTACCGGCGTTGCGTCAGCAGATCGCGGCGAAGATCGCTCGCAGCTACGGCGCGCATGTTGATGCCGACAGCGAAGTGACGGTCACCCCCGGCGCTACCCAGGCGATCTTCTGCGCGATTCAGGCGGTGATCCACAGCGGCGATGAAGTGATCGTGTTCGATCCGTGCTACGACAGCTACGAGCCCTCGGTCGAGCTGGCCGGTGGTCGCTGTGTGCATGTGCAACTCGGCCTGAAGGACTTCGCCATCGACTTCCAGAAGCTCGCCGAAGCCCTGAGCCCGCGCACGCGGATGATCATCCTCAATACCCCGCACAACCCAAGCGGTGCGCTGATCAGCCGTGCCGAGCTGGATCAGTTGGCGGCGTTGATCCGCGACCGCGACATCTATGTGATCAGCGACGAAGTCTATGAACACCTGGTGTTCGACGGTGTGTCTCACGCCAGCGTATTGGCCCATGAAGAGCTGTATCAGCGCGCTTTCGTGGTCAGTTCGTTCGGCAAGACGTACCACGTCACCGGTTGGAAAACCGGTTATGTCGTGGCGCCGCCGGCCCTTAGCGCGGAGCTGCGCAAAGTGCACCAGTACGTCAGTTTCTGCGGTGTGACGCCGTTGCAGTACGCGTTGGCCGATTACATGGCCGAGCACCCGGAACACGTCGAAGAGCTGCCGGGCTTCTATCAGGCCAAGCGCGATCTGTTCTGCGATCTGCTGACGCCGTCGCGCTTCAGTTTTACCCGCGTGGCCGGTACTTATTTCCAGTTGGTCGATTACTCGCAGATTCGCCCGGACCTCAATGACGTCGAGATGGCGCTGTGGATGACCCGCGAGCATGGCGTCGCGAGCATTCCGATCTCGGTGTTCTACCAGACTCCACCTGAAGGCCAACGCCTGGTGCGTCTGTGCTTTGCCAAGCGCGAGGAGACCCTGCGTGAAGCAGCGGCAAAACTATGCGTGATCTGAGTACCCTGCCCAATCTGAATCTTGCGCTGATCCAGACCACCCTGGCCTGGCACGATCGTCAGGCCAACCTGGAGCATTTCGAGCCGTTGCTGGAACAGGCTCGCGGTGCGGACCTGATCATCCTGCCGGAGATGTTCACCACCGGTTTCTCCATGGAATCGGAAACCCTCGCCGAGCCGGAAAATGGCCCCACCAGTAAATGGATGCGGGCTCAGGCAGCGAAGCTGGGCGCGGTGGTGACCGGCAGCATCATCGTCCAGGCGGCTGACGGTAGCCATCGCAATCGTCTGTTGTGGGCACGGCCGGACGGAGAGGTGTGGCACTACGACAAGCGTCACCTGTTCCGCATGGCCGGGGAGAACAATCACTACACCCCGGGCGAGCGTCAGGTGCAGTTCGAATTGAAGGGTTGGCGAGTGCGGCCGCTGATTTGCTACGACCTGCGCTTCCCGGTCTGGAGTCGCGATCCGCAAGACACTGACTTGCTGCTGTACACCGCCAACTGGCCGGGCGCACGGCGTCAGCACTGGAACCGATTGCTGCCGGCACGGGCGATCGAAAACCTCTGCTATGTGGCGGCGGTGAACCGTATCGGTACCGATGGCAAAGGCTTTGCGTATACCGGTGACAGTCAGGTCCTGGATTTTCAGGGCGAGACGCTGCTCGGTGCAGGTGATGCCGATGGTGTGTTCAAGGTCGTACTGGACGCGGCGGAACTGGCGGCGTATCGCACACGGTTCCCGGCGAATCTGGATGCGGATACCTTCGAGTTCACCTGACCGATCGTTGATCAACAAAAAAGGCCCCGAGGTTCTCACCCCGGGGCCTTTTGCATTGCTGCGATGGGTTTTTACGCCGCTTTCGCTTCCGGCTGGCTCAGGGAGCGGTTCAGTGCGCTGAACAGCGCCTTGAAGCTGGCGGTGGTGATGTTTTCGTCGATGCCGACGCCGTGCACCGCACGCTCACCATTCACCCGCAATTCAATGTAGGCCGCGGCCTTGGCATTGGTGCCCGCGCCGATGGCGTGTTCGTTGTAGTCCATGATTTCCACCGGGATCGGCAGGCCGGCCACCAGTGCTTCCAGGGCACCGTTGCCCTTGCCGCGCCAGTGCAGGTTGGTTTCGCCCTGACCTTTGCTGGAAACTTCGACTTCCACGGCGCTGTGACCGTTTTCTTCCTGCAAGCGATGGCTGACCAGCGCGTACGGGGTGTTGGCCTGCAAGTACTCGCTGTGCAGCAGCGCGTGGATCTGCTGGGCGGTCATCTCCAGGCCCAGGCGATCGGTTTCACGCTGCACGACCTGGCTGAACTCGATTTGCATGCGACGCGGCAAGCTGATGCCGTATTCCTGTTCCAGCAGGTAAGCGATACCGCCCTTGCCCGACTGGCTGTTGACCCGAATCACCGCCTCGTAGCTGCGGCCGATGTCGGCCGGGTCGATCGGCAGGTACGGCACTTCCCACAGGGCGTCCGGTTGTTGCTGGGCGAAGCCCTTGCGGATTGCATCCTGGTGCGAGCCGGAGAACGCGGTGTGAACCAGGTCGCCGACGTACGGGTGACGTGGGTGCACCGCAATCTGGTTGCACTCTTCGACGACTTTACGCACGCCGTCGATGTCGGAGAAGTCCAGCTCAGGATCGACGCCCTGGGTGTAAAGGTTCAATGCCACGGTAACGAGATCGACGTTACCGGTACGCTCGCCGTTGCCGAACAGGCAGCCTTCGACACGGTCGGCGCCAGCCATCAGGCCCAGCTCGGTAGCGGCTACGCCGGTGCCACGGTCGTTGTGGGTGTGCAGGCTGATGATCACGCTGTCACGACGGTTGATGTGACGACCGAACCATTCGATCTGGTCGGCATAGATGTTCGGGGTCGCGCATTCGACGGTGGCGGGCAGGTTGAGGATCACCTTGTGCTCAGGCGTCGGGTTCCACACCTCGATCACCGCGTCGCAGACTTCCTTGGCGAATTCCAGTTCGGTGGCGCTGAAGGTTTCTGGCGAGTATTCGAAGGTCCACTCGGTGTCCGGCTGCTGGGCGGCATATTTGACGAACAGCTTGGCGGCGTTCACGGCAATGGCCTTGATCCCGTCCTTGTCCTGGTTGAAGACAATGCGGCGGAAGGAAGGGGAGGTCGCGTTGTACAGGTGAACGATGGCCTTCTTGGCGCCGCGCAGGGATTCGAAGGTGCGCGCGATCAGGTCTTCACGGCCCTGGGTCAGCACCTGAATGGTGGTGTCGTCCGGGATGTGGCCGCCTTCGATCAGGGTACGCACGAAGTCGAAGTCGGTTTGCGAAGCAGCCGGGAACGAGGCTTCGATTTCTTTCACACCGACCTGCACCAGGGTCTTCCAGAAACGCAGCTTCTTGACCGCGTCCATTGGCTCGATCAACGACTGGTTGCCGTCACGAAGGTCCGAGCTGCACCAGATCGGCGCTGCAGTGATGGTCTTCGATGGCCAGGTGCGGTCCGGCAGGTTGATGGTCGGGAACGCGCGGTATTTCGAAGACGGGTCTTTGAGCATGCTCATTGGAAAATCCTTATTGTGTGGGCCGAAAAAAGGCGGCCTGCCGGTGGATCAAATGTTCTGGTAAAGCATCGGACGAGGCACCGCGATTCAGYCTGGCAGTCGTGCACTGACGAGGCACAGGCTGCGGTGCTGGCGGAGCTGAATGAGGGTGTGAGAGGTTTTCATGCCTTCAACCCTAACCGCGGGGGGAAAGGATGGCAAGCAGTCGAAAAACTTTGAGAGGAATACTCGAAAAGCGGGTTTTTGCGAGATTTTATTGCTCGTAAGAAGTAGGATCGTTTAGTCGCTTGCGCAGTGTCTCAGCCATGCGCAATCGATAGAAGAGGGATTGAGTGGGTTGGGAGTGTTCGGTTTACCTGCGGGTTTCGGTGATGCTCTGGCCGTCTTCGCGGGCTTGCCCGCGATATAGGCCATCAGCCTCAACCACTGCTTATGGCTGAAACGCACCAATGAAAATCGCCGGATCCACCCGCGCATCGTTCAAGCTGACGTTCCAGTGCATATGCGGCCCGGTCGCGCGGCCAGTTGAGCCGACTTTCCCGACCACGTCACCACGCGCCAGTGGCTGGCCGACTTTCACATCGATCTTCGACATGTGGCAGAACATGCTGATAAAGCCCTGGCCGTGGTCGACGAACACTGTATTGCCGTTGAAGAAGTAATTCCCGATCAGGATTACCTTGCCGGCGGCCGGGGTTTTGATCGGCGTGCCTGCGGGTACGGCAAAGTCGAGGCCCGCATGGGGATTGCGCTCTTCGCCATTGAAAAAGCGGCGCACGCCGAACTTGCTCGACAGCGGCCCATCGACTGGTTTGTCCAGCAACAGGTTGCTCGGGGTATTCGGGCTGAAGCTGCGATAGGCCCGGATCTGCTCGGCCAACTCGCCCTCGATGCGCTTGAGATTCGCCGGGTTCGGATTGACCTGTTGCGTATTCTTCAGGGTGATGTGCTGTTCCGGGTATTTCTTGTTGCCGACGGTGAAGTTCAGGTTACGACCGCCGCTGCTCAGCGACTGACTGCCTGGTTTGACCGTCAGCGGCACGCCGACGATGGCCAGCCAGTTGTTCTGTTCCTTGACCACCAATACGGGCTTGCCTTGATAACTGGCTTTCGGCGCTTGGGCGGAGCTGCCCAGATCCACCACAGCCACGCCGCCCGGCACCGGTTTGTTCAACAGGCGGGTGATGTAACTGTCGGCGTGGGCGTTGAAGGTCAGGCACAGCAACAGCAACGGAGCAAAAAAACGCGGCATGGATCAATCCAGTAAAGAAAGGGTGACAGGCGTCAGGTGATTGTCTTCGACCCGCACTTGCAGCTCGCCGTCGCCGAGTTTGGCTTTCAGGCGCTGGCCGGTGTGGGTTTGCGCGGCGCTGCGGATCGCGTTGCCGCGCTCGTCCAGCAGAATGCTGTAACCACGAGCGAGGGTCGCCAACGGGCTGACCACATGCAGCGTCTGCATCTGACTTTGCAGTTGCAGACGACGGGATTTAAGCCCTTCGCGCATGGCCCGGGGCAGGCGCTCGGCGAGGCTGTCGAGGCGCTGGCGAAGCATCGCCAGTTGTCGCCCGGGATGTTGCCCGGCGAGGCGGGTTTCCAGACGGATCAAGCGCTCGCGACGGGTGTTGAGGCTACGTTCGAAGGCGCGGCGCAAGCGCATGTCCAGATCATCCAGGCGTTGCGCTTGCTGACGCAGGCGTTCACCGGGATGGCGCAAGCGGCGAGAGATGCCTTCCAGACGCAGCCGATCGCGCATCAAGCGGTCACGCATGCGCATCACCAGTCGTCGGTGCAGGCTTTCGACCCGACGCACCAGATCGCTGGAGTCAGGCGCCAGCAGTTCGGCGGCGGCGGACGGCGTAGGCGCGCGAACGTCGGCGACGAAGTCACTGATCGATACGTCGGTTTCATGGCCGACGGCGCTGACGATTGGCGTCACGCAGGCGTCCACGGCGCGGGCCACGGCTTCTTCGTTGAAACACCAGAGGTCTTCCAGCGAGCCGCCGCCGCGGGCCAGGATCAACGCATCGAAACCACGGGCGTCCGCCAGTTTCAGCGCGCGGACAATTTGCGCCGTGGCTTCGCGGCCTTGCACGGCGGTGGGGATCAGCGTCAGCTGCACTTGCGGYGCACGGCGGCGGAACACACTGATGATGTCGCGGATTACCGCGCCGGTGGGTGAGCTGATGATGCCGATGCGTTGCGGGTGCGCCGGCAATGGTACTTTGCGCTCGGCACTGAACAGGCCTTCGGCGCTGAGTTTTTCCTTCAAGGCATCGAAGGCCAGACGCAGGGCGCCGTCACCGGCCGGCTCCACGGTGTCGAGAATCAGTTGGTAGTCACCACGGCCTTCAAACAGCGAAACCTTGCCGCGAACCTTGACCGCCAGGCCATCCTTCAGCGCCTGGCGAACCCGTGCCGCGTTCTGCCGGAACAGTGCGCAACGAACTTGGGCGCCGCTGTCCTTGAGGGTGAAATACACATGGCCGGACGCCGGGCGGGCGAGGTTGGAGATTTCGCCTTCGACCCAGATGTTGCTGAACACGTCTTCGAGCAACACCCGCGCGCGGCCGTTGAGCTGGCTGACAGTCAGGACTTCCCGGTCCAGGCCGAGTCTTGCAAAGGGATCTTTAATCATGGGGCGCAGTTTAAAGGCATTCGGCGATCAATCTCCATGAGTCAGCGTAAATCCCTTGTGGGAGCGGGCTTGCTACGGCGATTGGGTGAAGTGCTGGATGAATTGCTGAACCAGCGCAGGGGGACTCTGCCGATAGGCGAGGGCGACGGTGCTGTGGCAATCCGGGTCGGCCAAGGGCAGAAAGTGGATATCCGGCGGCGCGATGTCCTGCATCGATTCCGGTAGCAGCGCGATGCCAAACCCGGCCTGGATTAATTGCAGTTGCGTGGTTTTGCGCGACACCACTCGAGCTGGCCGGGGAAAGAACCCCTGGCGCATGCACAACTCGGCGGACAGATAGCTCAGGCCGCCACGCTGTGGATGAGGAATGGAAATAAACGCTTCATTCTTCAACTGCGCCAGATCGATACCTTGCGCGGACTTATCCACAGCCAGCCGATGATTCGGCGGCACCGCCAGCAACAGGCGCTCGCTGTATAGCGGAACAATCTGCACCCCTTCACGCTGACGCAGCACCGGCAGGCGCAACAACCCCACATCAAGGCGACCTTCGGCCAATTCCTCCAGTTGCGCCTCGGAGGACAGCTTGACGATGTCCATCGACACACCGGCGTGCTGATCGAGATAAGCGCTGATGCCGCGCAGCAGCCGACCGCTCATGGGCACGGTGCTGGAGTGGCTCAGGCGCAAAACGCCCAGTTGACCGGTGCCCACTTGAGTGGCCATTTCGCTGGCCTTGGTCAGTTCGTTCAGCAGATTTCTGGCCCGAGGCAAAAACGCTTCACCCGCCGCCGTCAGTCGGGGTTGGCGCGCAGTGCGTTCGAACAGCGGCGTTTGCAGCCGGATTTCCATGTCTTTGATCTGCCGGCTCAAGGCCGATTGAGCAATAAACAGTCGTTCGGCTGCAGCGCTGAAGCTGCCGCTCTCGGCGATTTCCACGAAGTAGCGCAATTGACGGGTTGAAAGCACAAGATATGCCTTTTTGAGATGGATAGTCGACCTTGAAGATATTAGTCGCAACGCTAGGCGCTGGCTAAAGTCATCACAGGAATTAAAGGAAGCCGTATCGATGAGTGTGCTGGAGTTGTTAAACCAATGGCCGTGGGGGGCGGTGGATTGGCTGGTGATCGGGTTGGGCGTTGCCCTGGCCTACATCGTGTTCGGCATTGCCGGTTTTGGTACCGCGCTGGTGGCGGGGCCGATTCTGATTCTGTTCATGCCGCTGTCGAAAATCGTGCCGCTGCTGGTGCTGCTGGATTTCGTCGCCGCGTTCGGCAATCTGCTGCCCTCGCGCCGAAATGTAGAGCGGTCCGAATTGCTGCGACTGCTGCCGTGCATGGCGGTGGGTTGCACGTTGGGGGTGATTTTTCTGCTGAACCTGAAATCCGATGTGTTGCTGCTGTTGATGGGGCTGTTTATCAGCGCCTATGCGATTTACAGCCTGTGGATTAAAACCCGTCCGGCGCAATTGTCCGCCGGATGGGCGGTGCCGATGGGCACGGTGGGCGGGATGTTCGGGGCGCTGTTTGGCAGCGGCGGCTTTCTATATGCGATCTATTTGAACAGTCGGTTACCCAAGGACGAGGCCCGGGCCACCCAGAGTGCGCTGATCAGTTGCAGCACCGTGGTGCGCTTGAGCCTGTTTGCCGTCGCCGGTGTGTATGCCGAGCTACCCTTGTTGGTATTGGCGCTGTGTTTGTTGCCGGCGATGGCGCTGGGGCTGTGGATCGGCCGACGATTGACCATGAAATTCTCCCGTGAGGCCTTCGTGCGGCTAGTGACCTGGCTGGTGCTGGCCAGCGGRATTGCCTTGATCGGGCGTTATTTGAGTACTTGACCGGATTTCGTCAGGGATTAAGCTGCCGGCCGCCCTCACAATCGGCGCACCGCAGGAACATCCATTTGACGCAGTAGGCTTGCACCATGAATTCGCAAAGCATCATCGTCCCGAAAATCTCCACACTGCCGGTACACGAACCCCGGGCCCGGGCGGTCGTGCGGTGGCTGGTGCGCAAGAACATCATTAAGGAAGAGCTGACCACCTGTGGCCGCACCGGCAATCACATGGCCCATGCCATCGCCGATGGCGCCCGCGCCGTGGTGCTGCACCCTGAAGCGCTGCCGTTCGGCGAGCCGATCAATGGGCTGGAGATCATCACCAAGCGCTGCATCTATACACCGGCCAAGGGTTTCCTCGAAGAAGCCGGCTGCGCCGAGTGCCGCAAGGAGATCGGCGAAGCGCTGTTCGAAAGCCTGGAAGACTGGATGCCGGGGCGCACCGATAACTTCACCTGCCCTGAATGCGGGCATGAAGACGACATCAACGGCTTTCTGTTTTTGCAGGAATGCGGCTTTTCCAACCTGGGGTTCATCTTCAACAATTGGCTCGAGGCCGGGTTCAAGCAGGACTTTATCGATGAGTTTGCCGATTGGCTGGATCAGCCCGTGAGTTGGGTCAAAGTCGAGCTCTAACTGTCGACACCGGTCCCCCCGTAGGAGCTGCCGAAGGCTGCGATCTTTTGATCTTCGACGGCCTCACTGACGACAAAAAGTCAAAAAATCGCAGCCTTCGGCAGCTCCTACAGGGGACGTTGTTTCTCCGTATGTCAGTAATGCCAATAATAGACAGAGTTTTACATTGAACCCGAGGGGGTGTCTGACTATAATGGCGCGCTTCCATTTTCCCGCTCGGGAGCCCCCGCGATGCTGCGTATCAGCCAAGAAGCTCTGACATTCGACGACATTCTCCTAGTGCCCGGTTATTCCGAGGTGCTTCCTAACGAAGTCAGTCTCAAGACCCGCCTTACCCGTGGCATCGAGCTGAATATTCCACTGGTTTCCGCCGCTATGGACACCGTTACTGAAGCCCGTCTGGCAATCGCCATGGCTCAGGAAGGTGGCATCGGCATCATCCACAAGAACATGACCATCGAGCAGCAAGCTGCCGAAGTGCGCAAGGTCAAGCGTTACGAAGCCGGTGTGGTCAAGGACCCGATTACCATCGAGGCCGATGCCACGGTGCGTGAACTGTTCGAACTGACCCGCCTGCACAACATCTCCGGCGTTCCGGTACTGCACGATGGCGACCTGGTCGGCATCGTCACTTCCCGTGACGTACGCTTCGAGAACCGCATGGACGCCGCCGTTCGTGAAGTGATGACGCCTAAAGAGCGTCTGGTCACGGTCAAGGAAGGCGCCAACAAGAACGATGTGCGTGAATTGCTGCACAAGCACCGCATCGAGCGCGTGCTGATCGTCGACGACAAATTCGCCCTCAAAGGCATGATGACCGTCAACGATATCGAAAAAGCCAAGGCTTATCCGCTGGCCAGCAAGGACGATCAAGGTCGTCTGCGCGTTGGCGCTGCAGTCGGCACCGGCAAAGACACCGGTGACCGCGTAGCTGCCCTGGTCCATGCCGGCGTTGACGTGGTGGTGGTCGACACTGCCCACGGTCACTCCAAAGGCGTGATCGACCGCGTTCGCTGGGTCAAACAGAACTTCCCTGAAGTGCAGGTCATCGGCGGCAACATCGCCACCGGCGCTGCCGCCAAGGCCCTGGCCGAAGCCGGTGCTGACGCAGTCAAGGTCGGTATCGGCCCAGGCTCGATCTGCACCACCCGTATCGTCGCCGGTGTCGGCGTCCCGCAAATCAGCGCCATCGCCAACGTCGCCGCCGCCCTTGAAGGCACTGGCGTTCCGTTGATCGCCGACGGCGGCATCCGTTTCTCCGGTGACCTGTCCAAGGCCATCGTGGCCGGTGCCTCCTGCGTGATGATGGGCTCGATGTTCGCCGGTACTGAAGAAGCGCCAGGCGAGATCGAACTGTTCCAGGGCCGTTCGTACAAGGCTTACCGCGGCATGGGTTCGCTGGGCGCCATGTCCCAGGCTCAAGGTTCCTCCGACCGTTACTTCCAGGACTCCTCCGCGGGTGCCGAGAAGCTGGTTCCGGAAGGTATCGAAGGGCGTGTTCCTTACAAGGGCACCCTGAGCGCCATCATCCATCAACTGATGGGCGGCCTGCGTTCCTCGATGGGTTACACCGGCAGCGCCGACATCGAAGAAATGCGCACCAAGCCTGAGTTCGTGCGGATCACCGGCGCTGGCATGGCCGAGTCCCACGTCCACGACGTACAGATCACCAAAGAAGCGCCAAACTACCGCGTAGGTTGAGGCTTCAAGCAAATCGTTAAGCAACCGGGGCTGTTCTATTCAGCCCCGAGTTGTTTCTGAATCACGACTGTTTCTGAATTACTTAGACGAGACTGAATCATGGCCCTCGACATTCACGCTCACCGCATCCTGATCCTCGATTTCGGTTCCCAGTACACCCAACTGATCGCCCGCCGCGTGCGTGAAATCGGCGTTTACTGCGAACTGCATCCGTTCGACATGGACGAGGAAGCCATTCGCGAATTCGCTCCAAAAGGTGTGATCCTCGCCGGCGGCCCCGAGTCCGTGCACGAAGCCGACAGCCCTCGCTGCCCGCAAGCGGTGTTTGACCTGGGTGTGCCAGTCTTCGGTATCTGCTACGGCATGCAGACCATGGCCGAGCAACTGGGCGGCAAGGTTGAAGGTTCCGACCTGCGTGAGTTCGGTTACGCCCGTGTCGACGTGGTCGGCAAGAGCCGCCTGCTCGACGGCATCGAAGACCACATCGACGCCGATGGCCTGTTCGGCCTCGACGTATGGATGAGCCACGGTGACAAGGTCACCAAGATGCCGGAAGACTTCCACATCCTGGCCAGCACCCCGAGCTGCCCGATTGCCGGCATGTTCAACGATGACCGTGCCTACTACGGCGTGCAGTTCCACCCGGAAGTGACCCACACCAAGCAGGGCGGTCGCATCCTGTCGCGCTTCATCCTCGACATCTGTGGCTGTGAAGCCCTGTGGACGCCGTCGAAGATTGCCGAAGACGCCATCGCCCAGGTCCGTGCCCAGGTTGGCACCGACAACGTACTGCTCGGCCTGTCCGGCGGCGTGGACTCCTCGGTGGTTGCCGCGCTGCTGCACAAGGCCATTGGCGATCAGCTGACCTGCGTGTTCGTCGACAACGGCCTGCTGCGTCTGCACGAAGGCGAGCAAGTGATGGCCATGTTCGCCGAGAACATGGGGGTCAAAGTGATCCGCGCCAACGCCGAAGAACAGTTCCTCGGTAACCTGGCGGGCGAGTCGGACCCGGAGAAGAAGCGCAAGATCATCGGCCGTACCTTCATCGACGTGTTCGATGCCGAATCCTGCAAGCTGGACAACATCAAGTACCTGGCCCAGGGCACCATCTACCCGGACGTGATCGAGTCGGCTGGCGCGAAAAGCGGCAAGGCGCACGTGATCAAGTCGCACCACAACGTGGGTGGCCTGCCGGAAGAAATGAACCTCAAGCTGGTGGAGCCGCTGCGCGAGCTGTTCAAGGACGAAGTGCGTCGTCTGGGCCTGGAACTCGGCCTGCCGTACGACATGGTCTACCGTCACCCGTTCCCGGGCCCGGGCCTGGGCGTGCGGATCCTCGGTGAAGTGAAGAAGGAATACGCCGACCTGCTGCGTCGTGCCGACCACATCTTCATCGAAGAACTGCGCAAGGCCGACTGGTACCACAAAGTCAGCCAGGCCTTCGTGGTGTTCCAACCGGTGAAATCGGTTGGCGTGGTCGGCGATGGCCGTCGTTACGCCTGGGTCGTTGCCCTGCGTGCCGTGGAAACCATCGACTTCATGACCGCGCGTTGGGCACACCTGCCTTACGAACTGCTGGAAACCGTCAGCGGCCGGATCATCAACGAAATCGAAGGCATCTCCCGCGTTACTTACGACGTGTCGAGCAAGCCGCCAGCGACGATTGAGTGGGAATGATCCCGATCTGACTGATCGTCCGTAATAACCGAAAGGCCCCGTGAATGTGAGTTCACGGGGCCTTTTGCGTATCGCGGTACGGTGTTTTCCTACACTGGCAAGCGTCCTTCGAGTTTCATGCCCATGCGGGTGAGCGCGTGGGAAAGGCTGATCAGGTTGGGGTAGGTTTTTTGATGGATGTCAGTCCAGGCGGGGCGATTGACCAGGTATTGCCCATCGGCCGTTCGTTCAACCAGAGTCTCTGTGATCAGGCCGGTTCTGCTGCGATGGATCAATGTCCAGGTTCCGTCAGATTCCTTGAAAGTGAACATTCCCTGGCGGAACAGCAGTTGAGCGATTTCGTCCGTGGTTCGTTGCAGCATGGGCATCGGCACTTGCAGGTTGATATCGGCATACAAGGTGTCGAACTCTCCATGAAAGTTAACGGGGGGCGGGCTGGCATTGCGGCCCACCTCTATGCCGTGGTCTATCTCTATATGCAGGCTGCGCTCGGGAAGTACTTCCTCGATACGCAAGCCGATACCGCCATTCATTTCACTGAGGCCGGCAATGCCTCTAAAGGTATTGGTGTTTTCCTGGCCCGTCAGCACGACCCATTTACCTGATCTGCCAAGCGCTTCATTGGCACGCATGATCGTGGTGGTGAGGTAGTTTTTTATGGATTGTTCCTGAACATCAATCAAGGACGATTCTGGATATCGGTAACTTGCCAGACAGTCGGTCGCCTGGATCCGGATACCGTTCTCGCGAGCCACCTTGACGACCTCAAGAGGGGTGAACTGCCCGGCAGGATCGCTTTGTAACTGTTTCAAATACTTTTCGAGCATGCCGTCCATCTTTGCGCTTCTGCCGAAAATATTCAGATCCATTTGATTGAAGTCATTGAGCAGGCGATGCATATAGATCGTCTTGACGCCTTGCCTGGCCAACGTCTGCATGTTCTCGATAAGGAACCGCATGCTGGCAATACGATCCTGGCTTTCTCCAATCACTAATCCCGGCGAAGCATCGAATATTTCCTGAATGAGTTCCGGGACAGTCATCGACGGCGTGATGACGGGCTGTACCGGACGTGCCGGTAATGAGGCAAAAAAGTTTTCTTTGGAGAAGAAAGCACGAGCATCTCTCAATAGAGCTGTGCGATGTCCCGCGACGAACTCTTCATAGGGTGTCACCCCTTGTATGCGTCCGTTGGGGAGGTTGATTATTTTTATGTGCGTTTCTTTCTTACCTAGCCCCAGGAAGTTGAGCGACCGCCCATTGGAGGTGTCGTACTTCGTCGAGGGCACGCGAAATGCTTCCGGTGGTCGGACATGGTCGGGAAAGCGAGAAGGACCCGGAACAGCGGCGAGGTCGTCTTTGCCACCACCCTTCAAACCGGATTTCGGCGTCAACTCCCACTCGCCATCGGCGTTCAAACGCACGGGTATCGATCCTGAGGAAGCGTGAGGGTTTGCCGGGTCGATGATGGCCCAGGTGCCACCGCCATTGATGTCGGTTTCGTAACGCACGTAATAGGCTGCGTCGTTCATCATGATGGCAGTCGAGGGGGTGGAGTTGAGCGAGTAGATGCCCTGGAACTTGCCGCTGGTGGCAAGTGGTGCCTCGCTTTCCAGAATCTCGTTACTTTGCCAGTGCTCCGGTACTTCAAGGTTCTGTGCCGGCTCCGGCTTCAGCGGGATGAACTCTTGAATTTGAGTAACTGCGTTCTCTGAACCGTCGGACACCTCCGGTCCTTGCGCACTGATCGGCTCAGCAGGATTGGTGGCCTCCCGCAGCCTGGCCATTTCGGCAGCTTCGGCGGCCTCGGCCGAAGCGCCGACCTCCTCCAGAACATCGACCTCCTTGAGCAGCGGCAGGTTGAACAGAAGGTTGATGCCAGCCAGTACGGCGCCTTTTACGCCGGCCTTGCGCTCCGCCACCGTTTTGCCGTTCACGGCCTTGTCGATGTTCAAGCCCATTGAAGCGATGCTGGCGCCAATCACCGGCAGTGCAATCGGCCAGCCGAGCAGCGCCAGCGGCCCGAAGACGTGCAGGCCGGCGCTCAGGTAACCCAGCCACATGCCTTTACGCAGTTGTCCGTTGGTCACCAGAGACAGATCGGCCTCTTGCGACATTGCGCTCTGCACATTACGGCTCAACCAGGAAAACGCGTCACCGCTGATGGTGATGTTTTTTTGATTGATCAGATGGTGATCGTATTTGCCCCACGTGCCCACCAACTGGTTCATCAGGGGCGTAATGTTGTCGTGGATCTCCTGACGCACCGACAGCGGGAAGTGGGTCATGAATTCGGTATAACGCGCGTCATCATTCATTTGCAGCAGGATCCACCAATGCATGTCCGTCAACGTCGGGTGCACGTGGAACGCTTCTGTGGCCCCCGGGACATAGGTGATTTGCCGTCCGCTACCGTCATCGATACGCAGAATATCCGTGGCGACATGCCCGGCGACGTCCAGGGCGCACACCCGCAGATCGGTTGGTGCAGAGGTTTGCGCTCGCAAGGTCTCCTGGGAGATCGGCCAGCATTTGTCAGCGGCGACGGCCCGGATGACGGTCTGAAATTCTTGCTCCTGCAGCGTACCGTTTTCCCGTGCCTCGACGGCTTTACTCAGATAGTTGCATTTGGCCAGGGTCCGGTAGTCATCGAAATGCGCGCTCCAGTAGGTGTTCAGCTTGTCCCGGTAACGGTCGCTGAAGGTCTCGTGCCAGAAATCCTTGAGCACTGCGCTGGGGTACATCCGCACTTCGTTGGTTTCGTTGTAAATGCTGGCGGTTGCGTCGGCGGTGTAAAACCCGCCATAACAGTCCAGCTGATCGAAATAGTCCTGATCAGTGACGTAGTACCGATGAATCACCAGCTGCGTCAGGGTCATTGACTGACTGGGTTTAGGGTAGTGCTCCCAACCCAGGAAGGCCTGGGTGCTGCTGGCCGTGACATTGCCAAAACGATGCCACCAGACCTGATCCGGATCCAGGTCGGTAATGCCGTGTTTTTTCAGGATTTCTGTGGCCATCACATGGGCTTCTTCGTGCAAATCGGGACAGGCAGTCACGATGACGGGCGCGATGGTCAGAAGGTGTTGTTTGTTTGCGGTCTCGGGCAGCGTTTCACTTGTTTGATCGGTAGGCATGTTCTCGCTCCTTGAGAAATGGGCTGAGAGGATTGCCCATTTGCTCAAGGGAAGTGCACTACATAGTTATGTACAAACACGATTCCGGAACGTGTAGGGTCAGCGCCGTGCCACATCCGAAAAGTAGAACTTGTCGAGGGTATGCCGCGATTCGGTGTACTCGAACTGGCGGCCGTCCTGCAGGAAGGTCTGGTTACTGACCACGATCACATGGCTCTGGCCGTCGAGGTCCAGGTGTTGTTGGTCATCCTTGCTCCGGGGCACCGCTTCGATGGTGCGTTGGGCGTAAGCGATTTGCAGTTGCAGGGTCTGTTCGATGAAGGCGTAGATCGATTGCTCGGCAATGTCGCGGGTCAGGCCGGGAATCACGTCGCTGACGAAATGGTTGATGTCCAGGATCACCCGTTTGCCGTCGATCCGCCGTACGCGTTTGATCCGCGTGATCAGGCTGCCTTCTTCAGCCTTGATGTGGTCGAGCAGCGGGCCTTCGAGGGGGATTTGTGTGAACTCGACTACCTCGGTGCTGACGTCGTTGCCCAGTCGCGGGTAAGTCTCCTGGAAGCTGACGATGCCGCCGAGCTGAAACTCGATCGGGTTGGTCGACAGCACGAAGGTGCCTTTGCCGTGGACTTTCTGGGCGAAACCGCGCTCCTGCAATTGCTCGATGGCCTTGCGCACGGTGCCGCGACTGGCCTGGTAGCTGTCCATCAATTCGGTTTCGGAAGGCAACCGGGCGCCGCGTTCCAGACGTTCGGTGGTGATGCTGGCAAGCAGATCGCTGTAGATCTGGTTGTATTTACTCATGGGGATGGCTCTGTGCCGCGCTGTGCTCAAGGTTTTGAACCTTAAGGGCAGGGTAGGGGTTTGTCCATGCGGGTTTAGGTTTCTTTGACTTCGGAGGTAGGAAAAATCGCCGTTGGTCGGGTTCAGGATAAACAAAATCAAACTCGTCTGTACGAGTTGTTGCTTTAACTCGTACAGACGAGTACTTTTCGCTTCGGCGTGCTGCCAAAAACAAAAAACTACAGCGGAAGAAAAGCATGAGCCACGATTATCCGAACATCGCCAGCGAGCTGCTGCAAAGCCTCGGTGGCAGCGACAACCTCGAGCAGGCCGCGCACTGCGTCACACGCCTGCGCCTGGCCCTCAAGGACCCGAGCCTGGTCGACAGCGCCACGCTGAACCGGATCGATCTGGTCAAGGGTTCGTTCTATACCGGCGGCCTGTTCCAGGTGGTGATCGGCCCCGGCGAAGTGGAAAAGGTCTACGCCGAACTGCGCCGTCAAACCGGTCTGGCGGCTGCAACCATCGCCGACGTCAAACAAAAAAGCGCCGACAAGATCAACGCCATGCAGCGACTGGTGCGGGTGTTCTCCGACGTGTTCATGCCGATCCTGCCGGCGTTGATCATTGCGGGGCTGTTGATGGGCATCAACAACCTGATTGGCGCCAAGGGCATGTTCATTGAGGGCAAGACCCTGCTGGACGCCTATCCGACGCTTGACGGGCTCTGGAGCCTGATCAACCTGATGGCCAACACGTCCTTCGTGTTCCTCCCGGCGCTGGTGGGCTGGTCGGCGGCCAAGCGCTTTGGCGGCAGCGAAATCCTCGGCATTGTGCTCGGCCTGATGCTGGTGCACCCGGATCTGCTCAACGCCTGGAACTACGGCAAAGCGGTGGCCGGGCTTGAGGGGCAGAGCCTGCCGTACTTCGACATCCTCGGTGTGTTCCAGATCGAGAAAGTCGGTTATCRGGGCCAGATCCTGCCGATCCTGCTGGCGGCCTATGTGATGAGCGTCATCGAAAAGTGGTTGCGGGCACGGGTGCCGAACGCCATTCAACTGCTGGTGGTACCGATCACCACCATCGTCGTCACCGGTGTGCTGGCGCTGGCGGTAATTGGTCCCGTGACCCGCCATCTGGGGATTCTCATCACCGAAGGCGTCGTCACTCTGTTCGACCTGGCGCCGATGGTTGGCGGGGCGATTTTCGGCCTGCTCTACGCACCACTGGTGATCACCGGCATGCACCACATGTTTCTCGCGGTCGACCTGCAACTGATCTCCACCCAGGGCGGCACCTTCATCTGGCCGATGATCGTCATGTCCAACCTCGCCCAGGGCAGCGCGGCACTGGGGGTGTTCTACATGACCCGCAGTGTGCGGGACAAAAGCATGGCCTCGACCTCGGCGATTTCTGCCTACTTCGGCATCACCGAACCGGCGATGTTCGGGGTCAACCTGCGCTACAAGTTTCCGTTCTATGCGGCCCTGATCGGCTCGGCCTTGGGCTGCATCTTCCTGTCGCTGAACAAGGTCCAGGCCTCGGCGATCGGCGTTGGCGGCTTGCCCGGTTTCATCTCGATCATCCCGCAGTTCATCCCGATGTTCGTGATCGGGATGGTGATTGCCATGGTCGTGCCATTTGTTTTGACCTGCGGGTTGAGTATGAAGATTGTCCGGCCTGGGTATCGGGTCGCCTGATAGATCGCATTCGTCCGTAGGAGCAGCCTTCGGCAGCTCCTACAGGGCCAGTAAATATTCAAGAGGGAATTGCGCCATGCAAGACTGGCAACATTCGGTGATCTACCAGATCTACCCGAAGAGTTTTCACAGCCACGCCGGCAACCCCACGGGGGATTTGCTCGGCGTCGTGGCCAAGCTCGATTACCTGCACTGGCTGGGTGTCGATTGCCTGTGGATTACGCCGTTCCTGCGTTCGCCCCAGCGCGACAACGGTTACGACATCAGCGATTACTACGCCATCGACCCGAGCTACGGGACCATGGCCGATTGCGAATTGCTGATCGCCGAAGCCGCCAAGCGCGGGATCAAGCTGATGCTCGACATCGTGGTCAACCACACCTCGATCGAACACACCTGGTTCCAGCAGGCCCGCAGCAGCCTCGATAGCCCTTACCGCGACTTCTATATCTGGCGCGACCAGCCGAACAACTGGGAATCCAAGTTCGGCGGTTCGGCTTGGGAGTACGAAGCCCAGACCGGTCAGTATTACCTGCACTTGTTCGACCACACGCAGGCCGACCTGAACTGGGACAACCCCAAGGTGCGCGCTGAAGTCTTCAAGATGATGCGGTTCTGGCGCGACAAAGGTGTGGGCGGTTTCCGTCTGGATGTGATCAACCTGATTTCCAAACCGGCGGATTTCCCTGAGGACAACACTGACGGTCGACGCTTTTACACCGATGGCCCGAACGTCCACGAATACTTGCAGCAGATGCACCGCGAAGTGTTCGAAGGTCATGACCTGATCAACGTCGGCGAGATGTCGTCCACCAGTCTGGAACACTGCATTCGCTACTCGCGGCCGGAGTCGAAAGAGCTGTCGATGACCTTCAACTTTCATCACTTGAAGGTTGATTACCCGAACCTGCAAAAGTGGATTCGCGCCGATTTCGATTTCCTCGAGCTCAAGCGCATCCTCTCCGACTGGCAGACCGGCATGCAGGCCGGCGGTGGCTGGAACGCGCTGTTCTGGTGTAACCACGACCAGCCGCGGGTGGTTTCGCGGTTTGGTGATGACGGCGAGCATCGGGTAGTGTCGGCGAAGATGCTCGGCACCGCGCTGCATTTCCTCCAGGGCACGCCGTTTGTGTATCAAGGCGAAGAACTGGGCATGACCAATCCGGGGTTCGATCACATCGATCAGTATCGCGATGTCGAGACTCTGAACATCTTCCGGCTCAAGCGCGAGGCCGGTGCAAGCGACGCCGACAACATGGCGGCGATCATGCAGAAGTCCCGGGACAACAGTCGCACGCCGATGCACTGGAGCGCCGGACCGAACGCCGGTTTCAGCGCTGTCGAACCGTGGATCGGGGTGCCGGCCAATGCCGCGCAAATCAACGTCGCCCACCAACTCGACGACCCGGATTCGGTGCTGCATCACTACCGTCAGCTGATTGCCCTGCGCCGCAGTGAAGCGCTGATGTCCGATGGTGTGTACCGACAGTTGTTGCCTGAACACCCGCAAATCTGGGCGTACGTGCGTGAAGGCAATGGTGAGCGTTTGCTGGTGCTGAATAACTTTTATGGCACACCGTGCGAAGTTGAACTGCCGCCGGAGGTGATCAGCGAAGCGATGGCACAACGTCTGGTGATCAGCAATTACCCGGACTGTCCGCCACGACATCGGCAGGTCTTTTTACGGCCCTATGAGTCGTTCGTTCTGCACCTGGCCAACATTTAAAAGCACTGTTTCGAACAACACGCAGAACACTGCGCGGGGGAGTTTTGCGCGCCGGTTTTGCTGCATCACACAATAAAAATAATGAGGTGGTTCTTGAAAACAACAATAAATCGCAGTCTTGTAGCGGCGGGCGTGTGCCTGGCATTACCACTGTCAGCCCAGGCGCTGGAATTCGCCGGCTACTTGCGCAGCGGCGTCGGGACCTCGGTTAACAGCGGTAAACAGCAGTGTTTTCAACTGCCGGGAGCGCAGACCAAATACCGCTTGGGTAACGAATGTGAGCAGTACGCTGAACTTGAATTGCGCCAGGATCTGTACACCCTGGACGATGGTTCGGTGCTCAGCGTCGACGGCATGGCATCGCTGTATAACCAGTACGACAAGGGCCTGACGTTCAATGGTGACAACGGCTCGGTGCGCATGCCGCAGATGTACGCGCAATGGTCGAACATGCCCAGCCTCAATGGTGGTTCGCTGTGGGCCGGTCGGCGTTACTACAAACGTAACGACATCCATATTTCCGACTTCTACTACTGGAACCAGAGCGCCACCGGCGGCGGTATCGAAGACGTGCTGATCGGCGATCTGAAGTACAGCTACGCCTTCTCGCGCAAGGACAACCTGTACCAGAAGGACTACATCAACCGTCACGATTTCAACGTCGCCGGCTTCAACACCAACCCTGGCGGTGAGTTGGAGTTCGGTTTGAGTTACATCGATAAACCCGACAGTCGCGACGCTCACCGTGGCTGGGCGATCACCACCCAGCATGTGCAGAAGGGCTTTCTGGGCGGCAAGAACAAACTGGCCTTTCAGTACGGCGAAGGCCCCGGCACCGGGTTGGGCTATACCGGTAACGTGAAGCTGGACGACAGCAGCAAAAGCTACCGGGTGGTGGAGTTCTTCGACTGGCAAGTGACACCGCGTTTCGGCGGGCAGGTCGAGGCGGTCTATCAGAAGGACATTCGCCCGGACGGCGCCGACCAGAACTGGATTTCCCTCGGGATTCGCCCGGCCTATGCGATTACCGAGCAGTTCAAACTGGTGACCGAGCTGGGTCACGATCAAGTTGAAGCCACGGGTGGCACACGCAAGCTGAGCAAGTTCACCTTCGCTCCGACCTGGTCGCCCAAGGGGCCGGAATTCTGGGCGCGCCCCGAGGTGCGTCTGTATTACACCTATGCCAGCTGGAACGAGGCAGCCAAACGGGCGGCCAATGAACTGGCAGCGGGTTCGGCGTTGTCCGACACGGGCGCCTTCGGCACGGCGCGACACGGTTCGAACGTCGGATTGCAGGTCGAGTATTGGTGGAAATAAACGCATAACCCTGTAGGAGCTACCGAAGGCTGCGATCTTTTGATCTTCGACAGTCTCAAGGACGCCAAAAGATCGCAGCCTTCGGCAGCTCCTACGGGTATCGCAAGCGTCTTTCAAAAGAACAAAACAGCAGGTGACGTCATGGCCACATCCCAACAATTGCAGCTGCATGCGCCACTGTCCGGCGTATTGATGCCTTTGGACCTTGTCCCCGACCCGGTATTTTCCAGTCGGGTGATCGGCAATGGCCTGTGCATCGATCCAACTTCAACGACCTTGTGCGCGCCGCTGGCCGGGGTGGTCAGCAATGTGCAGGCCAGTGGGCATGCGATCAGCATCACCGACGACAACGGCGTGCAGGTGTTGATGCACATTGGCCTCGACACGGTGAATCTGGCGGGCAAGGGTTTCACCCGGTTGGTGGAGGAGGGCGAGAAGGTTGATGTCGGCCAGTCGCTGATCGAGTTCGATGCCGATTTTGTCGCGTTGAACGCCCGCAGCCTGCTGACGTTGATGCTGGTGGTCAGCGGTGAGCCGTTCACGTGGCTGGTGCCCGAATCGGGCATGGTGGGCTGCGGCCAGCCGTTGTTGGGTGTGCACACCACAGGGCAACCGGCGGATGAAGTGAGCGCGGAGGAAGGCGAGGCGCTGTTCTCCAAACCGGTGACCCTGGCCAACCCGAACGGCTTGCATGCGCGTCCGGCCGCAGTGTTTGCCCAGGCCGCCAAAAGATTTTCAGCGAGTATTTACCTGCATAAAAAGCAGGACAGCGTGAACGCGAAATCCCTGGTGGCGATCATGACATTACAGACCGCTCACGGTGACGTGGTGCAAGTCAGCGCGGCGGGTCCGGATGCTGAAGAGGCGATCAAGACCCTGGCCGAGTTGTTGGCGTCGGGCTGCGGTGAAGCGGTGACGCCGCCGGTTGAGGTGAGCGAGATCGAGGCTTTATCGCTGAAGGTGCTGCGTGGGGTTTGCGCATCGGCCGGATCAGCGTTTGGCCAAGTGGTGCAGATCACCGAACAGAAACTGGAGGTCATTGAACTCGGCACCACACCGCAGGCTGAGCGCGATCATTTGGCCCGGGGCTTGGCCGAGGCACTGGCGGCCCTGCAACAGTTGCGCGACAACGCCGTTGGCGACGCGCAGGCGGACATCTTCAAGGCGCATCAGGAACTGCTCGAAGACCCGAGTTTGCTGGAAGTGGCTCAGGTGCTGATCAACGAAGGCAAAAGCGCAGCGTTCGCCTGGCGCGCGGCCACCGAGTCGACGGCCACCCTGTTCAAAAGCATGGGCAATGCCCTGTTGGCCGAGCGTGCGGCAGACTTGGCGGATGTCGGTCAGCGGGTGCTTAAACAGATTCTGGGTGTGCAGGATCATGCAATCGATTTGCCGGAAAGCGCGATCCTGATCGCCGAACAACTGACACCGTCCCAGACCGCCGGACTCGATACCCGCAAGGTGCTGGGTTTCGCCACGGTCGGCGGTGGCGCCACCAGCCATGTCGCAATCCTGGCCCGTGCCGCAGGCTTGCCGGCGATCTGCGGCCTGCCGATTCAAGTGTTGGCGCTGGCCGATGGCACACAGGTGTTGCTCGATGCGGACAAGGGCGAGTTGCAGCTTGATCCGGATCTGGCGGCCATCGAACAACTGCGAGCCAACCGTCAGCAACAACAGAAACGCCATCAACATGAACTGGCCCATACCACGCTCGCCGCATGCACCCGCGACGGTCATCACATCGAAGTGACGGCCAACGTCGCCTCGCTGAGCGAAACCGAACAAGCAGTAACTTTGGGCGGCGAGGGCGTCGGTCTGTTGCGTTCGGAGTTTCTCTATCTGGATCGCAACCACGCGCCGAGCCATGACGAGCAGGCCTCCACCTACAGCGCTATCGCCCGCGCCTTGGGGCCGACGCGCAATCTGGTGGTGCGCACCCTGGATGTCGGCGGTGACAAACCGTTGGCCTACGTGCCGATGGAGCGCGAAACCAACCCGTTCCTGGGCATGCGCGGCATTCGTTTGTGCCTGGAGCGTCCGCAGTTGTTGCGCGATCAGTTCAAGGCGATTTTGAGCAGCGCCGGGCTGGCTCGCCTGCACATCATGCTGCCGATGGTCACGCAGTTGTCGGAATTGCGCCTGGCCCGTCAGCTGCTTGAAGAGGAAGCGCTGGCAGCAGGGCTCACAGAACTGCCGAAACTGGGGATCATGATCGAAGTTCCGGCAGCGGCGCTGATGGCGGATCTGTTTGCGCCCGAGGTGGATTTCTTCTCCATTGGCACCAACGACCTGACCCAATACACCTTGGCCATGGACCGCGATCACCCGCGACTGGCCAGTCAGGCTGATAGCTTTCATCCATCGGTGCTGCGCTTGATCGCCGGTACTGTGAAAGCTGCCCATGCCCATGGCAAATGGGTCGGTGTGTGCGGTGCCCTGGCTTCGGAACATCTGGCGGTGCCGTTGTTGCTGGGGCTTGGCGTGGATGAGTTGTCGGTGAGCGTGCCGCTGATTCCGGCGATCAAGGCGGCGGTTCGCGAAGTGGACCTGCTGGACTGTCAGGCCATCGCCCAGCAAGTGCTGGGGCTGGAAAGTGCCGGGCAAGTGCGCGAGGCATTACGCCTGCACCACGAGGCCACGGTCGATACTTCACTGGTTCTGGAGAACTGAGCATGTTCGAGAAAATGCAGCGGGCGTTCTGGAAAGCGTTGACCCCGGACCTGGTGGTGGATGAGCCGAAAGTAGTGGCTCAGCCTGTTTCGGGGTTGGCCGCGAATGTCGTGGCCGCCCTGGGCGGTGTGGATAACCTCAAATCCCATCAGCCGGTGGCGCTGACGCGAATGCGGGTGGAATTACGGGATGTGGCGCGGATGGATCGGCAGGCGTTGACGGCGGCGGGGGTGGCAGGTGTCATGATGCTGGACGGTGGGGTTGTTCACCTTTTGTTAGGGCTCGGGAGGTAAGCAAGCCCCAAAAGATCGCAGCCTTCGGCAGCTCCTACAGGGGGTACGCCGATCAACTGTAGGAGCTGCCGAAGGCTGCGATCTTTTAAAGGCCCACACCGCGAACTGCGTCCATCCGCCGCGTTGCCCTTACTGTTTCTCATCCGCAGGTGTATCGTATTCGCCTTTTGCAGGCACCGCGCCTGTGGCTGATACGTGAGGTAGTTGAGTTCATGTCCTTTACCCGTCGACAAATACTCGGTGGTCTGGCCGGTCTTGTGGTGGTTGGCGTGGGGGCCGGTGGCGCGTCGCGTTACTGGCTGGGCAAGATGGCCGACGCTGAGGCCGGCCATGACTATGAGCTGATCGCCGCACCGCTGGACGTCGAACTGGTGGCCGGGCACAAGACCCAGGCCTGGGCGTTCGGCCCATCGGCGCCGGGCACTGAATTGCGCGTACGTCAGGGCGAATGGCTGCGGGTGCGCTTCATCAACCACCTGCCGGTGGCGACCACCATTCACTGGCACGGTATCCGCCTGCCGCTGGAAATGGACGGAGTGCCCTACGTGTCGCAATTGCCGGTGCTGCCGGGCGAGTACTTCGACTACAAATTCCGCGTGCCCGACGCCGGCAGCTATTGGTATCACCCGCACGTGAACAGCAGCGAAGAGCTTGGTCGCGGTCTGGTCGGTCCGCTGATCATCGAAGAGCGCGAGCCCACCGGTTTCAAGTACGAAAAGACCTTGAGCCTCAAGAGCTGGCATGTCGATGAAGAAGGCGCTTTCGTGCCGTTCAGCATTCCTCGTGAAGCGGCCCGTGGCGGTACGGCCGGGCGCCTGTCGACCATCAATGGCGTCTCGCAAGCGGTGATCGACTTGCCTGCCGGGCAGATCACCCGCGTACGCCTGCTCAACCTCGACAACACCCTGACTTATCGCCTCAACATCCCCGGCGTCGAAGCGCAGATCTATGCGCTGGATGGTAATCCCATCGAACCGCGCCCACTGGGCAAGGAATACTGGCTCGGCCCGGGCATGCGCATTTGCCTGGCCATCAAGGCTCCGCCGGCCGGCGAAGAACTGTCCTTGCGCAACGGTCCGGTACGCCTGGGCACCTTGCGCTCAGTGGCCAATACCGACGCGCCGACCGAGTGGCCGCCGGCACTGCCCGCCAACCCGGTGGCCGAGCCAGACCTGGCCAATGCCGAGAAACTCAACTTCAATTTTGAATGGGTGGGTTCGGTGTCGGTCAACGTCGACAATGGCAAGCCGCCCAGCCTGTGGCAGATCAACGGTAAGGCTTGGGACATCACCGACAAGACCTGTGCCGACCGACCGATTGCCAAGCTCGAAAAGGGCAAAAGCTATATTTTCGAATTGAAGAACATGACTCAGTATCAGCACCCGATCCATTTGCATGGCATGAGCTTCAAAGTCATTGCCTCGAACCGGCACAAGGTTATCCCGTATTTCACCGACACTTACCTGTTGGGCAAGAACGAGCGCGCGCAAGTGGCGCTGGTGGCGGATAACCCGGGCGTCTGGATGTTCCACTGCCATGTGATCGACCACATGGAAACCGGCCTGATGGCCGCCATCGAGGTGGCGTGATGCGGCAGATACGCCCCGCAGCGATTATCGACCGCAGCCGTGATCGTGATTTCATGCGCGAAGCCCTGGCCCTCGCCGCCCAAGGCGCGGCGCTGGGTGAAGTGCCGGTGGGTGCTGTGCTGGTGCAGGACGGTGAAATCATCGGGCGCGGTTTCAATTGCCCGATCAGCGGCAATGACCCCAGCGCCCACGCCGAGATGGTCGCGATCCGCGCCGCCGCCCAGGCCGCCAGCAACTATCGCCTGCCGGGCAGTACGCTATACGTGACGCTGGAGCCGTGCAGCATGTGCGCCGGGCTGATCGTGCATTCGCGGATTGCACGGGTGGTGTATGGCGCGCTGGAGCCCAAGGCCGGAATTGTGCAGAGCCAGGGGCAGTTTTTTAGCCAGGGCTTTCTCAATCATCGGGTGTTGGTCGAAGGCGGGATTTTGGCCGAAGAGTGTGGCGCGGTATTGAGCGAGTTTTTCAAGGCCCGGAGAGCAAGTCGAGAGTGATATCGAAAAGATCGCAGCCTTCGGCAGCGCCTACAGAGGTACGCGATTCCTGTAGGCGCTGCCGAAGGCTGCGATCTTTTGCATTTACTTGCGAGCGACTATTACGGTACGCATCGGCGCCGGCAGCCCTTCGATCGTTTTGCTGTGATCATCCGGATCAAGGAAATCGCTCAACGACTGATACTTCATCCATTCCGTCCCGCGTTGTTCCTCGACCGTGGTCATGCTCACATCCACGCAACGCACATCGCTGAACCCGGCGCGACGCAGCCATAGCTCCAGCGCCGGCACCGACGGCAGGAACCAGACATTGCGCATCTGTGCGTAACGGTCTTCCGGCACCAATACCTGCTGTTGATCGCCTTCGATCACCAGCGTCTCCAGCACCAGTTCACCGCCCTTGACCAGGCAATCCTTCAGCGCCAGCAAATGCTCGATCGGCGAACGGCGGTGGTAAAACACGCCCATGGAAAACACGGTGTCGAACCCTTCCAGATTCGGCGGCAGGTCTTCAAAAGGGAACGGCAAGTGCCAGGCATTGGGCTCGGACAGGTAACGCTGCACCGCCTGGAACTGGCAGAAGAACAACCAGTTGGGGTCGACGCCGATTACGCTGTCGGCCCCGGCGCCGAGCATGCGCCACATGTAATAGCCGTTGCCGCAGCCGACATCGAGGATGCGTTTGCCCTTCAGGTCCAGATGTGGAGCCACCCGGGACCACTTCCAGTCCGAGCGCCATTCGGTGTCGACATGCACGCCGAACAGGTCAAACGGCCCTTTACGCCAAGGTGACAAGCCCATCAGCGCGGTGCGCATTTGCGCGCGGGTTTCATCGTCGCAATCGGTGTCCAGCTTAAGGCCGTTCAACAAGTCGACTTCGCTCGGCTGGATCTTCGGCAACGCATCCAGAGCGCTCTGCCAGCGCTCCAGATCGCCGTGACCTTTTTCCATTTTCTTGTCGAGTTGCACTTGCAGGGTGTTGGCCCATTCGGCCAGCGGAGTACCGGCCAGACGGCGGGCGAGGGGGGACAAATCAATCATGGCAAGGCAATCAACGAGGCAAAGTTAAGACACTGGAACCACGGCACGACTTTCGAGAACCCGGCGGCCAACAGGCGTTCGCGGTGTTCTTCGAGGCTGTCGGGCTTCATGACGTTTTCGATGGCACTGCGCTTCTGGGCGATTTCCAGTTCGCTGTAGCCATTGGCGCGTTTGAAGGCCACGTGCAGGTCAGTGAGCAGCGCGTGTTCTTCGGGGTCATTGAAGCGCAGCTTCTCCGAGAGAATCAGCGCGCCACCGGGCAACAACGATTGGCGGATGCGCGCGAGCAGCGCGGTGCGCTGGTCCGGGGCGATGAATTGCAGGGTGAAGTTCAGTGCCACCACCGAGGCTGGCTGAAATTCCAGGGCAAGGATGTCGCCTTCGATCACTTCCACCGGCAGCAACTCCTGGAACATCGAGTCCTGGCCGTTGAGGTATTCGCGGCAACGCTCGACCATGGCCGCGGAGTTATCCACAGCAATGACGCGGCAGCCGTCGGTGCGCACGTGGCGGCGCAAGGCCTGGGTCACGGCGCCCAGCGACGAACCCAAATCGTAGAGCACGCTGTTTGGCTGAGCGAATTGTGCGGCGAGCACGCCGAGGTTTTCAACGATGGTCGGATAACCCGGCACCGAGCGCTTGATCATGTCCGGGAATACCCGCACCACGTCCTCGTTAAAGGCGAAGTCAGGCACCTGGGCCAAAGGCTGGGCGAAAAGGCGATCGGATTCTTTGCTCACGGCGGTTCCAGCGGCGTAGGTGGAAAAGGCCGGCATTTTAGCCAAGTTGGCGCGGGGATGCGCGGGTTGTCTGATAAACCGGCAAATCAAAAGATCGCAGCCTTCGGCGACTCCAACATTGATCGTGTTCGTCGCGATATATGCGGATGAACACGCCCCTGTAGGAGCTGCCGAAGGCTGCGATCTTTTTTCTCAGGTTGAACGCGGTTTCTGGGGGAACGCCGACGCCGCAATCCCCCATTGCCCCAGCCAGTAACTCAGAATGATCACGTAAGGCGCGGCATGAAATGGCATCACAAACCGGTTAATGCCAATCACGCTGTCAGAAAACACAAACGCCACCGCGCCCGCCGCTGCCAGCAGCGCCGAGCGTTTGGGCACATCGGTGCCGAGTCGGGCCAGGGCGCGCCAGAGCATGGCGCTGATGGCCAGACCATAGACGATCACCGGGATCAGCAGCGGCCCCAAGCCATTGGAAATCAGAATCCCCAGCAGCACGGCACCCACGCCAAAGGCGAGGATCAGCGGCAACACAGCCAGACGCCGGCAATCGCTCAAATAGGCCTTCAGATACGCCAGATGCGCGAGCAAAAATGCTCCAAGGCCAAACACGAACAAGTCTTGCGGCCATGCCAGCAACACGTCGCCGACCAAGGAGAAAATCAAACCCAGGCTGATCCAGCGCCGATACTCGCTGGGCGGTGCATCGTGCAACCAGCCGAGCAGGGCCAGCACAGGCATCGGTTTGACCAGCAGGCAGAGCAGCGCGGCATGCACGCTCAGGCCATACACAAAGGTCACCGCACCCATCAGCGCCAGAATCAGCCAGCCCACGATCAGTTAACTGCGATGGCACAGTCGAAGGTTTGCACCGCCGGTACTTCCGGTGCCCACGGTTGTGAGTAAGTCAGCCGCAGGCGGCCAGTGCCGGTGGCGAAGGCCTGGAAGCGCCAGGTCGAGACGCCGGCACTGCCGACGATCCCGGCGTCTTCCGGGTTGCTGTAAACCTCGGGGCTGAGCGCCCGCAACACACCACCGGCTGAATCCTGGATCGCCCAGCGGTAACCCGTGGTCGGGTTGCTTGGCAGCGTCAGGATCAGGGTTTGCCCGTTGTGCAGTTTCGCCGGGCATTCGCTTTGTTTTTCCACGGTCAGGTTCTGTTTCGGTTGCGAGGCGCAAGCGCTCAGCAGAGCAAGGGCGAGGGGGACTAACAGGCGAGTGGGGGACATAGGATCAGCGACTCCGGCGTTCACGACGAACGGCGAGCATAACTGAAGATGAGACAAATTGTGACGGTGCCGGCGGTCTGGCTCTTTGTGTGCGAGCCTGCCCGCGATGCACGCAACGCGGTCGTTCAGATAGACCGCGTTGACCCCTTCGCAAACAAGCCCGCTGCCAGCGGGTTTAGAGTGTGCCGAAAACTTTCTTCGCCAAACTGGTCGCCGCTGCCGCAGGGTTCTTGCGAATGGTTTCTTCCTGTTTGCCAATCATCTCGAACAACCCGTTCAACGCCTGCTCGGTGACGTAGCTTTCGATGTTGGCATTTTTCGCATCCAGCACACCCAGCGTCGCGGCTTGCCCGGCGAACGCGTTGTATTGCTGAGCCAAACCCACCTGATCGGTGGCTTGCTTGACGATCGGCAAGAACTTGGTGCGGATCTGTTCGCGGCTGGTTTTGCTCAGGTACTGAGTGGCTGAATCCTGGCCGCCGCTGAGAATCCCCTTGGCATCTTCCACGGTCATCTTCTTCACCGCATCCACCAGAATCGGCTGAGCCTGAGTTACCGCCGCTTCAGCTGCCTTGTTCATGCTGGTTTCCAGTTGATCGACCTGATCGCCCATGCCGAACTGTTTCATTTTCTTGGCGACCTTGCCCAGTTTTCCCGGCAGTTCGATTTTCACGTCCGGGTTGTTGCTGAAGCCGCCGGGTGTGCCCAGCTGTTTAACGGCCAGCTGCGCGCCTTGGCTCAGGGCGTCCTTGAGCCCGCCGGTGGCGTCTTGTTGCGACAGGTCACTGAGTGACAGTGCCAGGGCGTTGGCGCACATCATCAAACCTGCGCACAGGCCGGCGAAGCGAAGGGTAGGGCGGAGCATGGTGGCTTCCTTGTTCGTAAATAAGGTTGGGAAGGATTGAAATTTAGTCGGTTTGCGCCGCCGTCGCGACTTGGTCCGCCGCATCTTCACTGCGTTGCAGTGCCACCTGACGGATCGACAAGCGAATCTCCGCTGGCAACACCCGTTTGGCCGCGCCTTCGGCCAGTTCACCCAGCAGTTCGTGGTAGCTCAGCTTGCCGGCCTCGTCCCGCTTGAGTACATCGAGATCCAGCATCGTCTGGATGAAGTGCCGGAACAGGCTCTTGTCGAAGAACTCCGGGGCGTTCAGGCCGTGGAGGATCGACAGGCGCTGGGCCATGACGGTGCACAGGTCTTCCAGTTCTTCGGCGCTGATGCTGTTCTGGCCGCTGTTGAGCAGCAGGGAAACGGTCATGTAGAAGCGCTGCAAGGTCTGGGCGATGCTTTTCGACAACAGCGTCAGCAATACGAAATGCCGCGAACTCGGCGCCGGGCGCAGGTACACGTCCTTCTCGAAACGCAGCAGGCCTTGCTCGACGAAGGCTTCGAGCCACTGATCGATCACGCCATCGAGTTCGTCCAGCGTCCAGCGAATGAACAGTTCCGATTGCAAGTACGGGTACAGCGCACGGGTGTAGCGCAGGATCTGCTCGCGGCTCATGCGCGACGCACTCTGGAAGAAACTCGCCAGCAGCGACGGCAACGCGAAAATGTGCAGCACGTTGTTGCGGTAGTAGGTCATCAGGACGGCGTTCTGTTCGTCCAGGTACAGAATCTTGCCCAGCGCATCATTCTGCTCAGACAGCAGGTTCATGTCCTTCACATGCTCGATCAGCGCGCGGCCGTCACCGTCCGGCAAGGTGGTGTGCGGCGAGTAGGGAACCTTGCGCAACAGCGCCAGATACAAATCCAGCACTCGCGCCATGGCGCGATCGTCCAGCGCCAGGCGGCTGGTGGACAGCAGCGCCAGGGCTACCAGATTCACCGGGTTGATCGCCGCCGCTTCGTTCAAGTGCTGCGCGACTTTCTCGCCGAGGCGGTTGGTGGTTTCGTTGAGCCAGGCCGGTTTGAATTGCGGGCCGTGTGCCTGTTGGCGCCAGTCTGGCTGTTCGCTGTCGAGGAACTCCGCCAGTTTGATCGGCTCACCGAAGTTGACCGCGACCTGACCGAAGCGCTGTTTGAGCGCGCCGATGACTTTGAAGATGTCGAAGATCGATTCTTTCTTCTTGCTCGCGCCACGCAATTCGCCGAGGTAGGTACGGCCTTCCAGCACGCGCTCGTAACCGATATACACCGGCACGAACACGATCGGCATGCGCGACGAACGCAGGAAGCTACGCAACGTGATCGCGAGCATCCCGGTTTTCGGTTGCAGCATGCGCCCGGTGCGCGAACGGCCGCCTTCGACGAAGTACTCGACCGGGAAGCCTTTGGTGAACAGGGTGTGCAGGTATTCGTTGAACACCGAGGTATAGAGCGGGTTGCCCTTGAAGGTGCGGCGCATGAAGAACGCACCGCCACGCCGCAGCAGGCTGCCGATCACCGGCATGTTGAGGTTGATCCCGGCGGCGATGTGCGGCGGGGTCAGGCCATTGCGGAACAGCAAATAGGACAGCAGCAGATAGTCGATGTGGCTGCGGTGGCACGGCACATAGATCACTTCGTGACCCTGGGCGACCTTCTGCACGCCTTCGATGTGGTTGACCTTGATCCCGTCGTAGATCTTGTTCCAGAACCAGCTCAGCACCACTTCCAGAAAGCGGATGGCGGTGTAGGTGTAGTCCGAGGCGATCTCGTTGCCATAGCGCAAGGCCTGGGCCTTGGCTTTTTCCGCGGAAATGTTCTCGCGCTCGGCTTCGTCGAGGATCGCTTGCTTGACCAGCGGCTGGTTGAGCAGGCCTTTGACCAGGTTGCGCCGGTGGGAAATGTCCGGGCCGATCACCGCGGCTTTCAGATTGCGGAAGTGCACCCGCAGAATCCGCTGGGCCATGCGCACGGTGCGTTCGTGGCCCTTGTTGTGTTCGATCAGTTCACGCAGATGAATCGGCGCCGAGAACTGCACCCGGGTCTTGCGCCCCAGCACGATGATGCTCAGCAACCGGCGCAACCGCCCGGTGACTGCCCAGCTGTCGGCGAACAGCAGCTTCCATGGGCTCGACTCGCTGTCTGGCGACTGGCCCCAGAACACGCTGACCGGGATGATCTGCGCGTCTTCGGCGGCGTTCTGGCTCAGGGCGCTGACCAGACGGGTCAGGGTTGGCGGCGCACCGCGTTTGTCCTGACGGCCGAGCCAGTCGGGGTCCGGTGTCAGGTAAAAGAACGCTGCGGGCTCCAACAGCGCACCCACCGATACCGGCAACACCGGGCGGGGCAGGCCGGCCTTGCTGCATTCGGTATCGACCACGGCAAGGTCGGTCAGTGAAGGATTTTGCAGGACGTAGAACACCGGCCGGCTGCGGTCGAGGTTGAGGGTGAACGACGACTGGTTGATCGTCTCTGAGCGAACCCAGAGGTACAGCAGTCGGCGCAGGGTGCCAAACACAAGACGGCGGAACGGGGAACGGGTCATACGGCTTCTGCGTGAGTGAATAAAACCGAGCAGTTGCTCGGGCGGGCGATAGTGTGCCGTATTCGCTGAAAATCGGCAAAAAAGCAGCGAAGTAAACTCCTGTTGAGAGTTTTTGCGCCTGTCATATACTCGGCGAGCCCGCACTGGCCAGACAGTGGCACCTTTCAGTGCAAGCGATGTTCCCGAGGCTTTCCTGCGAAAAGCCCGATCAATAATAAAAGAGGAGTATGAACAGATGGCAACACGCGAAACCGGCAACGTGAAGTGGTTCAACGACGCCAAGGGTTATGGCTTCATTCAGCGCCAGGACGGGGTGGACGTGTTCGTGCACTACCGCGCGATTCGCGGCGAAGGGCATCGCTCGCTGACTGAAGGTCAGCAGGTTGAGTATGCGGTGGTGGAAGGGCAGAAGGGGTTGCAGGCTGAGGATGTTGTAGGTCTGTAAACCTTAAGATCAAAAGATCGCAGCCTTCGGCAGCTCCTACAGGGGTACACAAAACTCTGTAGGAGAGCTGCCGAAGGCTGCGATCTTTTTCGTTTTACGCGGTTTTCCAGGTGATCTCTTCTTCGCCATCGACGCTGATGCGAATCCAGCGATCTGCCGTTTCCTCACCTTCTTCCTCGACCCAGCTACCCGGCGCGCAACGCACTTCGACGTTCAGTGCGGCAAATGCGGTGCGGGCGCAAGCGATGTCGTCTTCCCATGGGGTCTGGTCGCTTTCCAGGTACAGGCTGTTCCATTTTCCGACGGCTTTGGGCAGCCAGGTCACTGGCACGCTACCAGCCTTGCACTTGTAGGTCTGGCCTTTCTGAACCCAGTCAGTGCACGGGCCTAGAGCCGCGCCGAGCCAGGCCGCGATGGCTTTGTGATCGACGTCGGCGTCTTTCAGGTAAATCTCGATGTCCGGTTGGCGCATGGATGTCCTCACTGCGGGTCTGAAAAATCCATTCGCGGATTTAGCCGGCCTTGAGCCTTTACTCAAGACCAAAAATTAAAGTTGTTCTCTAACTACTACTACTGCAGAACGAAATAATCGTAGCGCATCGAAACGGTGACCTCGAACGGTTCCACTTGTTCAATGACTGCTGTCCGGCGTTCGGCACTGGCGCGCCAGCCGTGAGGTGTCATCGCCAAGAGGTTCGCGCGATCCTGACCATTGACCAGCGTCAGTTTGAACTCCAGGGTTTCGCTGTGTTGCAACGCCATGCCTTCCGGCACCAACGCCAGGTGCTTGTCGTCGGTGTACTCGCGCACTTCGTCGTACAGCCGCTCGCGCAATTCCATCAGATGGCCGCTGGTCGGCCCGACTTTCATCAAGCCGCCACCGGGGCTGAGCAGACGCTTGGCTTCTTCCCAGTCCAGCGGGCTGAACACGCTGGCCAGAAACTGGCAACTGCCCGAGGCCAATGGCACCCGGGCCATACTGGCGATCAACCAGGTCAGCGCGGGGTTGCGTTTGCAGGCGCGTTTGACCGCTTCCCGGGAAATGTCCAGGGCGTAGCCATCGGCGTTGGGCAAGGCTTCGGCGATTTGCGCGGTGTAATAACCCTCGCCACAGCCTATGTCCAGCCAGCGCTGGGGTGCATAACCGGCCGCCAGTTCCGCCAGACGCTTGGCCACCGGCGCGTAATGGCCGGCGTTCAGAAAGTCGCGACGGGCTTCGACCATCGCCTGGTTATCCCCAGGGTCACGGCTGTTCTTGTGTTGCACCGGCAGCAGGTTCAGGTAGCCCTGGCGCGCACGGTCGAAACGGTGCCCGGCGGGGCAGGCCACGCCGTTGTCCACCGCGTTCAGCGGTTCGCTGCAGATCGGGCAGGCGAGCATCAGGCGAGCAACTTGATCAGGGTTTGGTAGTAGATTTCGGTCAGCACGTCGAGGTCGGCCGCCAGTACACGCTCGTTGACCTGGTGGATCGTCGCGTTGACCGGGCCCAGTTCGACCACTTGGGTGCCCATGGTCGCGATGAAGCGCCCATCGGAAGTGCCGCCGCTGGTGGAGGCCTTGGTGTCACGACCGGTGATGTCCTTGATGCTCGCCGACACCGCGTCGAGCAGCGCGCCCGGCTCGGTGAGGAACGGCAGGCCGGACAGCGCCCAGTCGATGTGCCAGTCCAGAGCATGTTTGTCGAGAATGTCGGCGACGCGCTTTTGCAGGCCTTCGACGGTGGACTCGGTGGAGAAGCGGAAGTTGAACACCGCCACCAGATCACCCGGAATCACGTTGGTCGCGCCGGTGCCGGAATTGACGTTTGAGATCTGGAAACTGGTCGGCGGGAAGAAATCGTTGCCGTGGTCCCAGTGCTCGGCGGCCAGTTCGGCGAGCGCCGGGGCGGCGAGGTGGATCGGGTTCTTCGCCAGGTGCGGATACGCCACGTGGCCCTGCACACCGCGCACGGTCAATTTGGCGCCGAGGGAGCCGCGACGGCCGTTCTTGACCACGTCACCCACCAAGGTCGTGCTCGACGGCTCGCCGACGATGCACCAGTCCAGACGTTCCTTGCGGGCGGCAAGGCGCTCGACCACAGCCTTGGTGCCGTGATGGGCCGGGCCTTCTTCGTCACTGGTAATCAGGAACGCGACCTTGCCCTTGTGATCCGGATAGTCGGCGACGAAACGCTCGGCTGCCACGGTCATGGACGCAAGGCTGCCTTTCATGTCTGCCGCACCACGACCGCAGAGCATGCCGTGTTCGTCGATCACCGCATTGAACGGATCGATCTGCCAGGCCGCCACCGGACCGGTCGGCACCACGTCGGTGTGACCGGCGAAGCACAGCACCGGACCGTCATGTTTGCCGTGGGTCGCCCAAAAGTTATCCACATCTTCGATGCGCATCGGTTCCAGCATAAAACCGGCATCGCCCAGGCGCTGCATCATCTGCTTCTGGCAATCGGCGTCGACCGGCGTCACGGATGGACGGCGGATCAGGTCGATGGCGAGTTGAAGTGTCGGCGAAAGGTCGGCGTGGGCCGTCATGTAAGAACTCCGAGGTGCGCACGGTAAACATGTAGGAGCTGCCGAAGCAGCTCCTACCGAGTTTGTTGGCATTGAAAAAGGCGATCATTCTAAAGCAAAACGGCGGCCCGAAGGCCGCCGTTTGACGTTATCTAATAACGGATTACGCCGGTACCGGCGCAGCTTCCACCGAAGGTTTGGGCAGCGACGACAGGAACGCCATGATCAGCGCTGCCAGGTACGGCAGCGACTGCACCAGCAACATGGTCACCCAGAAGCGCATGTCGTTGCTGGGTATACCCTGCACCAGGAAGATCCCCAGTGCCGCGCCCCACAGCAGCAGCATGATGAACAGCTCTTCGCGAGCCTCCGAAATCGCCACCCAGAAGCCGTGGTTATCGGCATTCTTCGGTGTGCGGAAGAACGGAATGCTGCTGGTGAAGAAACCGTACAGCACCGCTTTGGCAATGGTGTGCGACAACGCCAGCCCGGCCAGCGCGGCGCAGAAGGCGTCTTTCAGGTTGACCCCGACCGCGCGGCGGTACAGGAAGATGATCTTGCCCACCTTGAACACGAACAGCGCCAATGGCGGGATCGCGAAAATCAGCAGCGGTGGATCGACCCGTTGCGGCACGATGATCATCGCCGCCGACCACAACAGCGCGCCGACGGTGAAGAAGATGTTCATGCCGTCCGCCACCCACGGCAGCCAGCCCGCGAGGAAGTGGTAGCGCTGGCCACGGGTCAACTCGGTGTCCTTGCCGCGCAGCAGGCTGGCGGTGTGACGCTTGATGATCTGAATCGCGCCATAGGCCCAGCGGAAACGCTGTTTCTTGAAGTCGATAAAGGTATCGGGCATCAGGCCTTTGCCGTAGCTGGTGTGGTAGTACGCCGCCGACAGACCTTTTTCGAACACACGCAGGCCCAGTTCGGCGTCTTCACAGATACACCAGTCGGCCCAGCCCAGTTCCTCGAGCACTGAGCGTCGGGTCATGGTCATGGTGCCGTGCTGGATGATCGCGTCACGGTCGTTGCGGGTGACCATGCCGATATGGAAGAAGCCTTTGTATTCGGCGTAGCAGAGCTTCTTGAAGGTGCTTTCGTTCTGGTCGCGGTAATCCTGCGGCGATTGCACCACGGCGATTTTCGGGTCGGCGAAGTGGGGCACCATGTGCTTGAGCCAGTTCGGGTCGACGCAGTAGTCCGAGTCGATCACCGCAATCACTTCGGCATCTTTGGCGGTATGCGGAATCAGATAGTTCAGCGCCCCACCCTTGAAGCCGGCCAGTGGCGCGACGTGGAAGAACTTGAAGCGCGGGCCGAGGGTTTCGCAATAATCACGCACCGGCTCCCAGACCGCCGGGTCCTTGGTGTTGTTGTCGATGATCAGGACTTCGAAGTCCGGATAGTCGAGATTGGCCAAGGCGTTGAGGGTCTGTTTGACCATCTCCGGCGGCTCGTTGTAGCAAGGAACGTGAATTGACACCTTCGGCCGGTAGTCCGATTCGCCCACGACCGGCAGGAATTCACGCCGGCGTTTGTGGGTCCAGACCGCTTCGGCCAGTTCATGGGCTTCCGTCAGCAGAACGATGAACACCCCGAGTGCACCGAGGGCGAGCAGGAAACCCACCGTCAGGCTGAACCAGGTGCTGTATTGCTGGCTGTAGTCGTAACCGATCCACACCAGCACCGAACCGCACAGGAACGCGATAAAGGTCAGGAAGGTACGGCCACGTTGGCGCAGGGCCGAGCCGTCGATCATCAGCAAGGTCAGGGACAGCAGGGCCAACACGGCCGAGCCGATCGCCAGCACACGCCATTGCGGGATCGCGACCACCGGGCCTTCGAAGTTGAATTTCTGCTGGCGCGCGGCGTTGAACACGCCCCAGTACGCACCCACCGAGCCTTCGTCAGTGGCCTTCCACGGCTGGTCAAACGCTTCGATCACGAAGTAGTTGAAGCCTTGGCGGTTGAGCTTGTTGACCAAGGTGCGCAGGTAGATCGCCTGATCCGCCGGCGACGCATCGGCGCCACCGCGCATGCGGCCGTTGCTCGGCCAGCCGACTTCGGAGAGCAGCAGCGGTTTTTTCGGGAACATCTTTTTCAGGTCACGGGCGCGGTCGAGAACGAACTGACCGGCCTTGTCCACCGGGATGAACTCCCAGTAGGGCAGAACGTGAGCCGCGATCAGGTCGACGTGCTTGGCCAGGCTCGGGTTTTCTTCCCAGACGTGCCACTGTTCGGAGGTGGTGACCGGAACCTTAACGGCCGCGCGCACGCGATCCAGGATCACGCTCAGCTCGGCAGCAGTGATTTCCTTGCGGAAGATCGCCTCGTTACCGACCACGACGCGAACCACGCTGCGGGAGGTGTTGGCCAGTTCGATGGCGCGCAGGATCTCGCGCTCGTTGCGTTCCTGGTCCGGGCTGATCCAGATCCCCAGGGTCACCCGCAGGCCGAATTCTTCCGCCAGTTTGGGAATGTCCTCCAGCGTGCCGTCGACCGAGTAGGTCCGGATGTTGTCCGTCAGCTTGCTCATGATCTCCAGGTCGCGACGCATTTCATCGTCGGTCGGATACTGGTCTTTCTGCGGGTACTGGCCTTGTTGAAACGGCGAGTACGAGAAGCCAGAGATCTGTTCAGGCCAGTTGGGGGCGGAGACCGGGCGATTGATCAGCGCCCAGAAGCCGGTAAACAAGGCTGCGATGGCGAGCACCACGACCAGGTTGAGTCCAAATTTACGCGATGACATAGCTTTTTCGGGTTCCAAAGGCTGTGGAACGAAGGAACGGTTGGCGGCCGGCTGCCAGGTGGCAGGGGCGCGCATCCTACACTGGAGGTTCTCTGACCGTACAGCGAACAGGGAAACGCCCGACATTGGGCAATCCAGGTCGACTTAAGTTCTTCGACCGGGATGATGTAGCCCAATTCCAATAAATTTGTAGTCAATTGAAGCCGTCAGTCTGCCGTCCATAGCACCAAAGGTGCTCTTGACCGCCGACAGCCCTATAATGCGCGCCGGTTTTTGGGGTAATGGTCATGAGTACAGAAGATCCACGGTTTGCTGGTATCGCCCGCTTGTATGGCATTGAAGGCATGGAGCGCTTGCGCGCGGCCCATGTGGCGATCGTCGGCATCGGTGGTGTCGGTTCCTGGGCGGCGGAAGCGGTTGCCCGGTGTGGCGTGGGCGAGATATCGCTGTTCGACCTGGACGACGTCTGCGTCAGCAACGTCAACCGTCAGCTGCATGCGTTGGACAGCACCGTCGGCAAGCCCAAGGTCGAGGTGATGGCCGAGCGCCTGCGAGGGATCAACCCGGACTGCACGGTGCATGCGGTGGCGGATTTCGTTACCCGCGAAACCATGGCCGAATACATCACGCCGAACATCGATTGCGTGATTGACTGCATCGACAGCGTCAACGCCAAGGCGGCGCTGATTGCCTGGTGCAAGCGGCGCAAGATCCAGATCATCACCACCGGCGGCGCTGGAGGGCAGATCGACCCGACGCTGATCCAGGTCTGCGACCTGAACCGCACGTTCAATGATCCACTGGCGTCGAAAGTGCGCTCTACATTGCGCCGCGACTATGGCTTCTCCCGTACCGTGACCCGTCACTACAGCGTGCCGTGCGTGTTTTCCACCGAGCAACTGCGCTATCCGAAACCCGATGGCAGCATTTGCCTGCAGAAGAGTTTTGTCGGGGACGGCGTGAAGCTCGACTGCGCCGGGGGCTTTGGCGCGGTGATGATGGTGACGGCGACGTTTGGCATGGTCGCGGCGACCAAGGCTGTGGATAAGATATTGTGGCGGGCGTGCGGCGTCCGGCGGATCGGGTCAAGCCGGAGGTTTAAAGGCCGACGAAGACCCTTGTAGGAGCTGCCGAAGGCTGCGATCTTTTGATCTTCGGCGTAGGTGCTCCCGCTAAAGATCAAAAGATCGCAGCCTTCGGCAGCTCCTACACGTCGCTCAGGCTCCGCATCCGCTGGAGCACGGCATTGAGGCCATTGCTGCGCGATGACGAGAGCTGCCGGCTCAGTCCAAGCTGACTGAACCAATCCGCCAAATCCACCTGTTGCAACTCAACTGCGGACAACCCGTTGACCCGCGCCAGCAGCAACGCCACCAACCCGCGAATCAACCGCGCGTCGCTGCTGGCGCTGAATTGCCAGTGCCCGTCCTGCAACGTGCCGACCAGCCAGACCTGGCTTTCACAACCATGCACGCGGTTGGCGTCGACTTTATCCACATCGCTCAACGCTGGCAGACGGTCGCCCCACTGCATCAACAGCCGCGCCCGCTGTTCCCAGCTCGCCGCCTGCTGAAACGTGTCCAGCGCTGTAATGGCATCGACGGGCAAGGTCATCGCAACAACTCCAGGGCCTGATCCAGTGCTTCGAAAAAGCGCTCAAGGTCTTCTGAATTGTTGTACAGCGCCAACGACACCCGAATCGCCCCGGCCAGTTCAAAGCTTTTGAGCAACGGCATGGCGCAATGATGACCGGCGCGCACGGCGATGCCCTGTTCGGTCAGCAAATGCGCCAAATCAGAATTATGCACACCCTCGACGACAAAACTGGCCAGCGCCAGTTGCGGTTTGCCCAGCAGGCGAATGCCGTTGCGCGCTTCCAGGCCTTTGAGTAAATAGTCATGCAGCGCCGCTTCGTGGGCGGACGCGGCGTCCTGATCCAGCCCGGTCAGGTAGTCCAGCGTTGCGCCCAGGCCGATCACACTGGCGATCGGCGGCGTACCGGCCTCGAACCCCAGCGGTGCGGACCGAAAGCGAGCATCGTGGTAGTTGGCGTCCAGCACCATTTCGCCGCCGAACTGCCAGGGGCGCAGCTGTTGCAGCGCTTCGTTGCGCCCGAACAGCACGCCCAGGCCATCGGGGCCGTAGAGTTTGTGGCTGGAAAACACGTAGAAGTCGCAGCCCAGTGCCTGCACGTCGTGCCGACCATGAACCACGCCTTGGGCGCCATCGACCACGGTCAGCGCGTTGTGTGCCTGGGCCATCGCCAACAGCGCGGGCAACGGTTGCCAGGCGCCCAGCACGTTGGACAGCTGACTGACCGCCAGCAAACGGGTGCGCGGACCGATCAACTGCGCGGCGACATCCAGGTCGATCAAACCATCGACATTCAGCGGCAGGATCACCAGTTTCAGGTCGCGACGGTGGGCCAGTTGCTGCCACGGCAACAGGTTGGCGTGATGCTCCAGAGCGCTGATGACAATTTCATCGCCCGGATTGAAAAGGTGTTCCAGGCCATAGGCCAGGAGGTTCAGCGCGGAAGTCGCACCGTGGGTAAAGATAATCTGTCCGCAATCGCCGGCATTGAGCCATTGTGCAACTTTGCGGCGGCTGTCCTCGAAGGCCTGGGTGGCATGGGCGCCGGGCAAGTGTTGCGCCCGATGCACGTTGGCCGCGCCGTTGGCGTAGTAATGCGCCAGGGCATCCAGCAGGGCTTGAGGTTTTTGCGTGGTGGCGGCGTTGTCCAGATAGGTCTGGTCTTGCCGTTGCAGTGCGGCGATGGCCGGAAAATCGGCGCGCCAGGGAGAAGGAATCATCATGTTGTTCGGCCCTGGTGACATGGGCGGGTGTACGCCTGACCTTGTAGGAGCGAGCGATGCGGCGCTCCTACAAGGTGATCGTTTGACGCTCTGCTTAGTTGTGAGCGTGCAGCGCTTCGTTCAGTTCGATAGCCGACTTGTGGGTTTTGCACTCCACGGCACCGGTTTCCGAATTGCGGCGGAACAACAGGTCAGGTTGACCGGCCAGTTCACGGGCTTTAACCACTTTGACCAGTTTGTTGTGCTCGTCCAGCAGCGCAACCTTGGTACCGGCTGTCACGTACAGGCCCGACTCAACGGTGTTGCGATCGCCCAACGGGATACCGATACCGGCGTTGGCGCCGATCAGGCAGCCTTCGCCGACCTTGATCACGATGTTGCCGCCGCCCGACAGAGTGCCCATGGTCGAGCAACCGCCGCCCAGGTCCGAACCCTTGCCGACGAACACGCCAGCCGACACGCGGCCTTCGATCATGCCCGGGCCTTCGGTGCCAGCGTTGAAGTTAACGAAACCTTCGTGCATCACGGTGGTGCCTTCGCCCACGTAGGCGCCCAGACGAATACGTGCCGCGTCAGCGATACGCACGCCGGCCGGTACCACGTAGTCGGTCATTTTCGGGAACTTGTCCACCGAGAACACTTCCAGCAGCTCGCCGCGCAGACGGGCTTCCAGTTGATGCTCAGCTAGTTCGGACAGGTCGATCGCACCCTGGCTGGTCCAGGCCACGTTCGGCAGCAGCGGGAAGATCCCGGCCAGATTCAGGCCATGCGGCTTGACCAGACGGTGGGACAGCAGGTGCAGCTTGAGGTAAGCCTCAGGCGTGGAAGTCAGTTGAGCGTCTTCGGCCAGCAATGTGGCAACCAGCGGCTTGTGGCTCTCGGCCAGACGGGTCAGCAGCGCAGCTTGTGCGGCGTCGACGCTTTTCAGCGCTTCAGCCAGTTGCGACGCCTGGGCGGTGCTGAAGGCGATGGCCTGATTGCCTTCGGTGTAGCCCAGAACCGGCGCAATGGCAGCGACCAGTTCGGCTGACGGGTTGAGCAGCGGCTGCGCGTAAAACACTTCCAGCCATGCGCCTTGACGGTTTTGAGTGCCGACACCAAAGGCCAGGCTGAACAGGGTAGTGGACATGTTGATACCTCTAACAAAATGGAACGGGCTGCCTTACTTGAGTGCGGCCGCGTAGATATCTGGCTTGAAGCCAATCAGGGTTCTGTCACCGAGATCGAGCACCGGGCGCTTGATCATCGAGGGTTGTGCGAGCATCAGTTCGATGGCTTTCGGCTGATCGAGATCGGCTTTGCGTTCGTCGTCGAGCTTGCGAAAGGTCGTGCCTGCGCGGTTCAACACCACTTGCCAGCCGTGCTCGTCGCACCATTGGGTCAGGTGTTCACGGTCGATTCCTACCGTTTTGTAATCATGAAAGTCATAGCTCACAGCGTGTTCATCGAGCCAGGTGCGCGCCTTTTTCATGGTGTCGCAGGCTTTGATGCCGAAAAGGTGCAACGTTTTGCTTGAAACGGTCAAGGAATTGCCCCCTTTGCAGGTGCTGAAAATAAAAGGTGACGGATTATGCCATGACCGGACGGTTTCGCGTCGGCTGTGGTCGGGTTTGTCTTTTTGTCTCGGGTATCCGCCGGTTGACATGGGGGGGCAGCGGTCAGTCTGCGGCTCAAGCGCCTGATAGGGCACTTCAATCTGTCCGCAGGGCATTGCGCGGTGCGGACATTGTTAATGAGGCTCGATAATGGTGAGGGTGTCGACTGGTTTATTTTGGGTAGAGTAATTTCATCAAGCGTTTGTCTTTTTTACTGATCTTGCGGTTGATCGAGACTTCCCAGTCGCCCACCGTCAATGTATTCGCCACCGGGTGGTGCATGATGGATTTTCTGTCGTAGGAGGTATAAATCGCATCCACTGCATTGAATGGCGCGAACAGGTTTCTGTCCACTTCTTCCCGAGTAAGCGGGTTCATCTCGCGGTTCTGGTAAAACTCATACACTTTCGGCTTGTCCCAAGGGATGTTTGCCTGTGGATGCTGGTGCTCATGCATCGCCCCCAGAGCATGCCCGAACTCGTGAATCACAATCACCTCGAAGTCCTCATGTTCGGGTTTGACGCCCAGGTTCATGGTGGGCCAGTCGGGGTGAATCAACAACGCGTCGGTGCCCAGCATTGAGCTGTTGTCGTTGTTCCTGGTGGCGATCCGAATGTCGCCTTGCAAGTCATCGACAAAATCAAAGCTCACGTTGATATACGGCAACCATTGGCTGGCTGCGTCGATGATTTTCTGCTTATGGTCGCCCTCGGGACTGTCCATGAAGGCGATTTTCAAAGTACGACCGTTGGCCCACAGTTTTGAGTAGTTGAACACCGAGCGTTTGCGGCGGGTACCGGTGGTGATACTTGCATTAGCAGGGTTTTCAGTAACTGCTGCCTCATAAGCTGCTTGGTCGTCTGGCCACTGAATCAGCCTGCAGTGTAGAAGATCATTCATCGTTACTTCTTCCTTGAAGTTAATGATAAGGATGTATTTAGGCGCAACGAGATGCGCTGCCACCAGACTAATGTCCGGCCGGCAGGCGTGTGAGGTATAAAGTTATATGAACTGTAACTTGATATGAGAAATGCCCGCGCCAGATTGCCTGGCACGGGCATATACGGGTTACTTATGGCGGGTAATGAACGCGCGAATCCGTTCAGCCGCTTCCACGCACTCCGCCAGCGGTGCAACCAGTGCCATTCGCACGCGACCAGCGCCCGGATTGACGCCGTCCACATCACGGGAAAGGTACGAACCCGGCACCACGGTCACGTGTTCTTCGGCAAACAGATCCCGGCAGAACGCCGCGTCGTCGCCATTTACGTTCGGCCACAGGTAGAAGCCGCCGTCCGGACGCTGCACGTCCATCACCGGGCTGAGGATTTCCAGCACGGCATCGTACTTTTCACGGTACAGCGCGCGGTTGGCCCGTACATGCACTTCGTCATTCCACGCGGCAGCGCTGGCCAGTTGCGTTTGTACCGGCATTGCACAGCCGTGGTAGGTGCGGTACAGCAGGAAGCCCTTGAGGATGTCGGCGTCACCGGCGACAAAACCGGAGCGCAGGCCCGGCAGGTTGGAGCGCTTCGACAAGCTGTGGAACACCACACAACGTTTGAAATCCTTGCGACCCAGTTCGACGCAGGCGCTGAGCAGGCCCGGCGGTGGGGTTTGTTCGTCGAAGTACAACTCGCTGTAGCATTCGTCCGCGGCAATCACGAAGTCGTATTCGTCGGCCAGGGCGATCAGTTTTTTCAGGGTTTCAACCGGGATCAACGCGCCGGTCGGGTTGCCCGGCGAGCACAGGAACAGGATCTGGCAACGCTTCCAGATGTCTGGCGAAACAGCGTCGAAATCCGGGTTGAAGCCGTTTTCGTCAAGGCATGGCAGGTAATGCGGCTTGGCTCCGGCGAGGAACGCCGCGCCTTCGTAGATCTGATAGAACGGGTTCGGGCTGACCACCAAGGCGTCATCGCCTCGATTGACCACGGTCTGGGTGAAGGCGAACAGCGCTTCACGGGTGCCGTTGACCGGCAGCACGTTGCGCGCCGGGTCGAGCCAGCCATTTGGAACGCTGAAACGGCGTTCGCACCATGCGGCGATCGCTTCACGCAGGGCCGGGATGCCGAGGGTGGTCGGGTACACGGCCATCTGATCCAGATTGCTTGCCAGGGCTTCGGCGACAAAGCTTGGCGAGCGATGCTTCGGTTCGCCGATGGACAACGCGATGGCGCGTTTGTCCGGGTTTGGCGTGACGCTGCCGAGCAGGGCGCGGAGCTTTTCGAACGGGTAGGGCTGCAACTGGTTCAGAGCGTTGTTCATGGGGGCCTCGTTCAATGTGGGAGCGGGCCTGTGGCGAGGGGGCTTGCCCCGTTGGGCTGCTAAGCAGCCCCAAATTCTCTGATGCACCAAAGATTTTGTGAGTGCTACGCACTCAAACGGGGGCAGGCCCCCTCGCCACAGGCGCTCCCACAGGGGGAAATTGTTGATTCAGATGCTGATGCGCGAATGTTTGATATCGGGTTCCTGGTTGACGCTCAGCTGTTTGACGATTGCATCCTGCAAACGGCTGCACAGCAACGGGTCGGACAGCGGCTGATTGTTGGCGTCGGTGATGAAGAACACGTCTTCCACGCGCTCGCCCAAGGTGGCGATCTTGGCGTTCTGCAGCGACAGGTCGAACTCGAGGAAGATCGTGCCGATCCGCGCCAGCAACCCAGGACGGTCGGGTGCGCTGAGTTCCAGTACGGTCACCGGACGCTGGGCATCGTTGTGGATCGTCACCTGTGGCGCAAAGGCAAAATGTTTGAGCTGACGCGGCACCCGACGCTGGATAATCGTTGGGTAGTTGTCCGGATTGCGCAGGGCTTCGGTCAGGCCATCACGAATCTGCTTGACCCGCGCCGGATTGTCGCCGATCGAGTCGCCGTCGGTGTCGAGCACGATATAGGTGTCGAGGGTGAACTGGCTGCTGGAGGTGATGACCCGGGCGTCGTGAATGTTCAGGTTGAGCTGGTCCATCGCCGCCACGGTCACGGCGAAGAAGTCGTGCTGGTCCGGCGCATAAATGAAGATCTGCGTACCGCCCTCGAACTCGCGCTGGGTGGTTTCCTTGATCAGCACCAGCGGGCCGCCGTCGGCCGGCTGCTGCAAGATTGCATCAGTGTGCCAGGCCACGTCGCCGGCGGTGTGACGCAAGAAGTAGTCATCGCCCAGTTGTGCCCACAACTGCTCGACGTCGTCTGGGTCGGTGCCACCGCGTACCAGAATGTCCAACGCAGCGCTTTGGGTCTGGCGGATCTGCTCTTCGCGATCCACCGGGTTTTCCAGGCCGCGACGCAAGGCGCGCTTGGTCTCGGTGTAAAGCTGGCGCAACAGGCTCGCGCGCCAGGAGTTCCACAGCGTCGGGTTGGTCGCGTTGATGTCGGCGACGGTCAGCACGTACAGATAATCGAGGCGGGTTTCATCGCCGACAATCTGCGCGAAATCGTGGATCACATGCGGGTCGGACAAATCCTTACGCTGGGCGGTGGTCGACATCACCAGGTGGTTTTGCACCAGCCAGACGATCAGGCGGCTGTCCCAGATCGGCAACTGATGGCGTTGGCAAAAGGCTTCGGCATCCACTGCGCCGATTTCCGAGTGGTCGCCATGCCGGCCCTTGCCGATGTCGTGGTACAGGCCGGCCAGGTAAATCAACTCCGGCTTGGGCAGTTTGGCCATGAGTTTGCTGGCCAGCGGGAATTTTTCCGACACCTGGGTGTACTGCAACTTACGCAGGTGCTTGATCAGGTTCAGGGTGTGCGCATCGACCGTATAGATGTGAAACAGGTCGTGCTGCATCTGCCCGACAATAAAGCCGAACTCCGGCAGATAACGCCCAAGGATCCCGTAACGGTTCATCCGCCGCAGGTTGCGGTGGACGCCGATCTTGCACTTGAACAATTCGATGAACAGGCTGGTATTGCGAATATCGTTGCGAAAGTCGTCGTCGATCAAATGACGGTTCTCGCGCAACAGGCGGATGGTGTCGGCGCGTACGCCTTTGATCTCCGGCTGCTGGGCCATCAGCACGAAGATTTCGAGCATGGCGAACGGCGTGCGACGGAACACATTGTTGTTGCGCGCCTCGATGTAGCCGTCGTGCAGCTGGAATCGCGAGTTGATTGGCTGCGGTGGTGCTTCGTCTTCGGGGGCGAGGATCACTTCTTCGAAGTGCTGGATGATCAAGTCGCTGAGCTGGGCAATACTCATGACTACCCGGTAGTACTGCTGCATGAAGTTTTCGATGGCGTGCTTGGCGTCATTGCCGACGAAACCCAGCAGGCCGGCAATCGTGCGCTGGTGATCGAACAGCAGGCGGTCTTCGGCGCGGCCGGCGAGCATGTGCAGCGCATAACGCACTTTCCACAGAAACTCCTGGGACGAAGCCAGCAGGGCGTTCTCGCTCTCCACCAGGAAACCTTCGCCGGCCAGGGCCCGCAGATTGAGGGTGCCGTACTCACGACGGGCAACCCACAGAATCGTCTGGATATCCCGCAGGCCACCGGGCGAGCCCTTGACGTTGGGTTCCAGGTTGTACTCGGTGTCGTTGTATTTGTGGTGACGGGCTTTCTGCTCGGCGCGCTTGGCCAGGAAGAACTCCTTGCTGGGCCACATGTGCGCGGTGCTGGTCACGTCCAGCATGCGCTGGCGCAGGCGCTCGGGACCGGCAATGGTGCGGCTTTCCATCAGGTTGGTGATCACCGTCAGGTCGGCGCGGGCTTCCTCGGCGCATTCGTCCACCGAGCGAACGCTCTGGCCGACTTCCAGGCCGATGTCCCACAGCAACGTCAGAAAACGCTCGATCGAATCACGGAAAATTTCGTGGTCGGCGCCGTCCAGCAGGATCAGCAGGTCGATGTCGGAGTAGGGGTGCAACTCGCCACGACCGTAGCCGCCGACCGCGACCAGCGCGATGTCGGCTTCGAAGTTCCAGTTGAATTGCTCCCAGGCCTTTTGCAGGATGTTATCGACGAACCAGGCACGATCCTCGATCAACCGGCGAATCTCCCGGCCGCTGCGAAACCGCTCGTCGAGCACTTCGCGGGCCTGACGGATCGCCTTCTTGAAAGCAGCGATAGGGCTTGCCTTCAGGGCCAGTTCAGCCTGGAACTGGCCACGGTCGAAGAGTTCGGGATCCACCTGCGGCATCGATTGGCTTTCCTTTCTATAAGGCTGGGAACGGAGCGGGCGGGATCAGGCCGAAACGCGCGGGATGGTATCGTCGCTGCGCAGGGTGAAGATCTCGTAGCCGGTATCGGTCACCAGCAGGGTGTGTTCCCATTGCGCCGACAACTTGCGGTCCTTGGTGATCGCGGTCCAGCCATCGCCCAGCACCTTGGTGTCGGCCTTGCCCTGGTTGATCATCGGCTCGATGGTGAAGGTCATGCCGGCTTTCAGTTCCATGCCGGTGCCGGCGCGGCCGTAGTGCAGGATCTGCGGTTCTTCGTGGAACACCTTGCCAATGCCGTGGCCGCAGAACTCGCGAACCACCGAGAAACCGTTCTTTTCCGCGTGCTTCTGGATCACTTCACCGATATCGCCCAGGCGGCAGCCGGGTTTGACCAGTTCGATGGCCTTGTACATGCATTCCTGCGTCACCTGGGACAGACGCTCGGCCCAGACTGGCACGGTGCCAACGTGGAACATGCGGCTGGTGTCGCCGTGGTAGCCGTCCTTGATCACTGTGACGTCGATGTTCAGCGTGTCGCCATCCTTCAACGGCTTCTCGTTCGGGATGCCGTGGCAGACCACGTGGTTGATCGAGGTGCAGATCGACTTCGGAAAGCCCTTGTAGTTGAGCGGGGCAGGAATGGCTTTCTGCTCGTTGACGATGTAGTCGTGGCAGATGCGGTCCAGCTCTTCGGTGGTAACGCCCGGCTTGACATAATCGGCAATCATTTCCAGCACATCGGCGGCCAATTTGCCGGCGATCCGCATTTTTGCGATGTCCTCTGGGGTTTTGAGGGTGACGGTCATACAGGCTCTCTCTGCGCTCAATGGCGCCTTCTAAAACGAAATGGGCACTGCGCGAACGATTGTCGCGGCCCTGAAAAACGCGATTCTACCAGACGATCAGGGCAAATCTGAGCTTCTGTGCATCGCTTCTCTCTATAGGATGGCGCATTCTTGGGGGATTCCAAGGGTGGGATCAAAAGCATTCGCCAGGTTTTCAGAATCCGGGTTCCGTTTTTTCCGGCCTTGTGATATAAAATGCGCCGCTTTCCGGGGATGCCCTGGAAGCTTAAATCCACACACGTGTCGACACGATGACCTGGGTGCCTTCAGCTGATGCTGCTGGTTGGTCATTGGGATACGTGGAGGCCAAACCCGACTTATTAAGGAACTATCATGTCCCAAGTCAATATGCGCGATATGCTGAAGGCCGGTGTGCACTTCGGTCACCAAACCCGTTACTGGAATCCGAAAATGGGTAAGTACATTTTCGGCGCGCGTAACAAGATTCACATCATCAACCTTGAAAAAACCCTGCCAATGTTCAACGAAGCTCTGACTTTCGTAGAGCGTCTGGCCCAGGGCAAAAACAAGATTCTGTTCGTCGGCACCAAGCGTTCCGCTGGCAAGATCGTTGCTGAAGAAGCAGCACGTTGCGGTTCGCCGTACGTCGATCACCGCTGGTTGGGCGGCATGCTGACCAACTTCAAAACCATCCGTGCTTCCATCAAGCGTCTGCGTGACCTTGAAGTGCAAGCCGAAGACGGTACTTTCGCCAAGCTGACCAAGAAAGAAGCGCTGATGCGCACTCGCGATCTTGAGAAGCTGGATCGTTCCCTGGGTGGTATCAAGGACATGGGCGGTCTGCCAGACGCTCTGTTCGTTATCGACGTTGATCACGAGCGCATCGCGATCACCGAAGCCAACAAACTGGGCATCCCGGTTATCGGCGTAGTCGATACCAACAGCAGCCCGGAAGGCGTTGACTACATCATCCCAGGCAACGATGACGCAATCCGCGCTATCCAGCTGTACATGGGTTCGATGGCTGACGCAGTTATCCGTGGTCGCAACAATGTTGCTGGCGGCACTGTAGAATTCGTAGCTGAAGAAACTCAGGCTGCAGCTGAGTAATTGACGCCCTGGCGTTGACTCAGTAAGCAAAAAGGGGGCTTGGCCCCCTTTTTGCCACCTCGAAAACCATTTGTCGGCGCCCACTGCTTTATCTGTAACGTGCGGCAGCTAACAAGGGTGGTTCGGGAAGAATTGATCGCCCGTTCGATCGGGTGGAATGGTTGAAAACCTATCCAAGAGGAATTTGAAAATGGCAGAGATTACTGCAGCGTTGGTCAAAGAACTGCGCGAGCGTACCGGCGAAGGCATGATGGACTGCAAAAAGGCCTTGACCAAGGCTGGCGGCGACATCGAAAAAGCCATTGATGACATGCGCGCTTCGGGCGCCATCAAGGCTGCCAAGAAAGCCGGCAACGTTGCCGCTGAAGGCGCAATCGCTCTCAAGGAAGACGGTAAATCCGCCGTCCTGCTGGAAGTGAACTCGCAGACCGACTTCCTGGCTCTGCAGGACGACTTTAAGGCATTCGTTGCTAAAAGCGTTGAACAGGCTTTTGCTGACAAACTGACCGATGCTGCTCCGCTGATCGAAGCGCGTGAAGCTGATCGTCTGGTTCTGGTTGGCAAGGTTGGCGAAAACGTCAACATTCGTCGCCTGGCTCGCGTTGAAGGCGATGTTGTTGGTGGCTACCTGCACGGCAACAAGATTGGTGTTGCGGTTGTTCTCAAGGGCGGCAACGTTGAGTTGGCCAAAGACATCGCTATGCACGTAGCGGCGACCAACCCTGAATTCCTGCTGCCATCGGAAGTTTCCGCTGAAGCGATCGAGCGCGAGAAAGGCGTGTTCCTGACCCTCAACGCTGACAAGATCGCCGGCAAGCCAGAAAACATCGTTGAAAACATGGTCAAAGGCCGTATCAGCAAGTTCCTGGCTGAAGCGAGCCTGGTTGAGCAGGCGTTCGTCAAGAACCCTGAAATCAAGGTCGGCGAGCTGGCCAAGAAAGCCGGTGCTGAAATCGTTTCTTTCACCTACTTCAAAGTAGGCGAAGGCATCGAGAAGCCAGTAGACAACTTCGCAGAAGAAGTTGCTGCTCAGCTGGCTGCCAGCAAGCAATAAGACGGTTTTTTAACTGTCGCCCTGAAGAGGCTGCCCGCTTACGCGCGCAGCCTCTTTTCAGATGGGGTTGCCAATTTTATTTGGTTTCCTTTTGGAACTGGCTTACAAAGCCATGTTCCGATGGCGCTGAAGCAGCGCCAAGCTAGAGTGAACGCCAGCTGTAAACAGCTCGCAAAGAATTTTTAAAATACGCCGCAGGAGAGATTCGCAATGGCTCAGCAGGGCAGTGGTTATCAGGCTCGCTATAAACGCATTCTACTCAAGCTTAGCGGCGAGGCCCTGATGGGCTCGGAAGAGTTCGGGATCGATCCGAAAGTTCTGGATCGCATGGCACTGGAAGTTGGCCAACTGGTTGGCATCGGTGTTCAGGTCGGTCTGGTGATCGGCGGGGGGAACCTGTTCCGCGGTGCAGCGCTCAGCGCGGCCGGCATGGATCGGGTCACTGGCGACCACATGGGCATGCTGGCCACTGTGATGAACGCCCTGGCGATGCGCGATGCGTTGGAACGTGCCAATATCTCGGCCATCGTGATGTCGGCCATTTCCATGGTTGGCGTGACCGATCACTATGATCGCCGCAAAGCCATGCGCCACCTGAACTCCAAGGAAGTCGTGATTTTCGCGGCCGGTACCGGCAACCCGTTCTTCACTACGGACTCGGCTGCCTGCCTGCGTGCAATCGAAATCGATGCCGATGTGGTGCTCAAGGCAACGAAGGTTGATGGCGTCTACACCGCTGACCCGTTCAAAGACCCGCATGCCGAGAAGTTCGATCATCTGACCTACGATGAAGTGCTGGATCGCAAGCTGGGTGTGATGGATCTGACGGCCATTTGCCTGTGCCGCGACCACAAGATGCCGCTGCGCGTGTTTAATATGAACAAACCCGGTGCCCTGTTGAATATCGTACATGGCGGCGCTGAAGGAACCCTGATCGAGGAAGTTCAACAATGATCAACGAAATCAAGAAAGACGCCAAAGAGCGCATGCAGAAATCCGTGGAATCGCTGGCGCACAACTTCGGGCGTATCCGTACCGGCCAGGCGCACCCAAGCATTCTGGAAGGCGTGATGGTTCCGTACTACGGCGCTGACACTCCGATCAAGCAAGTGGCGAACATCACCGTTAAAGACGCCCGTACCCTGCAAGTCGTTGCCTTCGAGCGCAACATGCTGGGCGCGGTCGACAAGGCTATCGGTAGCGCTGGCCTGAATCTCAACCCGACCAACCTGGGTGAGTTGCTGCTGATCTCCATGCCAGCCCTGACTGAAGAAACCCGCCGGGGCTTCACCAAGCAGGCTCGTGATGTCGCTGAGGATGCTCGTGTTGCCGTGCGCAACATCCGTCGCGATGCAAACAGCTCGCTGAAGGACCTGGTCAAGGAAAAGGAAATCAGCGAAGACGAAGAGCGTCGTGCCACCGGCGAGATCGACGATCTGACCAAGAAATTCGTGGCTGAAATCGACGCTAAGTTGGCGGAAAAAGAAAAAGACCTGATGGCCGTATAAGGGTCGAGTTTCAAATGGACAAGACCAAGCAGACTGCGCCGTCCGCGGTGCCGCGCCATGTCGCGATCATCATGGATGGTAATAATCGTTGGGCGAAAAAACGCTTTATGCCGGGTGTTGCCGGGCATAAAGCGGGTGTGGATGCTGTTCGTGCGGTCATCGAGGTGTGTGCGGAGTCCGGGGTTGAGGTATTGACCCTGTTTGCATTCTCCAGTGAGAACTGGCAACGTCCGGCCGATGAGGTCAGTGCCTTGATGGATCTGTTCTTCAGGGCGCTGCGTCGCGAGGCCAAGCGCCTGAACGACAACAACATCAGTTTGCGCATCATCGGCGACCGTTCGCGTTTTCATCCGGAGCTTCAAGCTGCCATGCGTGAAGCCGAGGCGATGACTGCCGGCGCCAATCGTTTTATCCTGCAGATCGCCGCCAACTACGGTGGTCAGTGGGACATCGCGCAAGCTGCGCAACGTCTGGCGCGCGAAGTTCAGGCCGGGCATCTGCGCCCTGAAGACATCACTCCCGAGCTGTTGCAAACCTGTCTGGCGACCGGCGATCTGCCGTTGCCGGACTTGTGCATCCGTACCGGTGGCGAGCATCGCATCAGCAACTTCCTGCTGTGGCAGCTGGCTTACGCCGAGTTGTACTTCTCCGACCTGTTCTGGCCGGACTTCAAACACGACGCCATGCGCAATGCGCTGGCCGATTTCGCTTCTCGCCAGCGTCGCTTCGGTAAAACGAGCGAGCAGGTCGAGTCTGGAGCCCGGGTTTAATGCTTAAACAACGAATCATCACGGCATTGGTTCTGCTGCCGATTGCCCTGTGCGGGTTTTTCCTGCTTGAAGGGTCCGGTTTTGCGCTGTTTATCGGGCTGGTGGTGACGCTGGGGGCATGGGAATGGGCACGCCTGGCAGGTTTTGCTGGCCAGGCGATCCGTGTTGCTTTTGCGGCTGTGGTCGCGCTGATGCTGTTTGTCATGCACATCCTGCCGGGGCTCGCGCCTTGGGTGCTGGGCGCCTCGGTGCTCTGGTGGGGCGTGGCCACCTATCTGGTGCTGACTTATCCACGGTCCAGCGAACACTGGGCCAGCGCTGCCTGCAAACTGGCGATCGGTTTGTTGATTCTGTTGCCGGCCTGGCAAGGTCTGATCCTGATCAAGCAAGAGCCCTTGGGCAACTGGCTGATCATGGCCGTTATGGTGCTGGTCTGGGGCGCCGATATCGGTGCGTACTTTTCCGGCCGAGCCTTCGGCAAGCGCAAGCTGGCACCACAGGTCAGCCCTGGCAAGAGCTGGGAGGGCGTGTACGGCGGCTTGCTGCTGAGCCTGGTGATCACGGCAATCGTCGGTTTTGCGCGGGACTGGAGTTTCGCTCAGATGCTGATGGGCCTGTTCGGTGCCGCGATCATCGTGTTCATTTCGGTGGTGGGCGACCTCACCGAAAGTATGTTCAAGCGCCAGTCGGGGATCAAGGACAGCAGTAATCTGCTGCCGGGCCACGGCGGTGTGCTGGACCGCATCGACAGTCTGACAGCGGCGATTCCGGTGTTCGCTGTGCTGCTGTGGATGGCGGCATCGTGAGCCGCCCACAACAGATTACCGTGCTGGGGGCGACCGGCTCGATTGGTCTGAGCACTCTGGACGTCATCGCCCGTCACCCCGAACGCTATCAGGTATTCGCCTTGAGCGGTTTCACTCGTTTGAGTGAGCTGCTGGCGCTTTGCGTGCGTCATGCGCCACGTTTCGCGGTCGTGCCGGAATCTGGCGCTGCCCGAGGCTTGCAGGACGAATTGCAGGCGGCTGGCCTGTCGACCCGTGTTCTGGTGGGAGAGGAGGGCTTGTGTCAGATCGCCTCGGATCCAGAAGTCGATGCGGTAATGGCGGCGATCGTCGGGGCGGCGGGTTTGCGTCCGACCCTGGCGGCGGTCGAGGCCGGCAAAAAGATTCTTTTGGCCAATAAAGAAGCGCTGGTGATGTCCGGTGCGCTGTTCATGCAGGCCGTGCGTAAAAGTGGTTCGGTACTGCTGCCGATCGACAGCGAACACAACGCGATTTTCCAGTGCATGCCGCAGGATTTCTCCCGTGGTTTGGGCGCGGTCGGTGTACGTCGGATTTTACTGACAGCCTCTGGTGGCCCTTTCCGGCAGACGCCCCTGGCCGAACTGGCGCATGTTACCCCCGAGCAAGCGTGTGCTCACCCGAATTGGTCCATGGGGCGCAAGATTTCGGTGGATTCAGCCAGCATGATGAACAAAGGGCTCGAGCTGATCGAGGCCTGCTGGCTGTTCGACGCTACGCCCTCTCAGGTCGAAGTGGTGATTCACCCGCAAAGCGTGATTCATTCGCTGGTCGACTATGTCGATGGTTCGGTGCTGGCGCAGTTGGGTAATCCGGATATGCGCACACCGATTGCCAATGCCTTGGCCTGGCCGGAGCGGATCGATTCGGGTGTTGCGCCGTTGGACCTGTTCGCCATCGCTCGCCTGGATTTCCAGGCACCCGATGAAGAGCGTTTCCCTTGCCTGCGCCTTGCGCGTCAAGCCGCCGAGGCTGGTAACAGCGCACCGGCCATGCTCAATGCCGCGAATGAAGTGGCTGTGGCGGCCTTTCTCGACGGACGGGTTCGCTATCTGGAAATCGCGAGTATTATCGAGGAAGTGTTGAACCTCGAGCCTGTAGTTGCGGTTGATGATCTCGAGGCAGTGTTTACGGCCGATGCGAAAGCACGGGTACTGGCCGGGCAATGGTTGAGTCGTCACGGCCGATAAGTGCTGCAATACGTTGGCCCATGCAGCACCGATAGGATTGCGGAGAAAGTAGATGAGCGCGCTCTATATGATTGTCGGCACCCTGGTAGCGCTGGGCGTGCTGGTCACCTTCCACGAATTCGGCCATTTCTGGGTCGCACGTCGCTGTGGGGTCAAGGTGCTGCGTTTCTCCGTGGGCTTCGGCATGCCGCTGCTGCGCTGGCACGACAGTAAAGGCACTGAATTCGTGGTTGCCGCCATCCCGCTGGGTGGCTACGTGAAAATGCTCGACGAGCGCGAAGGTGAGGTGCCGGCCGATCAGCTCGATCACGCCTTCAATCGCAAGTCCGTCCGTCAGCGTATTGCCATCGTGGCGGCCGGTCCGATTGCCAACTTTCTATTGGCGATGGTGTTTTTCTGGGCATTGGCGATGCTGGGCAGCGAGCAGGTGCGCCCGGTTATCGGCGCGGTCGAATCCGGCAGTATCGCCTCCAGGGCAGGTTTGAGCCCGGGGCAGGAAATTATTGCCATCGATGGCGAGCTAACTTCCGGCTGGGCTGCGGTGAACCTGCAACTGGTCCGCCGCCTGGGCGAGAGCGGTTCCCTGCAAGTGCTGGTCCGCGAACAGGGCTCCACCGTTGATTCGCCTCGTGAGCTGGTGCTGGACAAGTGGCTCAAGGGGGCTAACGAGCCGGATCCTATTCACTCGCTGGGGATTCGCCCCTGGCGTCCGGCATTGCCGCCGGTGCTGGCCGAAATTGACCCGAAAGGGCCAGCAAAGGCTGCGGGTCTGAAGGCCGGTGACCGTCTGTTGGCCCTTGATGGCAAGGCGCTGGATGACTGGCAGCAAGTAGTCGACATCGTCCGTTTGCATCCGGATACCAAAATCATACTGCGCGTTGAGCGCGACGGTGCTCAAATCGACGTCCCTGTGACGCTGGCCGCGCGCGGCGAGAGCAAGGCACCCAGTGGCTATCTGGGCGCAGGGGTGAAAGCGGTCGATTGGCCACCAGAGATGATTCGCGAAGTCAGTTTCGGTCCGGTGGCCGCGATTGGGGAGGGTGCCCGACGCACCTGGACCATGAGCGTACTGACCCTCGACTCGCTCAAGAAAATGTTGTTCGGCGAGCTCTCGGTAAAAAACTTGAGTGGACCGATAACCATTGCTAAAGTGGCGGGCGCTTCTGCCCAGTCGGGCATCGCTGATTTCCTGAATTTCCTTGCTTATCTGAGTATTAGCCTGGGTGTTCTGAATTTGCTGCCCATTCCTGTACTGGATGGGGGGCATTTGTTGTTTTGTCTGATCGAGTGGGCGCGTGGTCGTCCCTTGTCGGATCGGGTGCAAGGTTGGGGGATACAGATCGGTATCAGTTTGGTGGTCGGGGTGATGTTGCTTGCTCTGGTCAATGATCTGGGTCGACTGTAACGCTTCGCTGAATTGCGAATCTGCCGCATTTTGCGGCAGTTTTTATTGCCAGTTGGAATAAGAAAGGACTTCATGAAACGTCTGCTGCTAACTGCGGTTCTCACCGTATTGATGATCGCCGAAGTTCACGCCGAGTCCTTCACTATCTCTGATATTCGCGTCAATGGCCTCCAGCGGGTCTCCGCGGGTAGCGTCTTTGGTGCCTTGCCGTTGAACGTCGGCGAGCAGGCGGATGATCGTCGCCTGGTGGAATCCACTCGTGCGCTGTTCAAAACCGGGTTCTTTCAAGATATCCAGCTGGGCCGTGAAGGCAACGTCCTAGTCATCACTGTAGTCGAGCGTCCGTCGGTCGCCAGTATCGAGATCGAAGGCAACAAGGCGATCTCCACTGAAGACCTGATGAAGGGCCTCAAACAGTCCGGTCTGGCCGAAGGCGAGATCTTCCAGCGCGCGACCCTCGAAGGTGTGCGTAACGAACTGCAGCGTCAATACGTCGCTCAGGGCCGCTACTCGGCTACCGTCGACACCGAAGTGGTGCCGCAGCCGCGTAACCGCGTTGCCCTGAAGGTCAACATCAACGAAGGCACCGTAGCGGCGATCCAGCACATCAACGTGGTTGGCAACACTGTCTTTCCTGATGAAGACCTGATCGACCTGTTCGAACTCAAGACCAGCAACTGGCTGTCGTTCTTCAAGAACGATGACAAGTACGCCCGTGAAAAGCTCTCCGGTGACCTGGAGCGTCTGCGCTCCTATTACCTGGACCGTGGCTATATCAATATGGATATCGCTTCGACCCAGGTGTCGATCACCCCGGACAAGAAACACGTCTATATCACCGTCAACGTCAACGAAGGCGAGAAGTACACCGTTCGTGACGTGAAACTCAGTGGCGACCTGAAAGTGCCTGAAGACCAGGTCAAGTCCCTGCTGCTGGTTCAGAAAGGCCAGGTGTTCTCGCGCAAGCTGATGACCACCACCTCCGAACTGATCACCCGCCGCCTGGGTAACGAGGGTTACACCTTCGCTAACGTCAACGGCGTGCCTCAGCCTCACGATGAAGACCACACGGTCGATATCACGTTCGCTGTCGATCCGGGCAAGCGTGCTTACGTGAACCGCATCAACTTCCGTGGCAACACCAAGTCCGAAGACGAAGTGCTGCGTCGTGAAATGCGTCAGATGGAAGGCGGCTGGGCTTCGACCTACCTGATCGACCAATCCAAGACCCGCCTGGAACGTCTGGGCTTCTTCAAGGAAGTCAACGTCGAAACGCCGGCCGTGCCGGGTGTCGATGATCAGGTTGACGTGAACTACAGCGTTGAAGAGCAGGCTTCCGGTTCGATTACCGCCAGCGTCGGTTTCGCCCAGAGCGCCGGTCTGATCCTTGGTGGTTCGATCACTCAGAACAACTTCCTGGGTACCGGTAACAAGGTCAGCATTGGCTTGACTCGCAGTCAGTATCAAAGCCGTTACAACTTCGGTTATGTCGACCCCTACTGGACAGCTGACGGTGTGAGCCTGGGTTACAACGCTTTCTATCGTACGACCGACTACAAAGACCTCGACGTCGATGTAGCCAGCTATGCCGTAGACAGCCTGGGTGCGGGCGTGAGCGTCGGTTACCCGATCAGCGAGACTTCGCGTCTGACCTTCGGTCTGTCTGCACAGCAAGACAAGATCAAGACTGGCCAGTACACCGTTGACGAGATCTTTGACTTCGTTAACAAGGAAGGCGACAGCTACCTGAACTTCAAGGCCTCGGCCGGTTGGTCCGAGTCCACCCTGAACAAGGGCGTACTGGCGACCCGTGGTCATTCCCAGAGTCTGACCCTGGAAACCACGACGCCTGGCAGCGACCTGTCGTTCTTCAAACTTGACTATCGTGGCCAGCTGTTCCAGCCATTGACCGAAAACTACACCATGCGCCTGCACACCGAGCTGGGCTATGGCGACGGTTACGGTTCGACCGATGGCTTGCCGTTCTATGAAAACTATTACGCAGGTGGTTTCAACTCGGTTCGTGGCTTCAAGGACAGTACTTTGGGGCCGCGTAGTACCCCTAGCCGCGGCGCGGCAGTGACGGGTAACACGGGCACACTGGCTGACCCGGATCAGGACCCGCTGCCATTCGGTGGTAACGTGTTGATCCAGGGCGGTGTCGAAGTTCTGTTCCCGCTGCCATTCGTCAAGGATCAACGTTCCCTGCGTACTTCGGTATTCTGGGACGTCGGTAACGTATTCGACTCCAAATGCGACAAGACGACGAATGCCAATACCAGTTCGAGTGCTTCGACACAGTGCAACGACATCAGTCTGAGCAACATGGCCAGTTCCGTCGGTGTCGGCGTGACCTGGGTCACTGCGCTGGGTCCTTTGAGCTTTGCATTGGCCATGCCGGTCAAGAAACCGGATAACGCTGAGACTCAAGTGTTCCAATTCTCCCTCGGCCAGACGTTCTAAGCGTCTGACCCAAGATAATGACAATGGATTTTGTAGGAGTGCATCGTGCGTAAGTTGACTCAATTGGTTCTCCTGGCGACCGTGCTGGTTGCAGGTCCGGCTTTTGCCGACATGAAAATCGCCGTTCTGAACTATCAGATGGCATTGCTGGAATCCGATGCGGCGAAGAAATACGCCGTGGATGCCGAGAAAAAATTCGGCCCGCAACTGACCAAGCTCAAGAGCCTGGAAAGCAGCGCCAAGGGTATCCAGGACCGTTTGATGGCCGGTGGCGACAAGATGCAGCAAGGCGAGCGTGAACGTCTGGAGCTCGAGTTCAAGCAAAAGGCCCGTGATTTCCAGTTCCAGTCCAAGGAGCTGAACGAAGCCAAAGCCGTTGCCGACCGTGAAATGCTCAAGCAGCTCAAGCCGAAACTGGACAGCGCTGTGGAAGAAGTCATCAAGAAAGGTGCTTATGACCTGGTCTTCGAGCGTGGCGCAGTGATTGATGTCAAGCCTCAGTACGACATCACTCGCCAGGTTATCGAGCGCATGAATCAGCTGAAGTAACCCATGACAGCGACTATAAAGCTCGGCCAGYTGGCCGAGTTCCTCGGCGCCACCTTACGTGGCGACCCGGAGAAAGAAATTACTGGGCTGGCCACTTTGCAAGAGGCTGGCCCAGCTCAGTTGAGCTTTCTGGCAAATCCTCAATACCGTAAATACCTGGCTGACAGTCAGGCCGCAGCCGTGCTGCTGAAGGCCGCTGACGCTGAAGGTTTTGCCGGTGATGCGCTGGTGGTGGCTGATCCGTATGTGGCTTATGCGCGCATTTCCCATCTGTTCGATCCCAAGCCCAAGGCGCCGGCCGGTATTCATCCGACAGCGGTAGTGGCAGCGGATGCGGTGGTCGATCCGGCGGCGAGCATCGGTGCCTTTGCGGTCATCGAAAGTGCAGCGCGTATTGGCGCCGGTGTGACCGTTGGTGCGCATTGCTTCATCGGTGCACGCTGCGAAATTGGCGAGGGCGGCTGGTTGGCCCCGCGGGTCACGCTGTATCACGACGTGCGCATCGGCAAACGGGTGGTGATTCAATCCGGTGCCGTGCTCGGTGGTGAAGGCTTCGGTTTTGCCAACGAGAAAGGTGTCTGGCAGAAAATTGCCCAGATCGGCGGCGTCTCGATCGGAGACGACGTGGAAATAGGCGTAAATACCGCTATCGATCGTGGCGCGCTGGCCGATACCGTCATTGGTAATGGTGTGAAGCTCGACAACCAGATTCAGATTGCCCACAACGTCCAGGTTGGTGACCACACGGCCATGGCCGCGTGCGTGGGAATTTCCGGCAGCACCAAAATCGGCAAGCATTGCATGCTCGCCGGTGGCGTAGGGCTGGTGGGGCATATCGACATTTGCGACAACGTTTTCCTGACCGGGATGACCATGGTGACTCACTCGATTACCGAGCCGGGTTCCTATTCTTCCGGTACGGCGATGCAACCGGCAGCCGAATGGCGCAAAAGCGCGGCACGTATCCGTCAGCTCGATGACATCGCGCGTCGTCTGCGACAGCTGGAAAAGCGTGTAGGGGACGTGACCCCTGACGGTAATGCTTCATCAGATGGCTGATACCATTTCCATATCAAGTGTGCACAGCCGCTAGACTGCCTCCCTTGATTTGCTAGAGGAGTGCGCGTCAGTCGCGCGCTCCCAATCTTTACATAGGCTTCCCCCCGAAATGATGGACATCAACGAGATTCGCGAATACCTGCCTCACCGTTACCCGTTCCTGCTGGTGGACCGGGTCGTGGATCTGGATGTGGAAGGCAAGCGCATTCGCGCCTACAAGAATGTCAGCATCAACGAACCGTTCTTCAATGGTCACTTCCCTGCGCATCCAATCATGCCGGGCGTACTGATCATCGAAGCGATGGCTCAGGCTGCCGGGATCCTTGGTTTCAAAATGCTCGACGTGAAACCGGCCGATGGCACCCTTTACTACTTCGTCGGCTCCGACAAACTGCGCTTCCGTCAGCCTGTGCTGCCGGGCGATCAGCTGATCCTTGAAGCCAAGTTCATCAGCTGCAAGCGTCAGATCTGGAAGTTCGAATGCCAGGCTTCGGTCGATGGCAAGCCAGTCTGCTCCGCTGAAATCATCTGTGCGGAACGCAAACTATGAGTTTGATTGACCCTCGCGCAATCATCGATCCGACGGCCATCCTGGCCGACGACGTCGAAGTCGGCCCTTGGTCGATTGTCGGCGCAGGTGTGGAAATCGGCGAGGGGACAGTGATTGGGCCGCATGTGATTCTCAAGGGCCCGACCCGAATCGGTAAGCACAACCGCATCTACCAGTTTTCTTCGGTAGGTGAGGACACGCCCGATCTGAAATACAAGGGCGAGGAAACCCGTCTGGTCATCGGTGACCACAACGTCATCCGTGAAGGTGTGACGATTCACCGCGGGACCATTCAGGACCGTTCGGAAACGACCCTGGGCGATCACAACCTGATCATGGCCTATGCCCACATCGGTCACGACAGCGTTATCGGCAATCATTGCATTCTGGTCAACAACACCGCGTTGGCGGGGCATGTGCACGTTGATGACTGGGCGATCCTGTCCGGCTTCACCCTGGTTCACCAGTATTGCCACATTGGCGCCCACAGCTTTTCCGGCATGGGCACTGCCATTGGCAAAGACGTTCCAGCGTACGTCACGGTATTCGGCAACCCCGCCGAAGCTCGCAGCATGAACTTCGAAGGCATGCGCCGTCGCGGTTTCAGCGAAGAGGCGATCCACGCGTTGCGTCGTGCCTACAAGGTGGTTTACCGCCAGGGCCTGACAGTCGAGCAAGCGCTCGCCGAGCTGGCCGAACCCTCGCTGCAATTCCCGGAAGTCGCGGTGTTCCGTGATTCCATCCAGTCTTCGACCCGCGGCATCACCCGCTAATCATGGCCAATCTGCGTATTGCGCTGGTGGCGGGTGAGGCTTCCGGTGACATTCTGGGCGCGGGTCTCATGCGTGCGCTCAAGGCACAGCATCCGGCGGTCGAATTCATTGGTGTCGGCGGTCCGCTGATGCAGGCCGAAGGCCTGACTTCTTATTTCCCGATGGAACGCCTTTCTGTCATGGGGCTGGTGGAAGTGCTGGGCCGATTGCGCGAGCTGTTGGCCCGTCGCAAGAAGCTGGTTGCCGATCTGATCGCCGCAAAGCCGGACGTGTTCATCGGTATCGATGCCCCGGACTTCAACCTCAATATCGAACTCAAGCTGCGTCAGGCCGGGATCAAGACCGTGCATTACGTCAGCCCGTCGGTCTGGGCCTGGCGACAGAAGCGGGTGCTGAAGATTCGCGAAGGTTGCGACCTGATGCTGACGCTGTTCCCGTTCGAAGCTAAATTTTATGAAGAGAAGGGCGTGCCGGTACGGTTTGTCGGGCATTCCCTGGCCGATGCGATCCCGCTTGAGGCCGATCGCGCCGCTGCGCGAGCCGAACTCGGTTTGCCGGACGGGCCGCTGGTCGCCCTGATGCCGGGCAGCCGCGGCGGTGAAGTCGGGCGCCTCGGTGCGTTGTTCCTCGACACCGCCCAGCGCCTGCGAGCCATGCGTCCGGGCGTGCGGTTCGTCATGCCGTGCGCCAGCGCGGAACGCCGGGCCCAGCTTGAAGAACTGCTGGCCGGTCGCGATTTGCCGCTGACCTTGCTCGACGGCAAATCCCATCTGGCGCTGGCGGCGTGCGACGCGGTGTTGATCGCTTCGGGCACCGCCACCCTGGAAGCATTGCTGTACAAGCGGCCGATGGTGGTCGCTTATCGCCTGGCACCGCTGACGTTCTGGATTCTCAAACGGATGGTGAAGAGTCCCTACGTCTCGTTGCCGAATTTGCTGGCCCAGCGCCTGCTGGTGCCAGAGTTGTTGCAGGACGATGCGACAGTCGAAGCCCTGGCCCAGACTCTGTCGCCGCTGATCGAAGGTGGCGAGGAGCAGACCCGAGGCTTTGACGAAATCCACCGAACCCTGCGACTGGACGCCTCCAATCAGGCAGCGGACGCGGTACTGAACCTGATTGGCAGAGCATAATGAGCAAAGCAAGCAAGCAGCTGGGCCTGGATTTTATGCTGGTCGATGAAGTTGAAGATCTGGTGGCGGGTGTCGATGAAGTCGGTCGCGGCCCGCTGTGCGGTGCCGTAGTGACGGCGGCGGTGATCCTCGACCCGAGCCGGCCGATCCTTGGCCTCAACGATTCGAAGAAGCTCACCGAAGCCCGTCGCGAAGCGCTTTACGATGAAATCTGCGAAAAAGCCCTGAGCTGGTGCATCGCTCGTGCCGAAGTCGAAGAAATCGACGAGTTGAACATTCTCCATGCCACCATGCTGGCTATGCAGCGTGCGGTCGAAGGGCTACACATTCAGCCGAAACTGGCGATGATTGATGGCAATCGGTGCCCGAAACTTTCGATGCGCGCCGAAGCGGTGATTCAGGGTGATGGCAAGGTCCCGGCCATTGCGGCGGCGTCAATTCTGGCCAAGGTCAGCCGTGACCGTGAAATGGCGGCGTTCGAACTGATTTATCCCGGTTACGGTATCGGTGGCCACAAAGGCTACCCGACGCCCGTTCATCTGGAGGCGCTGACGCGTCTGGGGCCGACACCGATTCACCGCCGCTCGTTCGCCCCGGTACGCCTGGCGTATGAAGCGCGGGAAAACCTGATCGAGGGTTAGTCGCAGGCTGATGTTTTACTCAAGGCCCGGTACAATCCGGGCCTTGTTGTCTTCACGTTTCTAGTTTCTAGACAGGATCACTATGCCGGCTTCATTCGTTCATCTACGCCTGCACACTGAATATTCCCTGGTCGACGGTCTGGTGCGGATCAAACCGCTGGTCAAGACCCTGGTCGGCATGAACATGCCTGCCGTGGCGGTCACTGACCAGAACAACATGTGTTCCCTGGTCAAATTCTATAAAGCCGCCATGGGCGCCGGGATCAAGCCGATCTGTGGCGCCGACCTGTGGCTGTCGAACAAGGATCCGGACAACCCCTTGAGCCGGATCAGCCTGCTGGCGATGAACGCCACGGGTTATCGCAACCTCACCGAACTGATCTCCCGCGGTTTCATCGACGGCCAGCGCAATGGTTCGATCATCATCGAGCGCGAGTGGGTGGCCGAAGCCAGCGAAGGCTTGATCATGCTGTCGGCGGCGAAAGAGGGCGAAATCGGTCTGGCGATGCTCGGCGGCAACCCGGACGAAGCCGAAACCCTGGCTCGCGAGTGGATGGCGGTGTTCCCGGATCGTTTCTACCTGGAAATCCAGCGCACCAATCGCCCCAACGACGAAGAGCAGCTGCACGGCGCAGTGGCCCTGGCCGAGAAAATCGGCGCGCCGCTGGTGGCGACCAACGACGTGCGCTTCATCAAGCAGGAAGACTTCGAAGCCCACGAAACTCGCGTTTGCATCGGTGAAGGCCGCGCCCTCGACGATCCGCGGCGTTCGAAGAATTACAGCGATCAGCAATACCTCAAAAGCGCCGAGGAGATGGCCGAGCTGTTCAGCGATCTGCCTGAGGCGCTGGAAAACACGGTCGAGATCGCCAAGCGCTGCAACATCGAAGTGAAGCTGGGCAAGCACTTCCTGCCCAACTTCCCGATTCCCGATGGCATGACCATCGACGAGTATTTCCGCAAGGTTTCCTTCGACGGTCTGGAAGAGCGCCTCGCGGTTCTGCTGCCCAAAGACACCACCGAAGACTACGAAGCCAAGCGTCAGGTCTATGTCGACCGGCTGAATTTCGAGCTGGATATCATCATCCAGATGGGCTTCCCCGGTTACTTCCTGATCGTGATGGACTTTATCCAGTGGGCCAAGAACAACGGCGTACCGGTGGGGCCTGGCCGTGGGTCGGGTGCCGGGTCGCTGGTGGCCTATGTGCAGAAGATCACTGACCTTGACCCGCTGGAATATGACCTGCTGTTCGAACGTTTCCTTAACCCGGAACGGGTTTCCATGCCCGACTTCGACGTCGACTTCTGCATGGACGGTCGCGACCGCGTGATCGATTACGTGGCCGAGAAATACGGCCGTAACGCGGTGAGCCAGATCATCACCTTCGGTTCCATGGCAGCCAAGGCTGTGGTCCGTGACGTGGCGCGGGTGCAGGGCAAGTCCTACGGCCTGGCGGATCGTCTGTCGAAGATGATTCCGTTCGAAGTCGGCATGACCCTGGAAAAAGCCTACGAACAGGAAGAAATCCTGCGCGACTTCATCAAGGTCGATGAAGAAGCCGCGGAAATCTGGGAAATGGCGCGCAAGCTCGAAGGCGTTGTGCGTAACGTCGGTAAACACGCCGGTGGTGTGGTCATCGCGCCGACCAAGCTGACCGACTTCTCGCCGATCTATTGCGACGAAGCGGGCGACGGTCTGGTAACCCAGTTCGACAAGGATGACGTTGAGGCTGCCGGTCTGGTGAAGTTCGACTTCCTGGGGCTTCGGACCCTGACGATCATCGACTGGGCACTGAAAACCATCAACCGCGACCGCGCCAAGGTCAACGAACCGCCGCTGGACATCGCGTTCATCCCGCTGGACGACAAACCGACTTACACACTGCTGCAAAAAGCCGAAACCACCGCGGTGTTCCAGCTCGAGTCGCGTGGCATGAAAGAGCTGATCAAAAAGCTCAAGCCCGACTGCCTGGAAGACTTGATCGCACTGGTGGCCCTGTTCCGTCCGGGCCCGCTGCAATCGGGCATGGTGGACGACTTCATCAACCGTAAGCACGGTCGCGCCGAACTCGCGTACCCGCACTCGGACTACCAGTACGACGGCCTCAAGCCGGTATTGGCGCCGACTTACGGCATCATCCTGTATCAGGAACAGGTGATGCAGATTGCCCAGGTCATGGCCGGTTACACCCTCGGCGGCGCGGACATGCTGCGTCGAGCCATGGGTAAGAAAAAACCCGAAGAAATGGCCAAGCAGCGCGGCGGTTTCATTGAAGGTTGCGCCACCAATAATATCGACGCCGACCTTGCCGGTAACATTTTCGACCTGGTAGAAAAATTCGCCGGTTACGGTTTCAACAAATCCCACTCCGCTGCCTACGGCCTGGTGTCGTACCAGACCGCGTGGCTGAAAGCCCACTATCCGGCGCCGTTCATGGCCGCGGTACTGTCGGCGGATATGCACAACACCGACAAGGTCGTGACCTTGATCGAAGAAGTGCGGACCATGAAGCTGCGCCTCGACGCGCCGGACGTGAACACCTCGGAGTTCAAGTTCACGGTGAACGACGAAGGCCGCATCATTTACGGCCTGGGCGCGATCAAGGGCGTGGGCGAAGGCCCGGTCGAAGCGATTACCGAGGCGCGGCAAGACGGGCCGTTCAAGGACCTGTTCGATTTTTGCGCGCGGGTCGACCTCAAGCGTATCAACAAACGCACCCTCGACGGCTTGATCCGCAGTGGTGCCCTGGACCGCCTTGGCCCGTATTTCCACGATGAGCAGAAAGCCTATCAGGCCAACATCGACCGCAACCGCGCGGTGTTGTTGACGGCCATGGAAGAGGCGATCAAGGCGGCCGAACAAACCGCTCGTACCCACGACAGTGGGCATGCCGATCTGTTTGGCGGTCTGTTCGTGGAAGAAGACGCCGACGTCTACGCCAATCACCGCAAGGCCAAGGAGCTGACCCTCAAGGAACGTCTGAAAGGCGAGAAAGACACCTTGGGCCTGTACCTCACCGGCCACCCGATCGACGAATACGAAGGCGAGATCCGTCGCTTCGCCCGTCAGCGCATCATCGACCTGAAGCCGGCTCGCGATACTCAGACGGTCGCGGGCATGATCATCGCCCTGCGAGTGATGAAGAACAAAAAGGGCGACAAGATGGGCTTCATCACTCTCGACGACCGCTCCGGGCGGATCGAAGCCTCGTTGTTCGCCGATGCGTTCCATTCCGCGCAGTCGCTGTTGCAGACCGATGCGATGGTGGTGGTCGAAGGCGAAGTCAGCAACGACGACTTCTCCGGTGGCCTGCGGTTGCGGGTCAAGCGGGTGATGAGCATGGAAGATGCGCGCACCAACCTGGCCGAAAGCCTGCGCCTGAAGTTGCATGCCAAGGACCTCAAGGGCGATCAGCTACGCTGGTTGGGTGAGTTGTTGAAGCGTCATCGCGGTGCGTGCCCGATCACCATGGACTACACCAGCCCCGATGCGAAGGCCTTGTTGCAGTTTGGCGAGACCTGGCGGATCGACCCGGCGGATGCCTTGATTCAAGCTCTGCGTGACCAGTTCGGGCGAGACAACGTCTTCCTCCAATACCGTTGACGGTCAGGCGCCATTCCTTACCATGGGAACGCGCCTGATCCCGACCCGAATTTTTAATCTCGACCTGAACGCGCCTGTCCCTTAAGGTAGGGCGCGAATAGACAACCGGCCGGCCCAAGCTCTCTTGGACGCGACCCTAGACGGACGCCTATGAACCCGAATTTTCTAGATTTCGAACAGCCGATCGCCGACCTGCAAGCCAAGATCGAAGAGTTGCGCTTGGTCGGTAATGACAATTCGCTGAATATCGGCGATGAGATCTCCCGCCTACAGGACAAGAGCAGCACGCTGACCGAAGACATCTTCGGCAAGCTGACCAGCTGGCAGATCGCGCGTCTGGCGCGTCACCCGAAACGTCCGTACACCCTGGACTACATCGAACACATCTTTACCGAGTTCGATGAGCTGCACGGCGACCGTCACTTCTCCGACGACGCTGCCATCGTTGGCGGTGTTGCCCGTCTGGACGATAAGCCGGTGATGGTTATCGGTCACCAGAAAGGCCGTGAAGTGCGCGAGAAGGTTCGCCGCAACTTCGGCATGCCGCGTCCTGAGGGCTACCGCAAGGCGTGTCGCCTGATGGAAATGGCCGAGCGTTTCAAAATGCCGATCCTGACCTTCATCGACACCCCGGGCGCTTACCCTGGCATCGACGCCGAAGAGCGCAACCAGAGCGAAGCGATTGCCTGGAACCTGCGCGTCATGGCTCGCCTGAAAACCCCAATCATCGCCACCGTGATCGGTGAGGGTGGTTCCGGTGGTGCGCTGGCAATCGGCGTTTGCGATCAGCTGAACATGTTGCAATATTCGACCTACGCGGTGATTTCGCCGGAAGGTTGCGCCTCGATTCTGTGGAAAACTTCCGAGAAAGCTCCGGATGCCGCTGAAGCGATGGGCATCACTGCCGAGCGTCTGAAGGGCCTGGGCATTGTCGATAAAGTGATCGGCGAGCCGTTGGGTGGCGCTCATCGTGATCCGGCCGCTGCCGCTGCCTCGATCCGCGCCGAGCTGAGCTCGCAACTGGCGATGCTGAAGAAGTTCGACAACGACGCGCTGCTGGCCCGTCGTTACGAGCGTCTGATGAGCTACGGTCTCTGATCTGCGGCTGACTTTTGCCCTGGGTTGCCAATCAAAAGATCGCAGCCTTCGGCAGCGCCTACATTTATCACCTGTAGGAGCTGCCGCAGGCTGCGGTCTTGGCATTCTTGTTGGCAGAGGTGTTTTAAATGATTGCCCATTCAAACAGTGGCAATGATCTGCAAACCAGGCTTTTCAAGGCGCTTGCGCCTTGGCGCAACGCCACAACCTGGCGCATCGCCTTCTCCGGTGGTCTCGACTCCACCGTCCTGCTGCACCTTCTTGCACATTTCGCAAAAACCGAATCCTTGCCGGCGTTGACCGCCATTCATGTCCACCACGGCCTGCAGGCTGCGGCTGATGCGTGGCCGGAGCATTGTCAGTCGGTCTGTGATGCGTTGGGTGTGCCGTTGGAGGTTGTGCGTGTTCAGGTTGAGCGCGGCGCGAGTCTTGAGCGTGCGGCGCGGGATGCGCGTTATGGCGCCTTCATCGCGGCGACTCACGCCGGTGAAGTGCTGCTCACTGGGCAGCACCGTGACGATCAAGCGGAAACCCTGTTGTTTCGGCTGATGCGCGGGGCAGGGGTGAGAGGCTTGTCGGGAATGCCGAGCGAGCGTCCTCTGGGGCGGGGGCATCTGTTGCGACCGTTGCTGGATGTCACACGCGCCGAGCTTGAGGCCTACGCCACTGAGCATCAGTTGAGCTGGATCGAAGATCCGTCGAATCAGGACCGACAGTTCTCGCGCAATTACCTGCGTCATCAGGTGTTCCCCGTGTTGACCGCGCGCTGGCCGCAAGCTGTGGCGACCATGGCTCGCAGCGCTGCGCATCTGAGTGAAGCGCAGGGGTTGCTCGACGACCTGGCGCAAATTGATCTGGCCCAGGCCGGTACCGTCAGTGATTTCGATTGGCTGGGGTTGCCGTCGCTGGAGTTGGCGCCCCTGGAAAATCTCTCTGATGCACGCCAGCGCAATGCGCTGAGTCATTGGCTCAAACCGCTGACATCTTTGCCGGACAGTGACCATTGGTCGGGTTGGCAGGATTTGCGCGATGCGACTGTCGATGCTCGTCCGGTCTGGCGATTGGCGGGGGGCGAACTGCATCGCGCTGGTGGGCGTCTCTGGTGGTTGTCGGGTGGATGGTTGCGCACTCCGCCATCCCCGGTGTCCTGGGCTGACCCCTCGGTATTGCTGACGTTGCCGGATAATGGTGTGCTCACGCTCACCGGTCAGATCCCCGATGGCCCGTTGCAGATCCGCTATCGTGAGGGCGGCGAAGTCATGAATTTGCCCGATCGCGGTCACCGTGACTTGAAGCGTTTGCTCAACGAAAGCGGCGTGCCGGGCTTCGTCCGTGGCAGATTGCCGCTGGTCTACAGGGACGAGCAATTGCTGGCGGTGGCGAACCTGCGGGGGCTAAATGGCAGTGAGCGCAGTGGCTGGTATTTGCATTGGCAGCCGTCGATCGAAGATCAAGGTTTGAGCTGAAAGGGGCTTTCCGGTAGACTACGCTCCCTTCTTGATACAACTTCTGTGGATTCGCCTGAATCGCAGCAGTTGCCGATTACCAAGCAGTCTTTGCTGGGCGATTCCAAAAAATGTGTAGCGAGCAACCTACCGGTGTTTCATCTTCCGGTCTGTCCCAACGCGGCGGTTTTTTTGAAAGGTGCACTGTGATTAATGCAGGTGATCGGGGGCTTCGGCCTTCCTTCGCTTTCCCCGGCGGCTCGGACCGCTTTAACGCAGACTTCTAGGGTTTTTCATGACGCGCTACATATTCGTCACGGGCGGTGTTGTTTCTTCATTGGGGAAAGGCATTGCCTCGGCTTCATTGGCGGCCATCCTGGAGGCGCGGGGACTTAAGGTCACCATGCTGAAGCTGGACCCGTACATCAACGTTGACCCGGGCACCATGAGCCCGTTCCAGCACGGTGAAGTGTTCGTCACCCATGACGGCGCCGAGACCGACCTGGACCTGGGCCACTACGAGCGGTTCATCCGCACGACCATGACCCAGAACAACAACTTCACCACTGGCCGTGTCTACGAACACGTCCTGCGCAAAGAGCGCCGTGGTGATTACCTGGGCGCAACCATTCAGGTGATCCCGCACATCACCGACGAAATCAAGCGCCGGATCATCAAGGGCGCCGGCGATGCCGACGTGGCCATGGTCGAGATCGGTGGCACCGTGGGTGACATCGAGTCGCAACCGTTCCTCGAGGCGATCCGTCAATTGCGTTTCGAAGTCGGCGCCAAGCGCGCGATGCTGATGCACCTGACACTGGTGCCGTACATCGCCACTGCCGGCGAAACCAAAACCAAGCCAACCCAGCACTCGGTCAAGGAACTGCGTTCCATCGGCCTGCAGCCTGACGTGCTGGTGTGCCGCTCCGATCACCCGATCGACATTTCTTCGCGTCGCAAGATCGCGCAGTTCACCAACGTTGAAGAACGTGCGGTGATTGCACTGGAAGACGCCGACACCATCTACAAGATCCCGGGCATTCTGCACTCCCAGGGCCTGGATGACTTCGTCGTCGAGCGTTTCGGCCTGCAATGCGACAGCGCCGATCTGTCCGAGTGGGAAGCGGTGGTTGACGCCAAGCTGAACCCGGAGCACGAAGTCACCATCGCCATGGTCGGCAAATACATGGAACTGCTGGACGCCTACAAGTCGCTGATTGAAGCGATGAGTCACGCCGGTATCAGCAACCGCACCAAGGTCAATCTGCGCTACATCGATTCCGAAGACATCGAAAACCAGGGCACTGCTCTGCTGGAAGGCGTCGACGCGATTCTGGTACCGGGCGGCTTCGGTCTGCGTGGTGTTGAAGGCAAGATCACTGCCGTTCAATACGCTCGCGAAAACAAGGTTCCATACCTGGGCATCTGCCTGGGCATGCAAGTGGCCGTTATCGAGTTCGCTCGTAACGTCATGGGCTGGAAAGATGCCAACTCCACTGAGTTCGATCGCACCAGCGGTCACCCGGTGGTAGGTCTGATCACCGAGTGGGAAGATGCCACCGGCGCCGTCGAAACCCGTACCGAATCGTCCGATCTGGGCGGCACCATGCGCCTTGGCGCTCAGGACTGCCTGCTTGAGCCAGGTTCCCTGGTGCACGATTGCTACGCCAAGGATGTGATCGTCGAGCGTCACCGTCATCGCTACGAAGTGAACAACAACCTGCTGCCGCAAATCATCGAGGCCGGCCTGAAAATCTCCGGTCGTTCCGGTGATGGCGCGCTGGTTGAAGTGGTTGAAGCACCGGATCACCCATGGTTCGTCGCTTGCCAGTTCCACCCAGAGTTCACCTCGACGCCACGCGACGGTCACCCGTTGTTCAGCGGTTTCGTTAAAGCCGCTTTGGCTCAACACCAGAAGAAGGCGTAAACCTGATGGCGCAGAAGATTATCCGAGTAGGCAATATCGAGATTGCCAACGACAAGCCAATGGTGCTGTTCGGTGGCATGAACGTGCTGGAAAGCCGTGACATGGCGATGCAGGTCTGTGAAGAGTACGTAAAGGTCACCGAAAAGCTCGGTATCCCTTACGTGTTCAAGGCCAGTTTCGACAAGGCGAACCGTTCTTCTGTGACCTCTTACCGTGGCCCTGGCCTGGAAGAGGGCATGCGGATTTTCCAGGACATCAAGCAAGCCTTTGGCGTACCGATCATCACCGACGTCCACGAGCCTGATCAGGCTGCGGTCGTCGCTGAAGTCTGCGACATCATCCAGTTGCCGGCCTTCCTGTCGCGCCAGACCGACCTCGTGGTCGCGATGGCCAAGACCGGCGCGGTGATCAACATCAAGAAAGCCCAGTTCCTCGCGCCCCAGGAAATGAAACACATCCTGAACAAATGCGTGGAAGCCGGTAACGATCAGTTGATTCTCTGCGAGCGTGGTTCGAGCTTCGGTTACAACAATCTCGTGGTCGACATGCTCGGCTTCGGCATCATGAAGCAGTTCGAGTACCCGGTGTTCTTCGACGTGACCCACGCGCTGCAAATGCCCGGCGGTCGCTCCGATTCCGCCGGCGGTCGTCGTGCCCAGGTCACTGACCTGGCCAAGGCCGGCATGAGCCAGTCGCTGGCCGGGCTGTTCCTCGAAGCCCACCCGGACCCGGACAACGCCAAATGCGACGGCCCTTGCGCCCTGCGTCTGGACAAACTGGAGCCATTCCTGGCCCAGCTCAAAGCACTGGACGAACTGGTGAAGAGTTTTCCGACGGTAGAAACCGCGTAAACCTCAATTCTCCGGTAAAGTACCGCACGGTTTAATTGCTCAGGCCCTCGGGCTTGAGCCTTATCGTCCGCAAGCCTGCCCGTTGTCTGTCACTTGCCGACGATAAAAGATTTCCTTCAGCTGCGTCGTTTTCGTCAACTTTGGAGTGTTTACAACAATGGCAAAAATCGTCGACATCAAAGGTCGTGAAGTTCTCGACTCCCGTGGCAATCCCACTGTGGAAGCAGACGTGCTTCTCGATAACGGCATCATCGGCAGCGCTTGCGCGCCATCCGGTGCTTCCACTGGCTCGCGTGAAGCGCTCGAGCTGCGTGATGGCGACAAGAGCCGTTATCTGGGCAAAGGCGTGCTCAAGGCCGTAGCCAACATCAACGGTCCGATCCGCGACCTGTTGCTGGGCAAAGACCCAAGCGACCAGAAAGCGCTGGATCACGCGATGATCAAGCTCGATGGCACTGAAAACAAAGCAACCCTGGGCGCCAACGCAATCCTCGCCGTTTCCCTGGCCGCGGCCAAGGCAGCAGCACAGGACCAGGACCTGCCGCTGTACGCTCACATTGCCAACCTGAACGGTACCCCGGGTGTCTACTCGATGCCGGTTCCGATGATGAACATCATCAACGGTGGCGAACACGCCGATAACAACGTCGACATCCAGGAATTCATGGTTCAGCCGGTTGGCGCCAAGTCTTTCTCGGAAGGCCTGCGCATGGGCACCGAGATTTTCCATCACCTCAAAGCCGTTCTGAAGGCTCGTGGCCTGAGCACTGCCGTTGGTGACGAAGGTGGTTTCGCGCCGAACCTGGCTTCCAACGAAGACGCTTTGAAAGTGATCTCCGAAGCGGTGGCCAACGCCGGTTACAAGCTGGGCACCGATGTGACCCTGGCCCTGGACTGCGCGGCCAGCGAATTCTATGAAGATGGCAAGTACAACCTGTCCGGCGAAGGCCAGGTGTTCACTGCTGAAGGTTTCGCCGACTACCTGAAAGGTCTGACCGAGCGTTACCCGATCATCTCCATCGAAGACGGTCTGGACGAGTCCGACTGGGCTGGCTGGAAAATCCTCACCGACAAGATCGGCGAGAAGACTCAGCTGGTAGGCGACGACCTGTTCGTGACCAACACCAAGATCCTGAAAGAAGGCATCGACAAAAAGATCGCCAACTCGATCCTGATCAAGTTCAACCAAATCGGTACCCTGACAGAAACCCTGGAAGCCATCCAGATGGCCAAGGCCGCTGGTTACACCGCCGTGATCTCGCACCGCTCCGGCGAAACCGAAGATTCGACCATTGCCGACCTGGCCGTGGGCACCTCGGCTGGCCAGATCAAGACCGGTTCGCTGTGCCGTTCCGACCGCGTTTCCAAGTACAACCAACTGCTGCGTATCGAAGAGCAGTTGAATGGCAAAGCCAAGTACAACGGCCGTAGCGAATTCCGCGGCTGAGTGGTAAACGATAAAAAGACACCGGATTGTGTCGGAAAAATCGCGACAGCGACGGATTTGCCACTAATCTGATGCCTTAAGAGCACAAGCCTGGTTCTTCCAGGCTTCGTGCTATCAGAAGCTTCAAAGTTTGGCATGGCTGTCTTTTTTCACTGGATACCTGATATTCGATGCGCAGTCCCAATTGGTTGTTCCTCGTCTTGCTCTTGCTGCTGGCCGGCCTGCAGTATCGCCTGTGGGTGGGTAATGGCAGTCTGGCGCAAGTGGCCGAGCTGAAGCAGCAGATTGCGGATCAACACGCCGAGAACGAGGCGTTGCTGGAGCGCAATCGGGTGATGGACGCCGAAGTCAGTGAGTTGAAAAAGGGCATGGAGACCGTTGAAGAACGGGCTCGCCATGAGTTGGGCATGGTCAAGGATGGTGAAACCCTTTACCAGTTGGCCCAATGATTGAGTCGTTACCGGCCTTCTGGGCCGTGATTCCTGCCGCGGGCGTCGGTGCCCGTATGGCCGCGGACCGTCCCAAGCAATACTTGCAACTGGGCGGGCGCACTATTCTCGAACACAGCCTTGGCTGTTTCCTCGATCATCCTGCCCTGAAGGGGTTGGTGGTCAGTCTTGCCATCGACGATCCTTACTGGCCGAACCTGGCCTGTGCTGCCGATCCGCGTATTCAGCGGGTTGAAGGTGGCGCCGAGCGTTCCGGATCAGTGCTCAACGCCTTGCTGCATCTGCATGCCCAGGGCGCTGACGATGAGGATTGGGTGTTGGTTCACGATGCCGCGCGACCGAATCTGGCGCGCGATGATCTTGATAAATTGCTCAGTGAACTGGCTGACGACCCGGTGGGCGGCCTATTGGCGGTGCCTGCGCGCGACACCCTCAAACGGGTCGACAAGCACGGGCGTGTGCTGGAAACGGTGGATCGCAGTGTGATCTGGCAGGCTTATACACCGCAGATGTTTCGCCTTGGAGCATTGCATCGGGCGCTGGCGGACAGCCTGGTGGCGGATGCTGTCATCACCGATGAAGCCTCGGCGATGGAGTGGGCAGGTATGGCACCCCGTTTGATCGAAGGTCGATCCGATAACATCAAAGTCACTCGCCCCGAAGACCTTGAGTGGTTGCGCCAGCGCTGGGCGAACCGCCGTTAAAAGATCGCCGCCTATGCAGGCTGTGATCTTTTCTCTTAAACCCGATATTCCGGCCGTTCGGCCAACCCTTCCTTCAAATAATCCACTAACTTGCGTACTTTCGGTGACAGATGCCGCTGCTGTGGATAAAGCGCCCAAACCGCTGTGTTCGGTGGTTGGTGGGCTTCCAGCAGCGAGATCAATTCGCCGTTTTTCAGGTGCTCCAGTACGTAGTAGTCCGGCAACTGACACAACCCAACCCCTTGTAGCGCGGCATCCAGCACCGCCTGCCCACTGTTGCAGCGCCAGTTTCCCTGTACTCGCTGGGAAAATTCCCGCCCGTTCTGTTCCAGTTGCCAGATATCCGAGCTGCCGATGAGGCAGTTGTGGCGACTCAGTTCCGACAAACTGTGTGGGCGACCATACCGTTCCAGGTAGGACGGCGAGGCGCACAGATACATGCGCCGTGGTGCCAAACGAGTCGCGACCAATCTTGAATCCTGCAGGCGGCCGAGGCGGATGGCCAGGTCCAGCCCTTCGTGCACCAGATCGAGCGGGCGGTTGCTCAGTTCGATGTCCACACGCAGTTGTGGATACAGCCCCATGAAGCGAGTCACCAGCGGCACAATGAATCGTTCGCCGTAGGCCACGGCGCAGGTCATGCGCAGCATGCCCTTGGGTTCGCTGGTCAGGTCGCCGACAGCGCGCAACGCTTCTTCGCGGCCGTCCTGCAAACGTTGGCAATGTTGCAGAAAGGTTTGCCCGGCTTCGGTCAGCGTGACCCGGCGGGTGCTGCGATAGAGCAAGCGGGTTTGCAGTCGCTCTTCCAGTCTTACGATTTGGCGACTGATGTGGGAGGAAGACACCCCAAGGCGTTCAGCCGCGGCGGTGAATTGGTTGCACTCTGCGACGGCGACGAACTCGTCGATGCCTTCCCAGCGGTTTTCGGACATCAGGATTATCCCTGCATGGCAATAATGTTTTGCTTTTGTCCCGATTATTCATCGTATGCGGCTGTATTACACTCCCTGTCTCGTTTTTATTCACTGGAGAGTCAGCATGATCAAGTCGCGCGCCGCCGTTGCCTTCGAGGCCAAGAAGCCCCTCGAGATCGTTGAAGTTGATGTCGCCATGCCCAAGGCGGGCGAAGTCCTGCTGCGCGTCGTCGCTTCCGGTGTCTGCCATACCGATGCCTACACCCTCTCGGGCGCGGACCCGGAAGGTATCTTCCCGTCGATCCTGGGCCACGAAGGTGGCGCGGTGGTCGAAGCGATCGGCGAGGGCGTGACCTCGGTTGCGGTGGGCGATCATGTGATCCCGCTGTACACCCCGGAATGCGGCAAGTGCAAATTCTGTCTGTCGGGCAAAACCAACCTCTGCCAGGCGATTCGTGCAACCCAGGGTAAAGGCCTGATGCCGGACGGCACTTCGCGCTTTTCCTACAAGGGCGAAACGATTTTCCACTACATGGGCACCTCGACGTTTTCCGAGTACACCGTGCTGCCGGAAATCTCTGTCGCCAAAATTCCTAAAGAAGCCCCTCTGGAAAAAGTCTGCCTGCTGGGCTGTGGCGTCACCACCGGCATCGGTGCAGTGATCAACACTGCCAAGGTCAAACCGGGTGACACCGTCGCCATCTTCGGTCTGGGCGGCATCGGACTGTCTGCCGTGATCGGCGCGGTCAAAGCCAAGGCTGGCCGGATCATCGCCATCGACATCAACCCGGCCAAGTTCGAAATCGCCAGGCAATTGGGCGCCACCGACTGTGTAAACCCGAAAGACTTCGATCGTCCGATCCAGGAAGTGATCGTCGACATGACCGATGGCGGCGTCGACTTCTCGTTCGAATGCATCGGCAACGTGCAGTTGATGCGTGCCGCACTTGAGTGCTGCCACAAGGGTTGGGGCGAGTCGGTAATCATCGGTGTGGCCGGCGCAGGCCAGGAAATCTCCACCCGTCCATTCCAGTTGGTCACTGGTCGCGTCTGGCGCGGTTCGGCGTTCGGTGGTGTGCGTGGCCGTACCGAGTTGCCAAGCTATGTCGAAATGGCCCAGACCGGCGAGATCCCGCTGGATACCTTCATCACCCACACTATGGGCCTGGAAGATATCAACAAGGCGTTTGACCTGATGCATGAAGGCAAAAGCATCCGTAGCGTCATTCATTTCTGAGGTCGCTTATGAGCCTGGAAAATATCTCCTGCCAGAAAAGCTTCGGCGGCTGGCACAAGCGCTACCGGCACCGCTCCGACGTGCTCGGTTGCGACATGGTGTTTGCCGTGTACCTGCCGCCGCAAGCGGAGCAGGGCGGCAAGCTGCCGGTGCTGTACTGGTTGTCTGGCCTGACCTGCACCGACGAAAACTTCATGCAGAAGGCCGGTGCCATGCGCATGGCCGCCGAGCTGGGGCTGATTATCGTCGCGCCGGACACCAGCCCACGCGGTCCCGAAGTGCCGGGCGATCCGGATGGCGCCTGGGACTTCGGTCTCGGTGCCGGGTTTTATCTCAATGCCACGCAGGAACCGTGGTCGCGGCACTATCGGATGCATGACTATGTCGTGCAGGAATTGCCGGCATTGGTTGAGGCGCATTTCCCGGCATCGGAAAAGCGTGGCATCAGCGGCCACTCCATGGGTGGCCACGGTGCGCTGGTCTGCGCCTTGCGTAATCCGGGGCGTTACCAATCGGTGTCGGCGTTCTCGCCGATCAACAATCCGATCGATTGCCCATGGGGGCAGAAAGCCTTTTCCCGCTACTTGGGTGAAGACCGGTCGAAATGGCGCGAGTGGGATGCCTGTGCATTGATCGCCGAAGCCGACGAGAAACTGCCGCTGCTGGTGGATCAGGGTGATCGCGACGATTTCCTCGCCACCCAGCTCAAACCTGAAGCCCTGCAACAGGCGGCGAAACTTGCTGGTCATCCGCTGACGTTGCGTTTGCAACCCGGCTACGACCACAGTTATTTCTTCATCGCGAGTTTCATCGACGACCACTTGCAGCATCACGCGCGCGCTCTAAGCGCCTAATGTCTGACAAAGCAGGTAGAATCACGCCCTGACAAAAATCGGGGCGTTTTTTTATGCGTATTGGCCACGGCTATGATGTGCACCGTTTCGGTGAAGGCGATTTCATCACGCTGGGCGGTGTGCGGATTGCACACAGCTTCGGGCTGCTTGCCCATTCCGACGGTGATGTCCTGCTGCACGCCTTGAGCGATGCGTTGCTCGGTGCTGCCGCGCTGGGTGATATCGGCAAGCATTTTCCAGACACCGATCCGCAATTCAAGGGCGCCGACAGCCGCGCGCTGTTGCGTCATGTCGTCGCACTGATCCACGCCAAAGGCTGGAAAGTCGGCAACGTCGATAACACCATTGTCGCCCAGGCCCCGAAAATGGCCCCGCATATCGAATCGATGCGCGCGCTGATTGCCGCGGATCTTCAAGTTGAGTTGGATCAAGTGAACGTGAAAGCTACCACCACCGAAAAGCTTGGCTTTGTCGGTCGCGAAGAAGGTATTGCCGTGCACTCCGTTGCCTTGTTGCTGCGCGCATGAACGAAATGCAATTGCTCGGCCCGCGGGCCTATGGTGACGCTCTCGGCAGCGCGGTGCTGAAAGCCACGGCGGAAGATTTCCAGGTCGATGAAGTCCTCGATATTCCCCTGAGCGGCGACGGCGAACACCTGTGGATCTGGGTGGAAAAGCGCGGTCTGAATACCGAAGAAGCGGCACGGCGAATTGCCAAGGCTGCGGGCGTGCCATTGCGTACTGTCAGCTACGCGGGCCTCAAGGACCGTCAGGCGTTGACTCGCCAGTGGTTCAGCGTGCAACTGCCCGGCAAGGCTGATCCAGATCTGTCGGCAGCGGAAAACGACACGCTGAAGATTCTCAAGACCGGTCGGCACAGACGCAAGCTGCAACGCGGTGCCCATTCGGCCAACGGCTTCACGTTGCGCCTGACCCAGTTCGCTGGCGACAAGGCAGCGATCGAAGAGCGTCTGCAACTGATCGCCAGGCAAGGTATTCCCAATTATTTCGGCGCCCAGCGTTTCGGGCATGACGGCGGCAACGTCGTCGACGCCCGTGCCTGGGCAGCGCGCAAGGCCCTGCCGGAACAACGCAATGTGCGTTCGCGCCTGCTCTCCACCGCGCGCAGTTTTCTGTTTAATCAGGTGCTGGCGGCACGTGTCGCCGATGGTACCTGGCAGCGTGCTCAGGTCGGCGATCTGCTGGCGTTCACCGACAGCCGCAGTTTCTTCCCGGCAGGTGAAGCCGAGTGCAGTGACCCGCGTCTGGCGATTCTCGACTTGCACCCGACCGGCCCGCAGTGGGGCGAAGGTGACTCGCCGGCGTCAGGCGCTGTCCATGAACTGGAGCAGGCAATCGCCGCGCGCGAAGCGGACCTGCGCGATTGGTTGATTAACGCCGGAATGAGCCACGAACGTCGCATCCTGCGGCTGCCCATTGGCGGGTTGACGTGGCATTATCCCGAGCCTGACATTCTGCAACTGGAATTCGTCCTCCCGGCCGGATGCTTCGCCACCGTATTGGTGCGTGAACTCGTCGATCTGGTGCCGGTGGGGCAGACGGACAGCCCATGCGTATTCTGATTTCTAACGACGATGGGGTAACCGCACCCGGTCTCGCCGCGCTTTATGCTGCGCTGGCGGATTACACCGAATGCGTGGTTATCGCCCCGGACCAGGACAAAAGCGGCGCCAGCAGCTCGTTGACGCTCGACCGTCCGTTGCACCCGCACACCCTGGCCAATGGCTTTATCAGCCTCAACGGCACACCCACCGACTGCGTGCACCTGGGCCTTAACGGCTTGTTGGAGCTCGAGCCGGACATGGTGGTTTCCGGCATCAACCTGGGCGCCAACCTGGGGGATGACGTGCTGTATTCCGGCACCGTGGCGGCGGCCCTCGAGGGACGTTTCCTTGGGCGTCCTTCGTTTGCCTTTTCGTTCGTCTCACGGCAAGTAGAGAACCTTCCCACAGCCGCTTATTTTGCGCGCAAACTGGTAGAGGCTCACGCGGACCTTGAACTGCCACCGCGCACGGTACTGAACGTGAACGTTCCCAACTTGCCGCTGGAGCACATCCGCGGTATCCAGCTGACCCGCCTCGGCCATCGCGCCCGCGCCGCGGCACCGATGAAAGTAGTCGATCCGCGCGGTAAATCCGGTTACTGGATCGCTGCGGCGGGGGACGCCGAAGATGGCGGCCCGGGCACCGATTTCCATGCGGTGATGCAAGGCTATGTTTCAATCACGCCACTGCAACTGGATCGCACCTTTAATGATGCCTTCAGAAGTCTCGATGGCTGGCTGGAGGGGCTGCGCTAATGGCTCGTGAACAAGACGATATTCTGCACCGCGGCATCGGGATGACCTCCCAGCGGACCCGTGAGCGTCTGATTCAGCGCCTCTATGAAGAAGGGGTGTCCAACGCCAAGGTGCTGGAAGTCATCCGCCGCACACCGCGTCACCTGTTCGTTGATGAGGCGCTGGCCCACCGCGCTTATGAAGATACGGCGCTACCGATTGGCCATAACCAGACCATCTCCCAGCCTTATATGGTGGCGCGCATGAGCGAGCTGCTGCTGGAAGCCGGCCCGTTGGACAAGGTGCTGGAAATCGGTACTGGTTCGGGTTACCAGACAGCGGTGCTGTCGCAACTGGTCGAGCGGGTTTTTTCCGTCGAGCGCATCAAGGTTCTGCAAGATCGAGCCAAGGAGCGCCTGGTGGAGCTGAACCTGCGCAATGTGGTATTTCGTTGGGGCGATGGCTGGGAAGGCTGGCCGGCGCTGGCGCCTTACAATGGCATCATTGTGACCGCCGTGGCCACCGACGTGCCTCAGGCGCTGCTCGATCAATTGGCACCGGGCGGGCGACTGGTGATTCCGGTCGGCTCTGGTGAAGTTCAACAATTGATGCTGATTATCCGTGAAGAACAGGGCTTTTCCAGGCGTGTTCTGGGGGCGGTGCGCTTTGTGCCACTGCTCAACGGGCCGCTGGCCTGAGCATTTGTTTCAACGTGCTGAATTCTCTTCGATTGCCCGGGTCTTACAGCGGCATCGATGGGTTAAACAGAATTCATCGTCAGGCAGCAAACGTGTGCGTGAAGCGAATCCGCTTCATTAAAGGTAAAGCCTGTTCGGCCCGTTATACTTGCGACATTTCGTGCCGAAACACGGCAATTCATATTTTTCAGCCACCACAAAGGGAGCGGCGGGTGAGTCTCACAGTCGTTGCGCAGCGAATGGGTATAACGAGCTTTCAGCGTCTGGTGACTGGTCTTGTCTTGAGTACCTTGCTGGTCGGTTGCTCCAGCACCAAATCGAGTAGCGTGGGAGTTGTCGATCGCAACAATGCGGTCGCTCAGCGTCCAGCCGTAACCACCGGCCAGTACGTGGTTCGACCCAAGGACACGTTGTTTTCCATCGCCTTTCGCTATGGCTGGGACTACAAAGCCCTCGCGGCAAGGAACAACATTCCTACGCCTTACACGATCCATCCGGGTCAGACGATTCGCTTCGACGGTCGCAACGATTCAACGCCGGCAGCGGTGGTGAGTTCGTCCAGTTCCTCGCCTTCATCGTCGAGCAAAACCACGGTAATTCGGCGCCAGGCAAATGGCACAACGACCAGTACAACGGTGCTCGCACCGTCCGTCGCCAGCAAACCGGCACCCGCTCCACTGCCTCCTGCCGGTCCGGCCCCGACGGGCTGGGGGTGGCCTTCTAGTGGCATTCTGATTGGAAAATTCTCTTCAAACGGTAGTTTGAATAAAGGAATTGATATCGCCGGAGATTTGGGACAGCCTGTTTTAGCTGCGTCTGATGGGACGGTGGTATACGCCGGGAGTGGCTTAAGGGGCTACGGCGAATTAGTCATCATCAAACACAGCGATACCTACGTCAGTGCCTACGGTCACAACCGCAGGCTGTTGGTTCGGGAGGGGCAGCAGGTCAAAGTCGGACAGACAATTGCCGAAATGGGGTCAACGGGTACAGACCGGGTGAAACTGCATTTTGAGATTCGCCGACAAGGTAAACCTGTAGATCCGCTGCAGTTCCTGCCACGTCGTTGATTTGTTAGCCAAGCCTGTTCCGTCACGTAGAGGGAACAGGCTCCAGCGTTGCCAGGGATCAAGGCGCCGCTTGAGCTTGAGGTCGAACTCACCAAAGGACTATAACAATGGCTCTCAGTAAAGAAGTGCCGGAGTTTGACATCGACGATGAGGTTCTCCTTATGGAGACCGGCATCGCTATGGATTCGATGTCGAATGATGAAGGGGATGCACCACCTTCCGTTCGTGCCAAATCCAGACACTCCGCTTCGTTAAAGCAACACAAGTACATCGACTACACCCGGGCACTCGATGCCACGCAGCTGTACCTCAACGAAATCGGCTTTTCCCCATTGCTCTCCCCGGAAGAAGAAGTTCATTTTGCGCGCCTGTCGCAAAGTGGTGATCCGGCCGGACGCAAGCGCATGATTGAAAGCAACCTGCGGCTGGTGGTGAAAATCGCCCGGCGTTACGTCAATCGTGGGCTGTCGCTGCTGGACCTGATCGAAGAGGGTAACCTCGGCTTGATCCGGGCAGTGGAAAAGTTCGATCCAGAACGCGGCTTCCGCTTTTCGACCTACGCTACTTGGTGGATTCGTCAGACCATCGAACGCGCGATCATGAATCAGACCCGGACCATCCGGCTACCTATTCATGTGGTCAAAGAGCTCAACGTGTACTTGCGGGCTGCACGGGAGCTGACTCAAAAGCTCGACCATGAACCCTCACCCGAAGAAATTGCCAACCTGCTGGAGAAACCGGTAGGCGAGGTCAAGCGCATGCTTGGCCTGAACGAGCGGGTTTCTTCGGTCGACGTCTCGCTGGGTCCGGATTCGGATAAAACCCTGCTGGACACCCTGACCGACGACCGCCCGACCGATCCATGTGAACTGTTGCAGGATGACGACCTGTCGCAGAGCATCGATCAATGGCTCTCGGAGCTGACCGACAAGCAACGCGAGGTGGTCGTACGCCGCTTCGGCTTGCGAGGTCACGAGAGCAGTACGCTTGAAGATGTCGGCCTGGAAATCGGCCTTACCCGGGAGCGGGTCAGGCAAATCCAGGTTGAAGGCCTCAAGCGTCTTCGGGAGATTCTCGAGAAAAACGGCCTGTCGAGTGAGTCGCTGTTCCAATAAGCCATTCGCTCAACCGTCAACAAAAAGCCCCGACTGGTTCGGGGCTTTTTGTTGTCGGGAAGATGAGAGCTGCGTTGGTATTGGCGCCACCTCAGGTTTGTAGTCTCGTGGTGTAAGTCTTTGCTTACTCTTTCGTAAGTGTTCATTATTTTTACACCCTGGCAGTTGTCTATTCGAAGAGTGCTTTATTTATAAGTTATTGATTTATATGTTTATTTTATTAAGTTAACAGCATATTACAGATGATTTCAGCCATAGAGGCCGATTGCTCTTGGTGGGGAATCCTCTAGTATTTGAACTGTGTCGACGGATAGACACGCCCTTCAAGGAAGAGGGGAACGGACATCGCAGGATGCGATTCATCAGGACGATGAAAAGGAACACATGGAATAGGGAAAAAATGTGGGCGGGTCAAACCGCCCCTTTTTTTTGCCTGCAGAAAAGCAAAAAGGCCCGCAAGGGGCCTTTTCGGGAACGCGAGGGAAATCAGCGTTCGAGGTGTTCGATCTTGCCTGGCTTGCCATCCCATTCAGCGGAATCGGGCAATGGATCTTTCCGTTCAGTGATGTTTGGCCATACCTCGGCCAATTCCATGTTCAGCTGAATGAAGTTTTCCATGCCGGCGGGAACTTCATCTTCAGAGAAGATGGCCACGGCAGGGCATTCTGGTTCGCACAGTGCGCAGTCGATGCACTCATCCGGGTGAATCACCAGGAAGTTCGGGCCTTCGTAAAAGCAGTCCACCGGACAGACTTCTACGCAGTCGGTGTACTTGCACTTGATGCAGTTGTCGGTGACGACGAAGGTCATTTCTAATTTTCTCCTCAGGCGGCGGCAGCGGAGCCCCTTCAGGACGGGGTCGCCAGGTTCGGGAGCGATAGTCTGCAGGCCAGGCTATGAGCCTGCAGCATCCCAAACCGCGCGAGATTCTAACAGCTTGCAGGCAAGTGCGTTAGATCCGTGTCTTTAATGTATAGAGCATTTCCAAAGCCCTGCGCGGTGTCAGGTCATCCAGATCAAGTTTGGCCAGTTCATCCAGCACCGGATGCGGCAGGCTGGCGAACATGTCGCTCTGCTGTGGCGCAACGGATTTGCCTGTGGCCGGCGTCGGCACTTCATGAGGTAGCGCCGTGGATTCCAGCCGGCTCAAGTGTTCACGGGCACGCACGATCACTTCGCTCGGCACCCCGGCCAACTGTGCAACCGCCAGGCCATAGCTCTGACTGGCAGGCCCAGGCAGCACATGGTGCAGGAACACGATGCGTTCGTTGTGCTCGGTGGCATTGAGGTGCACGTTGGCAACTAGCGGTTGGGCTTCCGGCAGCACCGTCAGCTCGAAATAATGAGTGGCGAACAGTGTATAGGCCCGCAGTTGCGCCAGACGCTCGGCCGCGGCCCACGCCAGGGACAGGCCGTCGAAGGTGCTGGTGCCGCGACCGACTTCGTCCATCAGCACCAGGCTGCGCTCGGTGGCGTTGTGCAGGATGTTCGCGGTTTCGCTCATTTCGACCATGAAGGTCGAACGCCCGCCCGCTAGGTCGTCACTGGAACCGATCCGGGTGAAGATCCGGTCGACCAGGGACAATTCGCAACTGGCCGCCGGCACGAAGCTACCGATATGCGCCAGCAGCACGATCAACGCGGTCTGGCGCATGTAGGTGGATTTACCGCCCATGTTCGGACCGGTGATTACCAGCATGCGGGTGCTGTCATCGAGGCTCAGGTCGTTGGCCACGAAGGGGGTGGTGAGTACTTGCTCGACCACCGGGTGACGACCCTGGCTGATGCGCATGCATGGCTCGTTGACGAAGCGCGGGCAGTTCAGGTCCAGATTCAGTGCGCGCTCGGCGAGGTTGCTCAGCACGTCCAGCTCGGCCAGTGCGGCAGCGGTATCCTGCAAGGGCGGCAATTGGGCGATCAGGTCTTCGAGCAGTGCTTCGTAGAGCATCTTCTCGCGCGCCAGGGCGCGGCTCTTGGCCGACAGCGCCTTGTCTTCGAACGCTTTCAGTTCCGGGGTGATGAAGCGCTCGGCGCCCTTGAGAGTCTGGCGACGGATATAGTCGGCGGGTGCCGATTCGGCCTGCTTGCTCGGCAACTCAATGAAGTAACCGTGAATGCGGTTGTAACCGACTTTCAGGTTGGCCAGGCCGGTGCGGGCCTTCTCCCGGGCTTCCAGATCGATCAGGAACTGCCCGGCGTTTTCGCTGAGCGATTGCAGCTCGTCGAGTTCGCTGTCGTAACCGGTTTTCAACACGCCGCCGTCACGGATCACCGCTGGCGGGTTGTCGATGATGGCTTTTTCCAGCAGTGCCGCCAGTTCCGGATAGGTGCTGGTGGTCGTGGCCAGTTGCATGATGTGCGGAGCTTCAAGCTCGGCCATCGCCACCTGCAACTCTGGCAGTGCACCGAGGGCATCGCGCAGGCGCGCCAGGTCACGAGGGCGGGCATTGCGCAGGCCGATCCGCGCCAGAATCCGCTCGATGTCACCGATTTCCTTGAGCTGCGGTTGCAGTCTCTCGAAGCGGTAACGGTCGAGCAGGCAGGTAATGGAAGTCTGACGTGCCAGCAGTACGGTCAGATCCCGCAGAGGCCGGTTCAGCCAGCGGGTCAGCAAACGGCTGCCCATGGCGGTCTGGCAGCGGTCGACCACCGATTGCAACGTGTTGTCGCGACCACCGGCCAGGTTGGTATCCAGTTCCAGGTTGCGACGGCTGGCGCCGTCCAGCACCACGGTGTCGTCCAGGCGTTCATGACGCAGGCTGCGCAAGTGCGGCAGGGCCGTGCGCTGGGTTTCCTTGGCGTAGCTGAGCAGGCAGCCAGCAGCGCCGATGGCCAGGGTCAGGTTCTCGCAACCGAAACCTTTCAGGTCCTGGGTGGAAAACTGCTGGCAAAGACTTTTCAGCGCCGAGTCACGCTCAAAATCCCACGGCGCACGGCGACGTACCCCACGACGTTTCTCCGCCGGCAGGTCTTTCGGCCAGTCGTCCGGGATCATCAGCTCAACCGGGTTGACCCGCTCCAGCTCCGCCAGCAGATTTTCCCAGCCCTTGATCTCCAGCACGGTGAAGTTGCCGCTGGTGATGTCCAGCACCGCCAGACCGAACAGACGCTCGTCACCCAGCACCGCCGCGATCAGGTTGTCCCGACGCTCATCCAGCAGCGCTTCATCGCTGACCGTGCCGGGCGTGATGATCCGCACCACCTGACGATCCACTGGGCCTTTGCTGGTGGCCGGGTCGCCGACCTGCTCACAGATCACCACCGATTCGCCGAGCTTCACCAGTTTCGCCAGGTAACCTTCCGCGGCGTGGTAAGGAATCCCACACATCGGAATCGCCTGACCCGCCGATTGCCCACGAGCCGTCAGGGTGATGTCCAGCAACTTGGCGGCCTTCTTCGCGTCTTCATAGAAGATCTCGTAGAAGTCGCCCATGCGATAGAACATCAGCTGGTCGGGGTGCTGGTTCTTCAGGCGCCAGTATTGCTGCATCATTGGCGTGTGGGAGGACAGATCGGAGACGGCTTTATTCATCGGATATAGGCAAATTCGTTGAAAGGTGTGGGGCAAAGGAGGGGCATCGGCCCGGCTTTTCCGCGATGGGCGCAAGGTTACCATGGGCGGTCCGCCCTACGCAGGCATGAAAGCCTCAAGGCTATTTTTCGTGGGTCTATGCACAAATTATGCAATTTGGCATTTGTCTTCCGAAAAAAGATCAAGCACTATGCGCGTTATGCAAAAACGCAATGTTTCTACCGTCTTAAGAGCGCTGCTCGATCAGCACGGGATCTCCCCCACGGAGCTTCACCGTCGCACCGGCGTGCCTCAATCCACTCTCTCGCGCATCCTCAGCGGGAAAATCGTCGATCCTTCGGATAAACATATCTCGAAGATTGCCGAATACTTTGCTGTGAGCACCGATCAATTGCGGGGCCGTGCGGATGTCGCGCCGGCCGCCAGCGCCGGGCGCGATCAATTGCATTCGGAACTCAAGGACATAAGCCTGTGGGACGACGATACGCCTGTCGATGACGACGAGGTGTCGGTCCCCTTTCTTCGCGAGGTTGAATTGGCTGCTGGATCAGGAAGATTCGTCATCGAAGAGAGCGAGCGCTCTAGCCTGCGCTTCGGCAAGCGCAGCTTGCGCCATAACGGTGTGCAGTTCGACCAGGCCAAATGCGTGACCGTGCGCGGCAACAGCATGTTGCCAGTGCTGCGCGATGGTGCCACGGTGGGGGTGAATGCCGGTAAATGCGGGATTGGCGACATCATCGACGGCGACCTGTACGCCATCAACCACAACGGCCAGTTGCGGGTGAAACAGCTTTATCGCCTGCCGACCGGGATTCGCCTGCGCAGCTTCAATCGCGATGAGCATCCGGACGAGGACTACAGCTTCCAGGAAATCCAGGAAGAGCAAATCGTCATCCTTGGTCACGTCTTCTGGTGGGGCATGTACGCCCGCTAACCTCACCGCTGTCAGATAAAACCCGTCGCCCGACGGGTTTTTTTTCGCCTGCCGAAAACCGCCAACGCCTTTGTCTGTGGGGCTTTCATGCGTCTGTGCATTTTCGATGCATAAATAAATGCATTTATGCATTGACTGTATATGCATCCATGCATATTCTTTGTCTCAAGCCGCTCAACAAAGCGGCTCGAAACGAAGCTCTTTAGTTCCACCACAAAGGCAGCGATGAACCGGCCTCAACGGTTCAGAGGGTTGGCAACTGACCCGGGTGTGCAGCGTAAAGCACCAGAAGCAGTTATCCGGCGGGCAGGGACCGCGGTCGGAAAAACAATTTGAATCGATCCGTACCGTGCCAGTAGCGCCGAAAGATCACGCAAGCGCATTACTGAAAAGCCTGGGCGACCGGGCTTTTTGGAATGCCTGCCTACATCAGGCGTATCAACCCTCATCCGGGACCGTCATCGCAGCAAACCGCTGCGTAATCCATTCATTCGACTCAATAGGTAAAACATGAACGTATTCAACAAAATCATTGGCCCGCTGATGCTGGCCATGGCTCTGTCCGGCGCAGCAGGCAGCGCTACTGCCGCGAACCTCCTGGTCAACGGCAGCTTTGAACAACCGGGTTGCAGCGACAGTTGCGTTCTGGACACGACGGCGAAAGCCAACTTCATCACCGGCTGGACGACCTTTCTGTCGGGCGCCGAATACTTCAACGTGCGCGCCTCGATTCCTGGCTCCGCCGCAGCGGAAGGCGCGGTGATTGTCGATTTGGCTAACAATGTTTATGGCAACGGCGGCGGCATTCAGCAGAACTTCGCCACCGTAGTAGGGGCCAAGTATCGATTGACCTTCAGTCTGGGCAATTCGGTGTACGCCAGCCGATCCGGTGATGGTGTCGTGCAAGTGAAGGTCGCCGGTCAGACCGTTACCTTCAACACGCCAACGGTCAAGGGTAGCGTTGTCGAGTGGAACACTGTGACTTATGACTTCACAGCGACCACGGCCCAAACCACTCTGGCCTTTTCCAATGAGCAGAACCCGTACGTCAACTTCGCTTTCATCGACAACGTGATCGTTGAAAAGCTGTAGTTCTTCATCGATCAAAACCAGGCGGCTCATTTTCGAGAGGCCCATCTCATTGATCCCAAGGAGGCGGGACATGACAAACGAGCAACAAGCGTTGCTGGACATGCCGATCTGGCTCGTCATCCTCCTCGCGGTAGCGGGTGGGGTGTCCGGCGAAATGTGGCGCGCCGACAAGGAGGGCGCCCGTGGCTGGTCACTGCTGCGGCGCCTGGCCTTGCGGTCCGGGGCCTGCATGATCTGCGGCGTCTCGGCGATCATGCTGTTGTACGCCGCGGGCCTGTCGATCTGGGCCGCCGGCGCCTTTGGCTGCCTGACGGCGATGGCCGGGGCGGACGTGGCCATCGGACTTTACGAACGTTGGGCCGCAAAGCGCATCGGCGTCTGTGACGTCCCGCCGCGTCCGGATCAACAATAAAAGGCGGCACAGGAGGGGGTCGCCAACAACGTTGACCCAAACCCAATATACCGAGTTGCAAGCGTATCGCCGCTTACCGCGCAACTGGCCAGAATCTGGCGAGTTTCCCTTGCTTCAACATCGGCCGTCCGCGCCGGAATGGCTCGCAACCCTGCCCCAATAAACGCCCCGCACCGACGGGGCGTTTTCTTATCCACTGATCAACGCCTATAGAGTCGTTGGCTATTAAATAAGGAAGAACCTATGTTTTATTCAAAATCCACAGGCGGTTTTTACGATCCCTCCATTCATACAACGATGCCAAGCGATGTGGTTGAAATCTCGCGTGAGTATTGGCTTGAGCTATTGGACGGACAGTCTAGCGGCAAGATGATTGTCGGGAATGATGAAGGCTATCCGGTGCTGATTGATCCGCCGGGGCCAACGCCTGCCGAACTGGAGGGGTATGAACGTTCATGGCGCAACATGCAGCTTGCGGCCACTGATAGCGTTGTGGCCCGTTATCGTGATGAAGTGGAGCGTTGGCCCACGTTGCTGACTCCGGCGCAATACATTGAGTTGCAGACGTATCGCCGTACGCTTCGTATCTGGCCGGTAGGCGGCGAGTTGCCCCTGAGCGAACACCGGCCATCAGCGCCGGAATGGCTCGCAACCCTGCCCCAATAAACGCCCCGCACCGACGGGGCGTTTTCTTATCCGCTAATCAACACCTACAGCCCCTTCCTAAAACAAAGGGGCTTTTTCGTCTCTGGAGAAAACCAAATGGTAGAACGCCAAACCTACACCGTCCTCGTGCCGTTCCCTGTCTGGCGCGGTCACTGGTCGACCGGAACTTGAATCCAGACCCGTAGCGACCACACCGGTAACGGCGTGGGATTAAGGAGGTTACATGGCACTGGGGTTTACGCCAGCGGTAGAAATCTACGGGGCCAACGCGGCCCTGATCAATCAGCGTCTGATGAGTTGGTAGCGCATCGATGCCGCCGGTATCGAGTGCGATCACTGACCTTGGTGCTCGATCTGGACTTGCCTTGACCCAAGTGCCGACGCCGTCACCTGATCAAAGCCGTAGCCAACATGCTGAACCCTGTGGGAGCGAGCCTGCTCGCGAAGGCGTCAACTCATTCAACACTGATGTCGTCTGACTCACCGCCATCGCGAGCAGGCTCCCACAGGTTTCTGACCGCACCTTCCATACAACTGGAGCGCCCTCATGAAGATCACGCCGATCCTCACGCAGCTGCGTGAGCAATGCCCAACCCTGGCCAATCGTGTGGCCGCGGGCATTGACCTCGCCACCCTGCAAGCCAACAACCCGCTCGCCACACCTTGCGCCTACGTCGTCCCCATCGCCGATGTGGCGAGCAAAAGCGTGGCGCAAAACCTGATGCTGCAACCGATCCGCGACCGCTTCGAAGTCACCCTGGTGCTCGACACCGCGGACGCCGTTGCAGCGCTGGATCAACTGCACGACCTGCGCGCCGAACTGTGGCGCGCACTGGTGGGTTTCAAGCCTGGCAACGACTACAGCGCCATTGCCTACGACGGCGGCGAACTGGTTTCCATCAACAGCAGCCGTGTGCTCTATCGCCTGCGCTTTTTCACCGAATTCCAGCTCGGCCGCAATTTGCCGGGGCAACCGGCGCAGAGCTGGCACGAGCGTGAACTGGACGGCTTGTCGTCCTTTACCGGGGTCACCGTGCGGGTCGATGCGATCGACCCGGCGGACCCCAATCTGCAACGCCCAGGCCCCGACGGACGCCTGGAACTGACTTTCTCTGGAGACGTAACCCCATGAGCAAACGCATCACCGTGCTGCCGGCCCCGGGCCGTGTCGTGCCGGACCCGGAAGCGGGCGATCTGTTGCCCCTCGAGGGCCGTGAAGTGCCGGACAACGCCTGGTGGCGTCGACGTCTGGCCGATGGCGATATCACTACCAAAGCCGTGAAAGCGGCGAAACCACAGGGAGCCAAATAATGGCGATCGGATTCAGCAACATCCCCGCGGACATTCGTGTTCCGCTGTTCTATGCCGAAATGGACAACTCGGCCGCCAATAGCGCGTCGTCGACCATGCGCCGCCTGATCGTCGCTCAGGTCAACGACAACATCGCGCCGGCCGATGTCGGCAAACTGGTGCTGGTGTCCAGCGTGGCGCTGGCCAAAAGCATTGGCGGGCAGGGCTCGATGCTCGCCTCGATGTATGAAACCTGGCGCAAGACTGACCCGATCGGCGAGATCTGGTGCCTGCCGCTGCACAACACTGAAGGCAGCATTGCCAAAGGCGTGCTGACCCTGACCGGTGCGGCGACCCAAAGCGGCATGCTCAACCTGTACGTCGGCGGCGTTCGTGTTCAGGCGGCCATCGTCAACGGTGCCACCGCGGCGCAAGCGGCCACCGCCCTGGCCCTGAAAATCAATGCCAGCGCCGATCTGCCAGTCACTGCGGCGGCGGTCGAAGGCGTGGTCACCCTGAGCGCCAAATGGACTGGCGACAGCGGCAACGACATCAGCCTGCAATTCAATCGACTGGGCAAGAGCAACGGCGAAGAAACCCCAGTCGGCCTGACCTCGGCGATCACCGCCATGACCGGCGGCGCCGGTGTACCGGATCAGGTGGCCGCCGTGGCGGCGCTGGGCGATGAACCGTTCGAGTTCATCTGCATGCCGTGGTCGGATCTGTCTACGCTCAACACTTGGCAAGCGGTGATGGATGACAGCACCGGTCGTTGGTCCTGGGCCAAGCAATTGTTCGGTCACGTCTACAGCGCCAAACGCGGCACCGTCGGCACTCTGGTGGCGGCGGGGCAAGCGCGTAACGACCAGCACATGACCATCCAGGCGCTGGAACCGGGCGTACCGCAACCGTTCTGGGTGCAAGCTGCTGCATTGGCCGCGCGCACTTCGGTGTTCATCTCGGCCGACGCCAGCCGTCCGACCCAAAGCGGCAGCCTGCCAGGTCTCGACCCGGCTCCGGCGAGCGAGCGGTTCACCCTGACCGAGCGTCAGTCGCTGCTCAACTACGGCATCGCCACTGCGTACTACGAAGGCGGCTACGTGCGCATCCAGCGTTCGATCACCACCTATCAGAAGAACGCCTACGGCCAGGCAGATAACTCCTACCTGGACAGCGAAACCATGCACCAGTCGGCGTTCATCGTGCGTCGTCTGCAAAGCGTGATCACCAGCAAATACGGTCGCCACAAACTGGCCTCCGACGGCACCCGTTTCGGCGCCGGCCAGCCAATCGTTACCCCGAGCACCCTTCGCGGTGAGCTGATCGCCCAGTACGCCAAGCTCGAACTGGAAGGCCATGTGGAAAACGCCGAGCTGTTCGCCGAACACCTGATCGTCGAGCGCGACACCCAGGACCCGAGCCGGGTCAACGTGTTGTTCCCGCCGGACTACATCAACGGCCTGCGCGTGTTTGCGCTGCTCAACCAGTTCCGTCTGCAGTACGACGACGCAGCCTGATCGCTGCCTTTGACTGTGTGAATTCGGCCCACCGCGCGTGGGCTTTTTATTTGAAGGGAGAAACACCATGGGTCAACTGATTGCGGGCACCTGCTACGTCAAAGTGGACGGCGCTCAACTGACCATCAACGGTGGCTGCGAAGCACCATTGATGGCCGTTAAACGGGAAACCGTCGTGCCGGGCTTCTACAAGGAAACCGACATTGCGCCGTCGTTCAAAGTGACGGCGCTGCACACCGCAGACTTCCCGCTCAAGCAACTGATCGCAGGCTCCGACATGACCGTCACCTGCGAATTCAGCAACGGCAAAGTCTATGTACTGGCCGGCGCCTACCTGGTGGAAGAGCCGGTATCCAAAGGTGATGACGCCACCATCGAACTGAAATTCGAAGGCATCAAGGGGACCTGGCAATGAGCAACGCCGTGAAGCTTCAAGTTGCGATCGAAGCCCACGGCGAGCCCTTGACCGAGCTCAACCTGCGCCGTCCGACGGTGCAGGAAGTGCGGGCGATCAAGGCGCTGCCGTACAAGATCGACAAGAGCGAAGAGGTCAGCCTCGACATGGACGTCGCGGCCAAATACATCGCCGTGTGCGCCGGCATCCCGCCGTCGTCGGTCAACCAGCTGGATCTGGCCGACCTCAACACGCTGAGTTGGGCGGTCGCGAGTTTTTTCATGAGTGCGGCGTCGGAGCCATCACCGATCTGATCGCAGTCGCCTATGACCTGGCCTGGTTCTGGAAGGTTGACCCCGAACAGATGATGGCCAGGCCACTGGATGTGCTCCGCGAATCGCTGGAGCACGCGCAACGGATCAATGCGATGCAGCAGGTGCAGTGATGGCAGACACACAAACCAAAGAGAAAACCTCGGTGCTGCTCACGGGCATCGATGAACTGTCGCCCAAGCTCGGTGCCCTTCGGGCAAAAGTCGAAGGCTTCAAGAAAAATCTGGAGCAGACTGGCCTCGGCAAACTGGACATCAGCGGCTTGTTCAAGGGCGGTAGCGTGATCACGCCGTTCATGGACGGGATCAAGGCGTCCGACGCGTTCAAAGGCAAATTGACTGAGGTCAGCGAATCGGCCGAAGGCGTTGATTTGCCGAAGGCGCCGGCAAGCGCTACACAAAGCATGAATGTGTTCAGTCGCTCGATGGAGCAGGTATCGATCGCGGCCAACACGGCCTTGCAACCTGCTGTCGCGACCGTAACGGCAGGTCTTCAACCTTTGTTGGTTGGATTTGGCAGCCTGCTCGATGACAACCCGAAATTGGTCGAAGGATTGGCGGCAGGTGCCATCGCATTTTCGGCAATGCAAACGGCTGTGACTGGCGCGACGCAAGTGTTCGATCTGATGAGCATGGTGCTCAAGACCAATCCGATCATGCTGATGGCCATGGGTATCGCCCTGGCGGCTGGTTTGATCATTGCCAACTGGGAACCGATTTCGACGTTTTTCGCCGGGCTCTGGCAAAAGGTTGTCGGTTATTGGGCGCCGATCAGCGGCGTTTTCTCGGCAATTTTTGATCAAGTAAAAGCAGTCGTGAGTGCGGGATTCGATTTCCTTAAAGCGTGGTTTGCCTGGACGCCCTACGGAATGATCCTGAACAACTGGGGGGCCGTTGTCGGTTTGTTTGCGGCGATCTGGGATCTGCTCGTGGCACTGACCGTGCCGGTAAAGGAGAAACTGCGCAGCCTGTTCGACTGGGTGCCGCTGGACGCCATTGCCGCGGCTTGGGATCAGGTGCCTGTCATGTTCTCGGGCTACTGGGAGTCAATCAAGCTTGGAGCGCAGGCGTTCTTTTCCTACCTCAGCGGGCTGTTCACTTGGTCGCCCTTGGACGCACTGAACGAAACATGGGCATCTGTGGTTCAGTTTTTCAGTGAAAAAGCGGAAAAGCTCCGGGCCATTCTGGCGCCCATCCAGGAGATGCTGGGCGGTAGCTTTGGTGGTTTTATCGCCCAAATTACCGGCAAGGTCGAAAGCTTCACCGAGGTGCAACAGAAAACCAATGCTGAAGGCAAGGGTGAGTTTGCGCCGGCGGCGGCGTTCATCAATGCCGCTTCCGAGCAGCCCTCAAACGCGCTGGCGACTCCCGGCAGTTTGCCGCTCAAGTCGTCGATGCGGCCCGGTTCTCTGACCCAAAACTCCAACACCCTGATCCAGCAGAGCGCAGCCAACAACCGCACGCAACTCGAAGGCGGCCTGACCGTGCGCTTCGAAAACGCGCCGGTCGGGCTGCGCACCGATCAACCGCAAACCAATCAACCGGGGCTGGCGCTCAACTCGCGCATCGGCTACCGCTCACTTTCCCTGGGAGGCCTCCAATGAGTTGGCGTGACCGTTTGTTGCCGGCGTCCTTTCGCGGTGTCGGTTTCTGGGTCGATCAGGCGAAAACCCCGGTCGGTAAAAAGGGCCAGTTGCACGAATATCCGCAGCGGGACTTGCCGTTTTTCGAGAGCCTTGGCCAACAGGCGAAGATCCATGATCTGACGGCGTTCATCGTCGGCCCCGATTGCCTGGAGCAGCGCGACAAGCTGCTCAAGGCGCTGGAGCAGGGCAGTGGTGAACTGGTCCATCCATGGCTGGGGCGGCTACAGGTCAAGGTCGGCGAATGCGACATGACCCACACCCGCCAGGACGGCGGGTTGGTGACCTTTGCGCTGAAGTTTTACCCCGATGAACCACTGCCGTTTCCGACGGCCACGATCAGCACGCAGAAGGTGCTACTGGCCAAGGCCGACACCTTGCTGGGCTCGGCGGTGGCGCGTTTCGAACAGGCCATGACCCTGATCAAGGCCGCGCGAATCGGCATCGCCAATCTGCGCAACAGCCTGACCGGGGTGTATGACGTGATCAAGGAACAGCTCAAACCGTTGATCGAGCAATATCGGCAGATCACCGAGCTGGTCAAAGCGGTCAAGGAATTGCCCAAGGAAGTGGCGGCGGAATTCAAGGGTTTACTCGGCGATATCAAATCGCTCAAGGACTTCGCGAAGGAGGGTTATCGTGGCGTGATTGCCGACGTGTCCCAACAGCTCGAAGCCATCCGCAAGGCCGATGCCCCAAAGCTCACCACCGGCAAGGACACCACGGCCGCAGCGCAAGCCATGGCCGATCTGGTGCAGGACACGCTGCTGGTCAAAGTGGCGCAATGGGTCGCCTCGATGCCGGTGGCGTCGACACCGGTGAAACTGTCGTCGACACCATCGCTGGAGCAGCAGGCGGACCTGCCGGTCACCCGGCAGGAAGTGCCGGTCACCGACGATTTGAAAGCGCTGCAAAAGGCGCTTGTCGAGGCGATCAATCCGATGCTGGACAAGGCCAGTCCCGCGCATTATCAGGCCATCGACGATGTGAAGCAGGCGCTGCTTGCGCATCTCAAGGCAGTGGCTTCATCGGGTGTACGACAGGTCAGCAAGTCTTTCCAGGAAAGCCTTCCGGCGCTGGTCGTGGCGTACAAGCAATTTGCCGATGCAACGCGGGTCACCGAAGTGATTCAGCGCAACGGAATTGCCCATCCAGGGTACGCGCCGAACGATGTGAAAGTCTCCGGGAAGTGAACCATGAACGAGATGGATAACCGCGTCACATTGACGGTCGGCGGCCTGGAATACGGTGGCTGGAAAAGCGTGGAAATCACGGCGGATCTGGAGCGTCAGTTCCGCACCTTTAAACTCAACATCACCTGGCAATGGCCGGGGCAGACCGTGGACAAGCGGATCCAGCCCGGTGACGCCTGTGAAGTGCGCATCGGCCAGGACCTGGTGCTGACCGGGTATGTATTCAAGGCGCCGATCAGTTATGACGGGCGGCAGATCAGCCTGAACATCGAAGGCAGTTCCTGCACCCAGGATCTGGTGGATTGCGCCGCGACCAACCGCCCGAACCAATGGCATGAGCAGTCGCTGTTGAGCATCGTCGAAGCGCTGGCGATCACCTACAAGGTCTTTGTGGTCAGTGAAATTCCCGAGACCGCCCGGCTCAGCAGTCACACCATCGTGCCGGGGGAAACGGTGTTTCAATCCATCGACCGCTTGCTGACGTTGTTCCGGGTGTTTTCTACCGATGATGCCCAGGGCCGGCTGGTGCTGGCCCGGCCAGGCAGTGGTGGCCGGGCCAGTGATGCGTTGGAATTGGGCAAAAATATTCTGTCGGCCAACGCGCCGATGGATTACAGCCAGGTGTTCTCCGAATACCGGGTCATCGGTCAGCACAAGGGCACGGACAAGAAGAGCGGGGCGGCGGTCAGTGAGGTTGAATCGGTGTCTGCCGACCTGAGCTACAAGCGTCGGCGAGTCACAGTGATCAACGAAGGCATGCAGATCAATCCCGATCTCGCCTTGCAACGGGCCAACTGGGAAAGCGCCACCCGCGTCGGCAAGGCCAAAACCACCACCTATCAGGTGCAGGGTTGGCGGCAATCGAACGGCGATCTGTGGCGCCATAACACGCAGGTCAGGGTCAAGGATCCGGTGCTGGGATTCGATGACGACATGCTGATTTCCAAGGTGACCTACTCGCTGTCGGCGCAAGGTTCGATCACCACCCTGCAAGTCGCACCGCCGCACACCTTCGATGCCAATCCCGAGCCCCCGAAGAAAACCTGATAGCCCCTTAAAAGGTAGCCCCTTAAAAGGTCGCAGCCTTCGGCCTCGCTCCTCCAAGGAATTCAACATGAGCCTACTGACACGCCTCCTGGCGCGCGGCACTGTCGTGCTCGCCAACTCGGCCACCAAGCTTCAATCGCTGCAAATGCGCCTCACCGCCGGCGAAGTGAACGACAACATGGAGCACTTCGAACCCTACGGTTTCACCAGCAATCCGCTGGCCGGCGCCGAAGGTGTCGCCACGTTTCTGGGCGGTGATCGCTCCCACGCCATCGTGCTAGTGGTCGCCGACCGTCGTTATCGCCTCCAGTCTCTGGCCCCTGGCGAAGTGGCGATCTACACCGACGAAGGCGACAAGATCCACTTCAAGCGCGGGCGGATCATCGACATCGAAACCGCCACCCTGAATATCCGCGCCAGCAGTGCGGTGAACATCGACAGCCCGGTGATCAACCAGACCGGAAAAATCGTCTCCACCGGCGATCAGATTGCCGGTGGCATCAGCCAGATCAAACACGTGCATGGCGGCGTGCAAGCGGGCAACGGCCAGACCGGTGTACCGGCGGGAGGGCAGTGATGTTGATCAGCCAATACCTCCACGCCGCACTGACCCGTTCAGTGCTGATCAGCCTGTTCACCTGGCGCCGTGCCGCCGATGACGATGCCCTCGACGACGAAGAGCGTTTCGGCTGGTGGGGCGACAGCTTTCCTACGGTGGCCGACGACCGCATCGGTTCGCGGCTGTGGCTGTTGCGCCGGGTCAAGCTGACCCGCCAGACCCAGATGGACGCCGAGTTCTACGCCCGCGAAGCCCTGCAATGGCTGATCGACGACGGCCACTGCAGCGCCATCGACATCATCAGCGAACGCCTCGACGCCCAGCGCCTGAACCTGCGCACGGTCCTGACCCTGGCCGATGGCGAACGCCTGGACATCAACCCTGATAACAGTTGGCAGGTGATCTATGCCGTTTGAAACCCCTTCGCTGCCGGTGCTGATCAAGCGCACCCAAAGCGACCTGGCCAGCGATTCGCTGCGCCAGTCCGATGCGCAAGTGCTGGCCCGCACCCTCGGTGGCGCCGCCTACGGCCTGTATGGCTACCTGGACTGGATCGCCGAGCAGATCCTTCCGGACAAGGCGGATGAGTCGACCCTGGAACGGATCGCCGCACTGCGTTTGAACCAGCCGCGCAAATCCGCACAAGCGGCCAGCGGCAGCGTCAGCTTTACCGCCAGCGCCGGTGCCGTGCTGGACGTCGACACCCTGCTGCAATCGAGCGACGGTCGCACCTATAAAGTGACCGCCGCTGGCGCCACCAGCAACGGCCTCAACAGCACCACCATCGCCGCGCTCGAGGCCGGCAGCCTGGGCAATGCCGAGGCCGGCATGACGCTGATTCCGGTACAGCCGATTGCGGGGATCGTCGGCAATAGCTTTACCGTACTGGCGCCGGGGCTCAACGGTGGTGTGGCGCGAGAAAGCCTGGAGTCGCTGCGCTCCCGGGTTATTAGTTCCTATCGCATCATTCCCCATGGCGGCTCGGCGCAAGACTACGAAACCTGGGCGCTGGAATGCCCCGGCGTGACTCGCGCGTGGTGTCTCGGCAGCTACCTTGGTCCTGGCACCGTCGGGCTGTTCATCATGCGCGATAACGACCCGGAACCCGTCCCGACCGCCGCGCAACTGGCCGAAGTTCAGGCTTACATCGAACCGCTGCGCCCGGTTACTGCCGAGTTGCACGTGCTGGCACCAGTGCAAGTGCCTGTCACTTACCGATTGAGCCTGACCCCGGACACCACCGCTGTGCGCACCACTGTCGAGGCGCAACTACGCGATCTGCATAACCGCGAGGCGGGCCTCGGCGACACGTTGCTGCTGACCCACATCGCCGAAGCCATCAGCAGCGCCACCGGCGAAAACGACCACAAACTCTTGTCGCCGATCGCCGATGTAGCAGCAGCCAACAACCAGTTGCTGACCTTTGGAGGTTGCGTATGGCAGGCATAAGAACCGCCGCGCAATACCACACCCAACTGCGCAGCCTGCTGCCCAGCGGCCCAGCCTGGGACCCCGAGCGGGTGCCGGAACTCGAAGATGTCCTTGCAGGCGTCGCCCAGGAACTGGCCCGCCTCGACGCCCGCGCCGCCGACCTGCTCAATGAAATGGACCCGGCCGGTGTCAGCGAGCTGGTGCCTGATTGGGAACGGGTAATGAACCTGCCGGACCCGTGCCTGGGCGCAACCCCTCTGTTCGACGATCGCCGTCTCGCCGTACGCCGGCGACTGCTCGCGGTCGGCAGCCAGACCATCGGCTATTTCGTCGAGATTGCCCGCACCCAAGGCTACCCGAACGCCACCATCACCGAACTCAGGGCGCCGCGTATGGGGCGCTCGCGTTTCGGTGCGGCGCACTTCGGTACCTTGCAGGCGCAGTTCATGTGGACCCTCAACACCGGCGGCCGCCTGCTGCTTGGGCGGCGTTTCGGCGCCAGCTACTGGGGCGAGCGTTTTGGCATGAACCCGGGCAATGCCTTGGAATGCTTGATACACCGCAGCGCACCAGCGCATACGCTGGTTTACATCAATTATGACTAGAGGATAGAAAAGTGGATTATCCAAAGAGTGTGCCCGGCGTTGGGCTAGTGAATGGACAGTTTGTGGATGAGAGCCCGGTCACCGGGACGCCGGGATCTTTGATTCCGTCGACATGGGGCAACGCAATCACGAGCGAGGTGTTGAATGTGATTGCAGCGGCGGGAATGGCACCCAGTGAAGTTGACCTGACGCAGTTACTGAAAGCCATCGGTACCCTTGGCCAATCTGCTGCAAGCAGCTTTGCCATCGACACCGGCACGGCCAATAACTACGTCTGCAACTTCACGCCGGCGATCACCGCCCGCGTCGAAGGCCAGCCCCTGCGCTTCAAGGTCAAGACGGCGAACACTGGTGCCTGCACGATCAACGACGGCCTGGGGGCCGTCGCTATGGTTGGGGGTGCCCATTCAGCCCTTCGAGGTGGCGAGCTGGTCGCCAACGGTGACGCATGGGTGCAGTGGAACACCTCTATCGGCGGAGGCTCATACATCCTGCTGTTCTGCACTGGCGCGGCTGAGCAAATCGCTCCAGCAACGCAAAGCCAGCACGCGGCCCAACTGGGCCAGATAACCGGCAATGTCACCAGTATCAGTGCGGATACCACGCTGACCGCCGCGCAGAGGGGGTTGGTCATTATTGACGCGACGGCGTCTAACCGGACGATCACGCTGCCTACCTCTAACACGGCACTTGGCGTGACTGACTTCATTGTTCGTCGCTTGGATAACACCACCAATACCCTTGTTGTCACTGCGTCAGGGACCGACAAAATCAAATTTCACACCCACCTGAATGCGGCTGGATATTCATTCTTGGTCCTGATGGGGGCGTGCGATTACTGGCATTTGCGCAGTGATGGCGCGGGCAACTGGTGGCCGATAAGTCGTTACGACGGTACTCCGCTGGGTCGGTCGGTACTTGAAACCACGTCCTCGTTTAATCCCGGTGGTTACGGCGCCATGAACGGCGCGCTGTTGACGCGGGCCTCCTTCCCCTGGTTGTGGGACCACGCGCAACAGTCAGGAATGCTGACCACGGAAGCCGCTCGCGCCGGCATGGAGGGTGGATGGACTTCTGGCGACGGTGCCACCACGTTCCGTTGTCCAGATGCCCGGGGTCGATTCCAGCGCCCCGCTGATGAGTCTCTCGGAATTGACCTGAATCGTGCGGCGGGTAGCTCGCAGGCCAGCCAATTCGGATCTCACAACCACTCCCTGCCTGGTGCAGGTACATTTGGCACGACAATGATGGGGGGTGGTACTAACAACTACGCGCAGTGGGTTGCCGGGGCCTCGGGGTACGCCGGAGGTTCTGAGACTCGCCCGATAAACATTGCCTACCCGGGCCGAATTAAATTGATCTGAGGTGTTTTATGTCCATTTACGTGTTTGATGCACTGGGTGTCTTGGTTGGCCCGGTTTCTCTTCCCGAAGTTCCTGGCTTGGGCTGTCAGTTGCCGAGCAATGCCGTCGAGCTGGCCGACTTGTTGCCGACGCCTGATCCGGGCAATGTTTGGGTGCTCGTCAACGCTGCGCCGGTTCAACTCGCCGATCATCGCGGGACGGTGTACAGCGTGACCACCGGCGCAGCGCAGGAGTGGTCCGAGCTTGGCGAGCTCCCCAGCGAATATACGTTGCTCCCTTGTCCCGGTGCTTACTACGTCTGGAGCGGTACTGAGTGGCTGCTTGATGCCGCTGCAGTCGCTCAGGCTCAGTGCAATGCGCTAATGTCGGCGGCCAATCAAGTCACTGCCGGCATGGTTAACGCCTACATTGCCGGGTTGCTCGATGCTGCGGATACGGCGACCTTCGAGGCCTACGCGGCCTACCAGTTAGCGCTGAAAAAGATTGAGCAGCAACCAGGTTACCCAACCACTATTGCGTGGCCGACCTCTCCATAGCCGAGAGCGCAATTCCGATGCCCGCCAAGTGCCGGATTATTTTTTCCCGGAGAAAAGTATGCCCATCACCCAGCAGCAGTTGCTGCAGATCCTCCCGAACGCCGGCCCAGTTGCCGGCGTTTTTGTTCCTGTCCTGAATACAGCCATGGTGCGGTTTCAGATCATCACGGCTAGGCGTATTGCGGCCTTCATCGCGCAGATAGGACATGAGTCCGGACAACTCACCCGCGTCGTTGAGAACTTGAACTACGATGCGCCGGGTCTGATGGCGACGTGGCCAAGCCGGTTCCCGGCTGATTTGGCAGCTGCGCGCGCGCGTCAGCCGGAGAAGATCGCGAACATTGCCTATGCCTCGCGCATGGGTAATGGCAATGCCGCGAGCAGTGATGGGTGGACATATCGCGGTCGCGGCCTGATCCAGATCACCGGCCGAGCAAACTATCAGGAGTGCGGTGATGACCTCGGTATCGACCTTATCGGCAATCCAGATCTCCTGATACAACCGCAGTACGCCGCGCTGTCTGCGGCCTGGTTCTGGGAACTGAACGGTTTGAATGAACTGGCGGACCGCGACCAGTTCAACAGCATCACTCGTCGCATCAACAGTGGGCTTAACGGCCTGCAAGATCGTCTGTTGTTGTGGGCGCGGGCGAGGGCGGTGCTATGCCAGTCCTCGGTCTGAACGGCTGGCGATTGATCGGTCTGCTGGTGCTGGCCGGTTGTTCGGCGGCGCTGGCCTGGCAGTTTCAGGATTGGCGCTACGGCCGGCAACTGGCGGAACAGGCCAGGCTGCACGCCGAGACCCTTAATCAACTGACTTTGGCGACCGCCACCGAGCAACAGGCCGAACAAAACAGGCGTCTGGCCCTGGAACAGCGACTGTCGGCCAGTGAACAAACCCATTATCGAGCGCTTAGCGATGCCGAACGTGATCAAGGTCGCCTGCGCGATCGTCTTGCCTCTGCTGATGTGCGCCTGTCAGTCCTCCTCGATGCCCATGACGCTGCCTCAACCTGTGCAGTGCCAGCCGCCTCCGGCGCCGGCGGCGTGGATCATGGCGCCGCGCGAGCCCGACTTGACCCGGCGCATGCTCAACGAATTATCGCCATCACCGACGCCGGTGACAGCGGATTGATTGCCTTGCAGGCCTGTCAGGCCTATGTCAGGGCTCTCGCTCGCTAACATTTTGATCGATCCTGAACCTTGCAAGTGCGATTCGCTCGTGTACGGTAGGCCTCATTCCGCTCGATCAGGAGAGAGCCGTGAAAGAGATCACTCATCTGGCCGATCTACTCGGCAGACGCTTGCAGCTTCTCAATGCCCACGTCACTGCCGCCGAGTCCTGCACCGGCGGCGGGATCAGCGAGGCGATCACCCGCATTCCGGGGAGTTCGGCGTGGTTCGAGGCCGGTTATGTCACGTACTCCAATCGTCAGAAAACCCAGCAATTGAATGTCCCGGTCGAGTTGTTCGAGACGGTGGGGGCGGTCAGTCGCGAGGTGGTCGAGGCCATGGTCCGAGGCGCACAGGAAAAAAGCCGGGCGCGTTTTGGCGTGGCGGTCAGCGGTGTGGCGGGGCCGGATGGCGGCTCGCCGAACAAGCCCGTGGGGACGGTGTGGCTGGCCTGGGGCATCGGTGAGCAGGTGTTCAGCGAGGTCCAGCACTTTGCCGGTAACCGTGACGAGGTCCGCCGACAAACGGTGAAGGCCGCGCTAGAGGGGCTGCTGCGGCATACCGCTGGAGAAATCTCAAATCAGGGGTAGGCGATCCTGAAACGCTGTGGAATAATACTGGCTACTTATACAGGTGTTGGCCGTCAGGCCTTATTGATTACGTGAGGACTTTAATGGACGACAACAAGAAGAAAGCCTTGGCTGCGGCCCTGGGTCAGATCGAACGTCAATTCGGCAAGGGTGCCGTAATGCGTATGGGCGATCAGGACCGTCAGGCGATCCCGGCCATTTCCACTGGCTCTCTGGGTCTGGACATCGCGCTCGGCATTGGCGGCCTGCCAAAAGGCCGTATCGTTGAAATCTACGGTCCTGAATCCTCCGGTAAAACCACCCTGACATTGTCGGTGATCGCCCAGGCTCAAAAAGCCGGTGCGACCTGCGCATTCGTCGACGCCGAACACGCTCTCGACCCTGAGTACGCCGGCAAACTGGGCGTCAACGTCGACGACCTGCTGGTTTCCCAGCCGGACACCGGCGAGCAGGCCCTGGAAATCACCGACATGCTGGTGCGTTCCAACGCCGTTGACGTGATCATCGTCGACTCCGTGGCCGCTCTGGTACCAAAGGCTGAAATCGAAGGCGAAATGGGCGACATGCACGTGGGCCTGCAAGCCCGTCTGATGTCCCAGGCGCTGCGTAAAATCACCGGTAACATCAAGAACGCCAACTGCCTGGTGATCTTCATCAACCAGATCCGCATGAAAATCGGCGTGATGTTCGGCAGCCCGGAAACCACCACCGGTGGTAACGCGCTGAAGTTCTATGCATCGGTTCGTCTGGACATCCGTCGTACTGGCGCGGTGAAAGAAGGTGATGAAGTCGTCGGTAGTGAAACCCGCGTCAAAGTCGTGAAGAACAAGGTGGCTTCGCCGTTCCGTCAGGCCGAGTTCCAGATTCTTTACGGCAAGGGCATCTACCTCAACGGTGAGATGATCGACCTGGGTGTGCTGCACGGTTTCGTCGAGAAGTCTGGTGCCTGGTATGCCTACAACGGCACCAAGATTGGTCAGGGCAAGGCTAACTCGGCCAAGTTCCTGGCAGACAATCCGGAAGTCGCCGCGGCCCTCGAGAAGCAGCTGCGCGACAAGCTGCTGACCCCGGCACCGGACGTCAAGGCTTCGGCCGTCAGAGAGACCGAAGACGACCTGGCTGACGCTGATATCTGATCGATCCGATGACCGCCGTACTCGATACACTCGTCGCGGTGCGGCGAACCGCAATGGACCTGCTCGCGCGACGCGAGCACGGTCGAGTCGAGCTGACGCGTAAACTGCGTCAGCGCGGCGCCCTCCCTGAAATGATCGACACAGCACTCGACCGCTTGACGGAAGAGGGGCTGTTGTCCGAATCCCGCTACCTCGAAAGCTTCGTTTCCTACCGTGCCCGTTCCGGTTATGGCCCTTTGCGCATTCGCGAAGAGCTGAGCCAGCGTGGCCTGCAACGTACCGACATTGAGCTCGCCTTGCGCGAGAGTGGTATCGATTGGCAGGAACAACTGGAAGACACCTGGCGGCGCAAATTTTCCGGGCATTTACCGATAGACGCCCGAGAACGTGCCAAACAGGGCAGGTTCCTGAGTTATCGGGGATATTCCATGGAAATGATCAGCCGCTTGTTCAGCGGCCGAGGGATGGACGATTGACTGAAACGGCTCGCTATTTCGATAGCGGGCCGTTTTTTTTGCATCACGTTACCTTGGACGGTTCCCGTGTGCGTTGTTGCGCCTGGGGTCTGGACTGGGCCCAGTTTTCCGGCAGGTTGATGTAATCCACCAATTCCCGCAGACGGCCATGATCACGAGCGTTGAAGGTAAAGGACAAGCGCACCAGATGGCTGAACTGCGCTTCGTCGTGCTCCTCGCCGCTGTAGGCATGCTGATGGAAATGATCGCTCAGGCACAGGTCGGCGAATGCCTCCTGCATGTGTTCAAGCGCCCGGTCGCTGAGCTTATGGTTCATGCGAATCACGAACTGATGCTTGAGCCAGCGGCTGGAGTGGAAGTTGCTGTAGAACTGATTGATCTGCTCCACGGCCTCTTCGACGCTGTAGACCAGGCTCAACAGCTTCATGTCGGTCGGCAGGATGTAGCGATTTTCCTCCAGTTGATGGTGAATGAAGTCCAGCGCGCCTTGCCAGAACGTGCCGCCTGGTGCATCCAGTAGCACCACCGGCACCAGCGGGCTTTTGCCGGTCTGGATCAGGGTCAGCACCTCCAGTGCTTCATCCAGAGTACCGAAACCGCCTGGGCACAGGACCAGCGCATCGGCTTCCTTGACGAAGAACAGCTTGCGGGTAAAGAAAAAGTGGAAGGGCAGCAGGTTGGCGCTGCCATTGACCGTGGGATTGGCATGTTGCTCGAAGGGCAGGGTGATATTGAATCCCAGGCTGTGTTCCAGGCCGGCACCTTCATGGGCTGCCGCCATGATGCCGCCACCGGCGCCGGTGATGACCATCATGTCCGAGCGCGCCAGGGCGGCGCCCAGTTCTCGGGCCTGAGCATACAGCGGGTGTTCTATCGGCGTGCGGGCCGAGCCGAAAACGGTAACTTTACGCCGTCCCTTGAACTGCTCCAGCACACGGAAAGCGTGCTCGAGTTCACGCAGGGTTTGCAGGGTGATCTTGGCATTCCAGCGGTTGTGATCTTCCTGAGCCATGCGCAGCACGGTCAGGATCATGTCGCGGTATATCGGGATGTTGGGGCTGTTGGGTGAAACCAGGTTGAGTTGTTCTTCGACCTTGCTGGTGAGGTCGTGGCCGCTTTCTTGAAAATGACGGCTCAGGAGGTCATTCGGTTGGTAAGGCATTCAACTTCTCCTTCTGCACAGAACCCTCGGCCCGACAAAACAATCGTCGGCGCCGCGACACCCCTTGTGTCGCTGTCTGCCCAAGCCCATGCCTGGGCGCTCTACCTGACTCGGTTGCAATCGAGCCATCCATACGGGCTCTGCTTATCCCTTGAATGAAAGAAACGTTCGCACAATAAGACATCGTAATGGGCAGCCCCTTTTCTGCCCTCAAAAAATCAACGTGAACACATTGAATTTAGACCCTCGCGACGATTTTCGCTGGCTTGATCATTGCGCTGCAAAGTCTTTCCTGGCAATCGCTTATTGACGATTTGCAAGGTGCTTTCACCGCTCGTCTGAACGCAAGCCGCCTGTCCTGCGCTCTGATTTACTTAGTTACAGGCGTGACACGACAACTTTGCGTCAGCGGCAGGGCGCGACGTTCAAGCAATTCAGGGATTTATCGCGTGATCAACGGCGATCAATGCATGCAGGGAGGCGGGAAACCATGCCCAGAGTGACTCTGGAGATCGATGCGCAACTGTATCGATTGCTGAAATTATCAGCCGAGACCAATCATTTGAGTCTCGAAGAGGAGTGCTGCCGACGTCTGGAGGGCGGGGAGCGACGTTCGCGCTACTTGCAGGCGTTGTTGGCAGAGCTGCGCGCCGAGGATGAACAGCGGCGCGCCAATGCCAGATAATTATTTCTTCTTCGCGGGTGTCTCTTTCGGGCAGTCCGAGTCCTGGAAGCTGGCGGAGCCGACCGGACGGTTGGTCTTCACCTCGGTGAAGTCGTAACGCATGATCGCGCCCTTGGCCATCAGTTTGCGGAACCCAGGGTTTCTGCATACGGAGGCGCCAAGCTGGAAGTACACCGCTTTGGGATCGGCGCGCATTTTTTCGGCGTGGCTGCTTTGCACGCTCAAATGGTTGATCAGCACTTTTCCTTCGGCAGTGTAGCCCTGATCAAGAATGTCTTCGTTGATCGCCCGTGGAGTGCCAACGCTGCTTTGTACGGCGACGTTTCGCAGCTCTCTGTTCAGATTCTGCTCACTCAAGGAAGCAGCCTGAGCACTGAAGGACGACGCCAGCAAAACGGCAGCGGTGGGAACGATAAGGCGCAGCATGAAACTCTCCTGGTTCAGTGACTGGTGGTTCGACCCGTCACATGACTGTGCGTTCAGTGGCGGCGAATTATAGGGGAGGAGGCCCGGACGGTACAGGCTTGCGCCGGCTGCTCTGATAAACTGCCGCGACTTTTTGTCCTTGCGAGTGTTTTTCGTGTCGATTTTCCATCCCCTGCGGTGCTGCCTGCGATGAACCCTGTCACCCCGCGCTTTGCCGCAAACGCCGTCGCCCGCTTGCGTGATCAGCGAGAGGAGGAGGGCATCAAGCCGATTCAGGCCCGTGGCTGGAGGGCGCCGCGATGCCGTGATTGCCGCGTGATTGAAAGTCATTGTCTGTGTGCCTGGCGCCCGTTGGTCGAGGCCCGCTCGGGCGTGTGCCTGATCATGACCAACAAAGAAGTGTTCAAGCCAAGCAACACCGGTTGGCTGATTGCCGATGTGGTGCGCGATAACCATGCGTTTATCTGGTCGCGTACTGAAGTCGATCAGCAACTGTTGGCGCTGTTGTCCGATCCGCAATGGCAGCCGTATCTGGTCTTTCCGGGCGAATACGTTGAGCCCGAACGCGTCACCAACAGCGTCGAGACCGATAGCACCAAGCGTCCGCTGTTCATTCTGCTGGACGCCACCTGGACCGAAGCCCGGAAGATCTTTCGCAAGAGCCCGTATTTTGATCGCTTGCCGATCTTGAGCCTGCTGCCCGAAAAACTGTCACGTTATCGACTGCGCCGTTCCACCCGTAGCGAACATTTATGCACCGCTGAAGTGGCTGCACTGTGTCTCGATCTGGCCGGTGATACCGAGGCCGCGTCAGCGCTGGACGCTTATTTTGACGTGTTCAGTCAGCATTATCTGGACGCGAAAAACCAACTGGACATGAACCTCGCCACACCGGCCCACGCCGAGCTGATGCCGTTTGTTCATAACGACGTCCCCGCCATGTTCTGATTGTCGCCCATACTGCAAAGAACTGTACCGGTTATGTATCTTGACCACCCCGGTTTCGCTGGGCATGCTTGGCGCCGACTGGGGCGCGGCCATCGTTTGATACGCCGTATTTTTACGTGAATAGCCATGTGATTGGCGTTGAACGTGCCCTGTTGGTGCATCTGCGTGGCTGCACCTGGAGTTGTTTGAAAAACAGGATCATTTGAAAAATGGCCACATACGAAATCCTGATTGCCGATGACCACCCTCTTTTTCGTAGTGCCTTGCATCAAGCATTGACCCTGGGCCTGGGCCCGGATGTCCGGCTGGTGGAAGTGGCGAGCATTGCCGAGCTGGAAAACCGTCTGACCGAAAAGGCCGATTGGGACCTGGTGTTGCTGGACCTGAACATGCCAGGGGCCTACGGTTTTTCCGGGCTGGTGCTGTTGCGCGGTCAGTACCCGCAGATTCCGGTGGTGATGGTGTCGGCTCAGGAAGAAGCGTCGATCATGGTGAAGTCCCGTGAGTTCGGTGCCAGCGGTTTCATTCCCAAGTCCAGTGACTTGAGCGTTATTCAGAAAGCCGTGCGCGCGGTGCTCGATGGTGACGTTTTCTGGCCGCCCCAGGCCTTCGAAGCCGTCAGCGTTTCCGACGAAGCCAAGGCGGCCAGCGAAGGCCTTGCCAGCCTGACGCCCCAGCAGTTCCGGGTGTTGACCATGGTCTGTGAGGGTTTGCTGAACAAGCAGATTGCTTACGAATTGAGCGTGTCCGAAGCGACGATCAAGGCCCACGTCACGGCGATTTTCCGTAAGCTGAATGTACGCACCCGCACTCAGGCGGCGCTGCTGTTGCAACAACTTGAGTCAATTTCGAGCCACTAAGGTGTTATGTATTCACGCTTTTTTGACTTTGCTTACTCTAGCTTTCCCACTCCTTTTTGGTCAGTTGCTTACTCTATGTCACCTTTCAAAGGCCAGACCGGCCTAAAACGCATCCTCAACGCCTCCGGCTATTCCCTGGACGGCCTGCGCGCGGCCTTCACTGGCGAGGCGGCCTTCCGGCAACTGGTGTTGCTCAATGCCGTCCTGATTCCGCTGTCGTTCTTCCTGAATGTCAGCCGTGTCGAGCAGGCGCTGCTGATTGCAGTCTGCCTGTTGGCGTTGATCGTCGAATTGCTCAACTCGGCGGTGGAAGCGGCCATCGACCGTATTTCCCTGGAGCGGCACCCACTGTCCAAGAACGCCAAGGACATGGGCAGTGCTGCTCAACTCGTGGCATTGAGCATGATCGCGCTGGTATGGGCGGTGATCCTGCTTTAAGCGATGGCAGGCAGAACGATCTCGTCGCTGCGCTGAACCCCGGCGGTGAAGGCGCGGCACAGCTCTAGGAATTCGCGCATCGCCGAGGTTTGGTATTTCTGTTTATGCCAGATGAAATAGAACTGCCGCGCCAGGTCCAGATCCGGTGTTTCCACCGGCACCAGGCTGCCACGACGGAACGCATCGCGCAGCGCCAGGCGCGAAATGCAGCCAATCCCCAAACCCGATTCCACCGCGCGCTTGATCGCTTCGGTGTGTTCCAGTTCCAGGCGAATGTTCAGCGCGCTGCGGTGGTGACGCATGGCCTGGTCAAAGGTCAACCGCGTGCCGGAGCCTTGTTCACGCAAGATCCACGCCTCATGACTCAGCTCCTCCATGGTGGCCATACCGCGTTGAGCCAGCGGATGCTGGGGTGCACAGAACACCACCAGTTCATCTTCGACCCAGCTCTGCACTTCGATGTCCGGATGGCTGCAGTCGCCTTCGATTAGACCCAGATCAATTTCATAGTGAGCCACCTGTTGCACGATGTTGGCGGTGTTCTGCACATGCAGCTTCACCTGGCTTTCCGGATGGCGCTGCATGAAGCTGCCGATCAGCAGGGTGGCCAGGTAATTGCCGATGGTCAGGGTCGCGCCGACCGCCAGGGAGCCGAAACCGGACTTGCCGTTGAGCAAGTCTTCGATTTCCTTGGCCTGATCGAGCAGGGCCACCGCTTGCGGCAACAGCTGTTTGCCGAGGGCGTTGAGGCTCAGCCGTTTGCCGGCGCGATCGAACAGCTGACAGCTGCACTGGCGCTCCAGCTCGGTGATCGAGGTGCTCGCCGCCGATTGCGAGAGGTTGAGCAGGCCCGCGGCACGGGATACGCTTTCCTGCTGGGCGACGGCGACGAATACTTGAAGTTGACGGAGAGTAAATCGCATATCGATATAACCGATAACCCTTATCTTAATAATCCATTTAACAGATATTGTCGCTGCCATTAGAATGCGATGCAATTGTGCACATCATTGGCGCAGGCAAAATCTCCAGGAGTCCCACGTACATGAGCAACATGAACCACGAGCGTGTCCTCAGTGTTCATCACTGGAACGACACTCTGTTCAGCTTCAAGTGCACCCGCGATCCGGGCCTGCGCTTCGAGAACGGTCAGTTCGTGATGATCGGCCTGCAACAGCCCAACGGCCGGCCGCTCATGCGCGCTTACTCGATTGCCAGCCCGAACTGGGAAGAGCATCTCGAGTTCTTCAGCATCAAAGTGCCTGATGGCCCGCTGACTTCCCAGTTGCAGCATCTGAAGGAAGGCGACGAGATCATCATCAGCAAGAAGCCTACCGGCACCCTGGTGCTGGATGACTTGAAACCTGGCAAGCATTTGTACCTGCTCAGCACCGGTACCGGTCTGGCGCCGTTCATGAGCGTCATCCAGGACCCGGAAACCTACGAGCGTTTCGAAAAGGTGATCCTGTGCCACGGCGTGCGTTACGTCAACGAAGTCGCTTACCGCGAATTCATCACCGAGCACCTGCCGCAGAACGAGTTCTTCGGCGAGGCCCTGCGTGACAAGTTGATCTACTACCCGACCGTGACCCGCGAGCCGTTCGAAAACGAAGGCCGGCTGACCGACCTGATGCGCAGCGGCAAGCTGTTCAGCGACATCGGTCTGCCACCGATCAACCCGCAGGATGACCGCGCCATGCTGTGCGGCAGCCCGAGCATGCTCGACGAGACCAGCGAAGTGTTGAACAGCTTCGGCCTGACCGTTTCGCCGCGGATGCGCGAGCCGGGTGATTACCTGATCGAGCGTGCGTTCGTCGAGAAGTAAGCACACCGCATCACTGAAAAGCCCCCATTGCCTGTGCAGGCAATGGGGGCTTTTTTATGCCGGACGCAATCGCCTACGCATTGGATACGGGGATGACTTCGAGAACGCGGATAAGCCCGGCTTCCGGGTAATGCCAGCGCACATCCAGATCCCAGAACTGCGCGCCGTATTCGCGCTCAGGCGTAGGAATCTGGTACGCCGGGCGTGGGTCTTGTGCCAGGCATTGCTCGATCAACTCGACCAGGGGCTCGCCAAGCCGCTGAGCGTGGCCGTGGGCCTGTTGCAGGGCTGAGTCCGTCCACTGCACGGGAATCAACAGCGGCGGGGCGCTGGCGATGTCGTTGGACGCCGTGTCGATAATGTCGGCGTAGGGCACGTAGGGTTTGATGTCGAGAACCGGCGTGCCGTCCAGCAAGTCGATGCCGGAGATCCACAGTCGATTGGCTTCGACCTTGTCCAGTTTGACCACCGACTGGCCGATGCCGTTAGGACGATGCGTCGCGCGGGTGGCGAACACGCCCATGGATTTGTTACCGCCCAGGCGCGGCGGGCGGACTTTGAGGCGTGGCTTTTCTTCCAGCGCTTGATGGAACAGGAACAACAGCCACACATGGCTGACCTGCTCCAGCCCCTGCACCGCATCACCCTGATCGAACGGCGCCACCAGTTCCAGCACGCCCCGAGCGGCTGGGGCCAGTTGCGGTTGACGCGGAATGGCGAACTTCTCCTTGAAGCAGGAGCGCACGAAGCCGATGGGGGAAACGCTGTAGGTCATGGTCTGGGGTCGAGGCGGGACAGGAGCTGGGCATGATAATCGATGTGAAGATCAAAAGATCGCAGCCTGCGGCAGCGCCTGCAGGGGAATGCAGCCGGTGTAGGAGCTGCCGAAGGCTGCGATCTTTTAAAGGCTGAAACCACCATCCAAAGGAATGACATTCCCGGTCATATACGCCCCGGCCGTACTCGCCAGGCTGATCGCCAGCGCCGCCATCTCTTCCTCCCGGCCCCAGCGTTTCATCGGAATCAACGCCGTGTCCTCGGCCAGCGCCTGCTCATCGTTGCCGATGTGCTGAGTCATCTTGCTCGGGAAACGTCCCGGTGCGATTACGTTGACGTTGATGTGCTGGCTCACCAGCTCTCGCGCCAGAATCCGCGACAGTTGATGCAGGGCGGCTTTGCTTGGGCCGTAGGCATACGCCTGTTCGCCGAAGGAAGAAATTCCGGCCACCGAGCCAATGTTGATGATCCGTGCCGGATTCACCGCCGAACCGGCCTTGCGCAGCAGCGGCAGACATTGCTGGATGCAGTTGAACACCGAGGTCACGTTGAGCTGCATGACTTTTTCCCAGCCCTTGACCGGGTAACTCTCCAGCGGCGCACCCCAGGTGGTACCGGCATTGTTCACCAGAATATCCAGCTGACCGATCTGTTCGCTCAATTGCGCGGCCAGTTGCTGAACGCCTTCTTCATGAGCCAGGTTGGCGGCCACGGCGTGGCAAACCCCGAAGGCACTCAGCTCATCGGCAGTTTGCTGACAGGCCTCGGCATCCCGGGCGCACACGTACACGATGGCGCCGGCCTCGACATAAGCCTTGGCGATCATTTTGCCGATACCGCGGGTGCCGCCGGTCACCAGAGCGGTGCGGCCTTGCAGAGAGAAGTAGGGATGCATGGCGAGTCCTGAGAGCTGAGGGTCAATACACCCTAGTCGTCAGCCGCCGGATGCGGAGCCACTATTTTTGCGCGGAATGAACATCTATACAGATTGGGCTGCGACCGCTCTTGTAGGAACCGGCTTGCTGGCGATGGCGTTCTCAAGATCGCCATCGCCAGCAAGCCGGCTCCTACAGGGCGCGCGGCGCGATTTACTGCGGGCGCACGCGCAGGGTCAGGCCCTTGAGGAAGTTGCGCAGCAATTGATCGCCGCACGGGCGGTAGTTGGTGTGGCCGAATTTGCGGAACAGCGCACTCAGCTCAGGCTTGGACACCGGGAACTCGGCGGCCTTGAGGATGGCGTGCATGTCGTCTTCCTTCAGTTCGAAGGCGACGCGCAGTTTCTTCAGGATGATGTTGTTGGTCACCGGCACTTCGATCGGCTGCGGCGGACGGCTTTCGTCCTTGCCACGCTTGAAGATCACCAGGCCATCGAGGAAATGCGCCATGACTTCGTCCGGGCAGCGTACGAAACCTTCCTCGTCTTCTTCTTTCTTGTCGAGGTACGTCACCAGGTCTTCCAGAGTGTCGTCCATGCCGCCGAGCTTGATGATCTCGATGACTTTCTTGTCGCTGATGTCGAGCATGTAGCGCACGCTGCGCAGTACGTCGTTATGAATCATGTGTGCAGTCCTGATATTTCGCTGTGGGCGCCGCATGAAGCTGCGGCGCCGAAATGTATGGCGGCGGGAAAAGCCTTAGAACTTCTCTTTGCCGGACAGGTAGCGCCATTGCCCCAAGGGCACTTTGCCGATGGACACGCCGCCGATGCGGATGCGACGGATGGCGACGACCTTCAGGCCGACGGCCTGGCAGAACAGGGCGATCACGCCCGGTTGTGGGTTTTTCATGGCAAAGCGCAGGCGGTTTTCGTTCTGCCAGCTGGCCTTGACCGGCGGCAGTTCCTTGCCCTTGTACGTCAGGCCGTGGTTCAGGCGGTTGAGGCCGTGAGCCACCATGTCGCCTTCGACCTCGACCACATATTCCTGCTCGATCTTGCTGGCATCGGCGGTGAGTTTGCGCAAAATCTTCCAGTCCTGGGTGAACACCAGCAGACCGCTGGCGTTGGCCTGCAGGTCGGCACTGGCGGTCAGGCGCAGGAAGTGGCCCTTGAGCGGACGTTTGCCGTAGCGGTGTTCTTCGCTCAGGGTCGCGGCGCTGAGGGTCGCCATGGCGCTGTCCGCGTCCATGCCCGCCGGGACGTTCATCAGGATGGTCACCGGCTCCGGCGCAGTGGCCTTGGCCTCTGGGTCGAGCTCGACTTTCTGGGTGTCGACCTTGAACTGCGGCTCGTCGATGACTTCACCATCGACGGTGACCCAGCCGCCCTCGATGAACAGCTCAGCCTCCCGACGGGAGCAGCCGACGAGTTCGATGAGGCGTTTGGAGAGACGAATCGGGTCAGTCATGACAGGGCCGTAACAAAAAAGGGGTGGGCATTGTACCTGCTGGGCGCCGGTTAATCGCGAGTCCATTTGCCTCATGTGTTTTTAATGTGGGAGCGAGCAAGCCCGTTCCCACATGGCTCCATGGTGTGTCAGCCATTGCGCGCCAGTTGCTGGCCCTGGCGCAAACGCATATGCAGCAACGGATAAGGCTGCCCCATGCCGTCATGCTCCGAACGACCAATCACCTCGAAGCCCTGCTTGAAGTAAAACCCCAGGGCCTGTGGGTTCTGCTCGTTGACGTCCAGCTCATCGGCGTTCAAGTGCTCCAGGGCGTAGCGCAGCAATTGCTTGCCCAGGCCTTGGCCACGGTGATCGGGGTCGATGAACAGCATTTCGATCTTGCCCGCAGCCACGCCGGCGAACCCGGTGATGCGCTGGCGCGAGTCTTTGGTGCAGATCAGCATGACGGCGTCGAGGTAGCGGGTCAGGACCAGGTTCTTCAGCAGTTCAATGTAACTGTCGGGCAGAAAGTCATGGGTGGCGCGCACCGAGGCTTCCCACACTTGGGTGAGTTCTTCGTAGTCGCTCTGTTTCGGTGTGTGAATGACCGAGTGTTGGCGCATGGCCGCTTGCTCCTTCTGTTAAGAGCCGTTCCCGTAAGGCTGCGAGTTTTTTCTCCCACAAAACGATAGACGTAAAAAAGCCCCGCATCTCGTCGAGAGAGCGGGGCTTTTTTTATTTTTTGCGTTTAGATCTGTTCAGCCCACAGGTCGTATTCGTCGGCGTCGGTCACTTTGCACCAGACCTTGTCGCCCGGCTTCAGGTTGCTGCCGTTGTCGATGAACACGTTGCCGTCGATTTCCGGGGCATCGAAGAAGCAGCGGCCGACCGCGCCTTGCTCGTCGACTTCATCGACCAGCACTTCGATCTCACGGCCGATGCGCATTTGCAGGCGTGCCGAGCTGATGGCCTGCTGGTGCGCCATGAAACGCTCCCAGCGGTCTTGCTTGACGTCGTCCGGAACGATCTCAAGGTCCAGATCGTTGGCCGGTGCGCCTTCGACCGGCGAGTACTGGAAGCAGCCGACGCGGTCCAGTTGGGCTTCGGTCAGCCAGTTCAGCAGGTATTGGAAGTCTTCTTCGGTTTCGCCGGGGAAGCCGACGATGAAGGTCGAGCGGATGATCAGGTCCGGGCAGATTTCGCGCCAGTTCTTGATCCGCGCCAGGGTCTTGTCTTCGAAGGCCGGGCGTTTCATCGCTTTGAGGACTTTCGGGCTGGCGTGCTGGAACGGGATGTCCAGATACGGCAGGATTTTCCCGGCGGCCATCAGCGGGATCAGCTCGTCGACGTGCGGGTATGGGTAAACGTAGTGCAGGCGCACCCAGACACCGAGGGTGCTCAGGGCTTCGCAGAGTTCGGTCATGCGGGTTTTCACCGGCGCGCCGTTCCAGAAACCGGTGCGGTATTTCACGTCGACGCCGTAGGCGCTGGTGTCCTGGGAAATCACCAGCAGCTCTTTGACGCCGGACTTGACCAGGCGCTGGGCCTCGTCGAGCACGTCACCGACCGGGCGGCTGACCAGTTTGCCGCGCATCGACGGGATGATGCAGAAGCTGCAGCTGTGGTTGCAGCCTTCGGAAATCTTCAGGTAGGCGTAGTGGCGCGGGGTCAGTTTGATCCCTTGCGGCGGCACCAGGTCGATCAGCGGGTTGTGATCCTGACGCGGCGGCACGACGTCGTGCACGGCGTTGACCACTTGCTCGTACTGCTGCGGACCGGTCACGGCCAGCACACTCGGGTGCACGTTACGGATATTGCCTTCTTCGATGCCCATGCAGCCGGTCACGATGACCTTGCCGTTTTCCTTGATGGCTTCGCCGATCACTTCCAGGGACTCAGCCTTGGCCGAGTCGATGAAGCCGCAGGTGTTGACCACCACGACGTCGGCGTCCTGATAAGTGGACACAACGTCATAGCCTTCCATGCGCAGCTGGGTAAGGATGCGCTCGGAGTCGACCAGTGCTTTCGGGCAACCCAGGGATACGAAGCCAACCTTTGGATTGGCCGGCGCAGGAGTGGTGGACATGTCTAACCTCGGTATTTGTGACGCCTCCAGCCGATGACGGCAAGGCGACAGACGGGCGCTATGTTGCACCCTCTGGTCAAAAAGTGCGCAATTCTAACGATGGGCGGCGCACTTGACCAGCTTTATGCAGGGAAATACGACGAGTGCTGCGCTATGCTTCGCGCCGTTACGCTTTACCGATTTTTTACAGTCAATAAATCGTCTGTAACAACAAGTAAAACAGTGCATGCTGCACCACAAATCATAGTGCTTCTTCGAAGAAGCCCGGATCTGAGTAGTAGGAGTGATGGATGGGGCAGGCAAGTAGTCAGGCGATAGCCGGCGGACATTCGGCGGCCAAGCCGATCGGCATGCTGGTTGCGGCGGTCGGAGTGGTGTACGGCGACATCGGCACGAGCCCGTTGTACACCCTCAAAGAAGTGTTTTCCGGTGGCTATGGCGTGCCCGTCAACCATGATGGCGTGCTGGGTATTCTGGCGCTGATCTTCTGGTCGTTGGTCTGGGTCGTGTCAATCAAATACATGCTGTTCGTGCTGCGCGCCGACAACCAGGGCGAGGGCGGGATCATGGCCTTGACCGCGCTGGCGCGACGAGCGGCGGGAGGGCACGCAAAATTACGCACGCTGCTGGTGGTCTGCGGGCTGATCGGCGCGGCGCTGTTCTACGGCGACAGCATGATCACCCCGGCGATTTCCGTGCTGTCGGCGATTGAAGGGCTGGGGTTGGCTTTCGAAGGCATCGACCATTGGGTGGTGCCACTGTCGCTGGTGGTGCTGGTGGCACTGTTTCTGATTCAGAGTCACGGCACGGCGCGGATCGGCATTCTGTTCGGGCCGATCATGGTCACCTGGTTTCTGGTGCTCGGCGCGCTGGGCGTGTATGGCATCAGCCAGCACCCGGAAGTGTTGCAAGCGATAAACCCGGCGTGGGGCGTACGCTTCTTCATGGACCACCCAGGCATGGGCGTTACGATTCTTGGCGCCGTGGTGCTGGCATTGACCGGCGCCGAGGCTCTGTACGCGGACATGGGCCACTTCGGTCGCAAGCCCATTGCTCGGGCCTGGTTCATTCTGGTGCTGCCCGCACTGGTACTGAACTACTTCGGTCAGGGCGCCTTGCTGCTCGGTGATCCGGAAGCCGCCCGCAACCCGTTCTATTTGTTGGCGCCAAGCTGGGCACTGATCCCGTTGGTGGCGTTGTCGACCATGGCCACGGTGATTGCCTCGCAAGCGGTCATCTCCGGTGCCTTCTCCCTGACCCGTCAAGCGATCCAGCTCGGCTACATTCCGCGCATGCGTATTCGGCACACTTCCAGTGCCGAGCAAGGGCAGATTTATATCGGCGCGGTGAACTGGGCGCTGATGGTCGGCGTAATCCTGCTGGTCCTGGGCTTCGAGTCCTCCGGCGCCCTGGCCTCGGCCTACGGCGTGGCGGTGACCGGGACCATGCTGATGACCACGATTCTGGTGTCGGCGGTGATGCTGCTGCTATGGAAATGGCCTCCGGTTCTCGCGGTTCCGGTGTTGCTCGGCTTCCTGTTGGTAGACGGTTTGTACTTCGCCGCCAACGTGCCGAAAATCGTCCAGGGCGGTGCGTTCCCGGTGATCGCCGGTATCGCACTGTTCGTGCTGATGACCACCTGGAAGCGCGGCAAGCAACTGCTGGTGGATCGCCTGGACGAAGGCGGGCTGCCGCTGCCGATCTTCATCAGCAGTATCCGCGTGCAACCGCCACATCGGGTCCAGGGCACCGCTGTGTTCCTTACCGCTCGCCCGGATGCCGTGCCCCACGCGCTGTTGCACAACCTGCTGCATAACCAGGTGCTGCACGAGCAAGTGGTGTTGCTGACAGTGGTGTACGAAGACATCCCGCGCGTCCCGCCGCAACGACGTTTCGAGGTCGATTCCTACGGCGAAGGCTTCTTCCGGGTAATCCTGCACTTCGGTTTCACCGACGAGCCGGACGTGCCGCAAGCGCTGAAGCTGTGTCATCTCGATAACCTGGACTTCAGCCCGATGCGCACCACTTACTTCCTCAGCCGCGAGACGGTCATCGCCTCCAAGCTCGAAGGCATGGCCCGCTGGCGCGAGGCGTTGTTCGCCTTCATGCTGAAGAACGCTAACGGCAACCTGCGCTTCTTCAATCTGCCGCTGAACCGGGTGATTGAACTGGGTACCCAGGTCGAGATGTAAGCCCCATGAAAAAGCCCCCGTTGCCATGAAGGTCGCGGGGGCTTTTTTGTGTCTGTGCCTTTACTTGCTTTCAGGCCGCTCTTCTTCAGATTCGGTCTTTGTTCGGGCAGGTCGCGGGGTCAGCACCTTCACCACATCATCAATCACCGCCTTACTCATCGCCGTCAAATAATGCGCGGCCCAGGCGTGGCGGTCGGTGTCTTTTGGGTAGGCTGCATCCTCGGTAAATGATCTCGCGAGGAACAGCAGGTCGGAGGCTTGTGACAAGGCATCAACGATGGGGACGCCAGCGCGGACGTTGAATAGCGCCTGATCCGAGCAGTAGATGAGCGGGGTGAAGCCGATGGTTTTTAGTTCTGAGGGGGCGGGCGAATCTGTTTTGTTCATGTCTAACTCCTTAACCCGAGGGAGCGGCCACGTTCGTTTCCAAGCGAATGGGTGGCAGCTGTGCGCAGGTTGGAAAACCGGGAGCTAAGGAACCGGCACGCCCGAAGGCGTCCCACGCACAGCCGCCATAACAGGATCGCAGCTGAAAAGACGCTGCGGTACCGATGGGGGGCGCTGTTGCACTTAACTCGACGGGTTTCCAAGCCCGATCGCTGAATGGTCAGCGACGTCCGGAGAGTATCCCGTCGAAGAAAAACGCAACAAGGCGGCAAAGTGCCCAAAAAGCGAGATTCGGAGTTTGCCTACAAGGTCTGCGGGTGTCTTCCGATATTGCGACACCTTGAGTAAACAAAACTAAACATGTCCAGTGAGCTTGAAAACACAGGTTGGCATGTTCGCGTTTCTTGCTGCTTGATGTATGGTTAATTCAACGCAATACTCTGCGTAGAACTGTGCGTTCAAATTTGCATGATAGAGAGGTGAGTATGACGGCATTACTGGAACGTGCTGACCAGGCGATTTCGGTGACTGCGATGGTCAGAGGATTCAGCGCGAGGCTCAAAGAGATCTCCAGCCGGGCCACCGAACGGCTGGTCATTTTCAAAGACAATCAGCCGGCAGCGGTCATTATCAATGTCGATGCGTATCAGGAAATGCTCGACGAGCTTGAGAATCTTCGGGTTGAAGCAGCGGCCCGGGAGCGACTGATCGGTTTTGACCAGTCCAAGGCGATCAGCCATGACGATATGCGGGCACGGTATGCCAGGAAAGACTAAAGGAGCTGGGGATGGCTTGGGGCGTTATCTATCATCCAGAGGTCCAGAAGGATCTGGATCTGCTGGGAGCTGCTGCGGCAAATCGCATTCTTGATGTTATCGAAGAGCGGATCATCAACGGCGAGCCGGACAAGAGCGGCAAGCCTCTAAGGGCCAGTCTTGCAGGGTGCCGAAGGATTCGAACAGGCGACACGCGTATTGTTTATCGAGTCGATGGAAAGGCTATTCAGGTTTTGATCGTCGCCGTCGGTGCGCGACGTGACGAAGAGGTCTACGACGCCGCAGAGCGCCGTCTCTAATGAAAAAGCCCCCGTTGCCTTGCGGTAGCAGGGGTTTTTTTGTGGGCAGACGAATGAAGCCGGTATCCCCACCTGTTTGCAAATTGGCAAACGATCTGCAGGGTTTCCCGTGAAACAATATCGAAAGGACTTGAGGGTTCGATATTTTCAATGAGGCAAGTGTCCACGTTTTATGGAATGTGGACACTCGGGGTTTCTAGCTTCATGAAGAGTCAAGACATTTTGCTTTTGTTCAAGATGGCCAGCCTGCAAGCCCAGGAAGAAAATCTTTTTGGGCAGATGGGATCTGAGTCGAATTCGAACATCGTTGAGGAATTGTTGAAGCCCCGGCAGATAAATCGAATGACGGCTGGTGGCGCTTCATGTCTGTACATGTAAAAAAGCCCCCGCAACCATAAGGTGTCGGGGGCTTTTTTGTGTCCGGGGACTCAGGTCACTCCTGAGCCGCCGTCTCCTTCGCTTGACGCTTCACGATGGCATCCACCAATCGCTGCGCCAACGCCGGGTAGTTCTCGTCGAAGTGATGGCCGCCAGGCAGTTTCATCGCTTCGCCCACGGCGGTCTTGTCGGTGCAGCCGCTTTCGTCGACTTCTTCCTCACCGTAGATGCACACCACTTTCGCCGGCGGCAGCTTGGCCATTTCCGGGCCGGTGGCGGCTTCTTTGCCGGCGTTGCCGAGCCAGCCTTCGACTTCGATCTCGAAGCTGCCGGTGCGGGCGAAGGCCAGCAGGATGATTGCGTCGACCCGCTGCTGTTCGGCTTCAGGCAGACGGTTGTAGATGGCTGGCAGAACGTCGGCGCCGAATGAGTAGCCGGTCAGGATGAAGCGCTTGGTGCCCCATTTTTGCCGGTAGTGCTGCATCAGTTCGGTCAGGTCCAGGGCGCTTTGTTCCGGGCTCTTGTGCTGCCAGTAGTAGCGCAGGGTGTCGATGCCGACCACCGGGTAGCCGATCTTGGCCATCTCGCCGGCCACGTCGCGGTCCAGGTCGCGCCAGCCGCCATCGCCGGAGAGGAACAGGGTCACGGTGTCCTTGGCCTGGCCGGCCGGCACTTCGACCACCGGGATCTGCAGGCCGCCGGCGGCTTTATCGCCACCGACGAGGGTTTTGCGCAGTTCGTTGTTCAGCACTTGCGGCAGGTTGATGTCGTAGTCGCTGATGCTGGTTTCGGCGTTGGGCTGGTCACGCACGAAGCCGGCGCTGGTGTCGTCCGGGTTGTCGTTCCAGGCCACCAGCCAGTGACCGTGGGCAGCACTTTTTGGCAACAGGTGGGTACAGCCGGGCTTTTCCAGGGCCAGGTCAACCGAAATGGCCTGGGCCTTGTCGTCCTTCTGCTCGGCCAGCCAGCGCCACGCCAGTACGGCGCCAGGGCCGATGCCGCTGACCAGGGTTGCCGGGCCTTTGAGTTCTCTGAGGCCTGCTTGCAGGGCACGACTTTGCTGGATGCAGTCCTTGGGCAGGATCACCTGGACGATCTGCGCCGAGCCGCTGCGGCTCAGGGTCATCAATTGTTTGTCGCTGAGCTTCTGTTCTTCATTGACCGCCACCAGCACCTGCGCGCGCGGGGTGGTGCCGGGGATGACGCGGGTCATCGCGGCGCCATCGGCCGGCGTCAGCAGTTCGAGGGTCGGTTCGGGTGCCGGGCGTTTGAGGTACCAGTAACCGCCACCGACAATCAGGGCCAGCACTACCAGTGTGGCCAGTACGTACCGCAGGGAGCGTTGAATCATCAGCGTTTCACCAATCCAGTCAAGCCACCCGCAATCAGGGCAGCAGTGTCGGCCAGGGCCACCAGCGGATCGAGTCCGGCGGGCACGGCCATATAACGGGGTTCCCAGTCGGGCTGGAACTTGTCTTTGAAGCGGCGCAAACCTTGGAAGTTATACAGCTGCTCACCACGGCGGAACACCATCGAGCCCAAGCGCTGGGTCAGAGGTGCGCCGCGCCGGGGTTGCAACCCCGACAATGGCACCATGCCCAGGCTGAACCGCGCGTATCCATGATTTTTATAATGTTGAATCAGACCGACCATCATGAATTCCATGGTCAGCTTCGGGGCGTCGGGGTGCGCGCGCATCAGGTCGAGGCTGGCCAGTTCATGGCCGTACGTCTCGAGCAGGTTGGCGAACGCCACCGGGCGCCCTTCGAAACGAATCACCGCGACGCGGAAGTGCTTGAGGTAGTCATCGCTGAAACGCCCGAGCGAGAAGCCTTTCTCGCGCACATTCTTGCCGGTCAGCCAGGCATCGGAAATCACCTTGAGCTCGTCCATCGGCGCTTGCCCCGGTTCGTGGATCTCCAGCGACAGACCGTCACGGGTGCCACGGTTCCAGGTGTAGCGCAGGTCCTTCATCTCTTTGCCTTTGGCCTCGAGATCGAAACGCTTGAGATCGACCCGGGCTTCTTCGCCGAGCTTGATCGCGGTCAGGCCGATGTCCATGTAGTACGGAAGGTTCTCGGCACGTACTTGATAAAACACAGGGCGGGCGTGATGGATATCGCACAGGTCACGGAACTGCCAGATCATTTCCGCCCGTTGCTGGGTCGGGCCGATCGGGTCATACAACGCCACCAGGCTGCGGCCACGGCGGGCGTACATCAGGAACGCCTCGTCGTTAGGGTGAAACAGCAGCGCCTTGTCACCGGTCAGGGCCAGGCCGCCATCCGGTTGGGAGGAGGCCATGAGGATATTAGCCGCGCGCTCCAGTTCATCGGAGGTCGGCAGGTGGATCACCGGACGCGCGGTGCGCAGCAGCCACGTCAGCGATACCACCACCAGCAGCACCGCGGCACCCAGCAACGAGCGCAAGCCTCGCGGGGCATCGGCGTCGAGGGTGAACTGCCACCAGAGTTGATGACTGTACGGAACGTCCTGGTAGGCGAACAGCAGCAACCAGATCGATGCGCCGAGTACGCAAAGACTCGACACCAGATACAGCGGCGAAAACGGCAGCTCGGTCAGGCGGCTGGGACGGTAGAACGAACGCCGGAAAACCCCCAGCAAACTTGCTGTCAGGGTCATCAGGCAAGCTTCCTCCCAGTCGAAGCCTTTGAGCAGAGAGAGCACGGCGCCGACCAACAACAGAATAGTGGTCAGCATCCACGCGGCCGACAGGCGACGACGCAAGCCCTGAGCCAGCAGCAGGCAGAGCACGCCCACCAGGCTGGCGCCGAAGTGCGAGGCGTCGACCAGTCGATGCGGGATCAGAAAACCGATGTGTTCAAGGCGCGTATCGATCTCCGGCGTTACGCCAGAGAACAGCAGCACCACGCCGGACAGGAACACCAGCACCGCCAGAATCGGCGCGGCCAGGCCTGAGGCGGCGCGTAGCGTCTGGCGTGTCTGAAACAGGCGCTGGCCTTCGTTGATCAGCAGCAGTATGCAAGCCACCAGCAGCGGCAATATCACATAGATCAGGCGGTAGAGCAGCAGGGCGGCAGCCAGTGGCGCGGCGCCGAGCTTGTCGGCGAAGGCCGCCAGCAAAATCGCTTCGAACACCCCGACACCGCCGGGTACATGGCTGAGCACGCCAGCGGCCAGCGCCAATAGATAGACCAGCAGGAACGCACCGAAGGGCGGCGCTTCCGGCAGCAATAGATAGAGCACCGTCGCGGCGGCGGCCACGTCCAGGGCGGTGATGACCAGTTGCAGGAAGGTCAGGCGGCGGCCCGGCAGGCGCAAGGTGCGGCGGCCGACCTTGACCAGCAGGTTGTCCGGGTAAGGCTGTTCCGGCAAGCGACGGCGGTAGATGCCGATCGCCAGTACCGCGGCGAGCAGCAACACGGCCACTGCAATCGCGCCCAGCAACGTCTGGGAGAACCCCAGGGCCAGCGAGGCGGCGGGCAGGTTGCTGAGGGTGGCGAGGGCGGCCAGGGGCGGGAGGGCACAGCCGAGCGAGAGGCTGGCAAACAGCGTCATGTGCGCGACTTCCGAAGCCCCCACGCCATGCCGTGCATATAGACGGTAGCGAACCGAGCCCCCCGACAATAGCGACAGGCCGATGGCGTTGCCGATAGCGAAAGCAGTGAAGCCCCCCAGCGCCACGACTCGCGGCGCCAGCGTCACACCGGCATAACGGCTGGCCGACCATTCGTAACCCAGCAGAATGATGAAGCCGACGACGGTCGCGCCCAGCGCTCCCAGCAAGGCCGGTCTCGGCACTTCCAGGATCGAGTCGTGCAGCGCGTACAGATCGAGTTCGCTCAGCAGGTGACGACAGGCAATCAGCGCGATGGCGAACAACAGCAAAGTGACCGCCAGACCGATGGGTTGACGGTATTTGCTGATTCGATCCAGCAAGCGCAGACGCTCGGCTTTGATCGGTTGTGTCGCTGTGACGGTGTCTTGTGGATCAGACGAGTTGGCGCGCATCAATCACCTCTTGGATTGTGCGCGACAGGATGGGGGTATCCAGCCAAGTTACCAATCCCTGTAGAAAAAAATAATCACAAATATTAACGCGTCTCACCGGGTATCGGCGATGGCGCATCACCAGTCGTCGAGGGTTTCCCTTGCGGTTCAGTCTCGTCTGAACTCACAGTCTGGCGACCCTGAACGGCTCACTGCACAGTGACAGATCATTGTTGCGAAAGGACTTTTTCAACAGATACAAAAAAGGCCACTCTTTCGAGTAGCCTTTTTTGATGTTTGGTTGCGGGAGCCGGATTTGAACCGACGACCTTCGGGTTATGAGCCCGACGAGCTACCAGACTGCTCCATCCCGCGTCTGTGTGGCGGCATTCTACAGGCGAACGCCGTAGTGTCAACCGTTAATCCAAGTATGGGTCAAATAAACCAGAATCAGCGGCGAACGGTTGCCGAGGAGCGCTAAGTTTCGGAATCAGAACGATTTCTCGTTTCCATGCGGCAAGGCATGGAGCGCTGATTTTTATAAAACAGGCGCGCACAAAAAAGGCCACTCTTTCGAGTAGCCTTTTTCGATGTTTGGTTGCGGGAGCCGGATTTGAACCGACGACCTTCGGGTTATGAGCCCGACGAGCTACCAGACTGCTCCATCCCGCGTCTGTGTGTCGGCATTCTACAGAGGATCGCCGGGCTGTCAACCTTCAATCTCGGTAAAATCTGTTCCTGTTCAATCGCTTAGGTGAAAGCAGGGGGTGTGGATCGGGCTGAAACGCAGGCAGGGCAAGGCTTTTGGCTCTATCGGTAGGTGGCTTTCGATTGAGAAAATAAATTCCTCCGGTACTTTTCCTACCGCTTGAAAAGAAGATTCAGACTACTGGTGCTATATACAGGTGTCAGTGAGATACTGCCGTTACGACACGCCGATACTTCATTTCTTCGCCATGAACACCGCTTTTATATGACGCAGCGAAAAATCATCCACGTCGATTGTGACTGCTTCTATGCCGCCATCGAGATGCGTGACGACCCGCGCCTGGCCGGTAAGCCTTTGGCGGTGGGCGGCTCGGCGGATCGGCGTGGGGTGATTGCTACGTGTAACTATGAAGCGCGGGCGTATGGCGTGCGCTCGGCCATGTCTTCGGGACATGCCTTGAAACTGTGTCCGGACCTGACCATCGTCAAGCCGCGCATGGAGGCCTATAGAGAGGCGTCGAAGGAAATACATACGATCTTTCGCGATTACACTGACCTGATCGAGCCGCTTTCCCTGGACGAGGCTTACCTCGATGTCTCGGACAGTGCGCATTTCGGCGGCAGCGCCACGCGAATCGCCCAGGACATTCGCCGTCGGGTGTCCAACCAGTTGCACATCACCGTATCGGCCGGCGTGGCGCCGAACAAGTTTCTTGCCAAGATCGCCAGCGACTGGAAGAAGCCCAATGGCTTGTTCGTGATCACGCCCGATCAGGTGGACGACTTTGTCAGCGGCTTGCCGGTGAGCAAGTTGCACGGTGTTGGCAAAGTGACTGCCGACAAGCTGGGCAAGCTCGGTATCGTCGATTGCCTGCAATTACGCGAGTGGAGCAAATTGGCGCTGGTGCGTGAATTCGGCAGCTTCGGCGAGCGACTCTGGAGCCTGGCCCGTGGGATCGATGAGCGGTTGGTGCACAACGACAGTCGTCGACAGTCGATCAGCGTTGAAAACACCTATGACGCGGATCTGCCGGATCTGGCGAGTTGTCTGGATAAATTGCCCGAGCTGCTGGAGTCCTTGAATGGCCGAATGGCGCGGATCGACAGCAGCTATCGGCCGGGCAAGCCGTTTGTCAAAGTGAAATTTCATGACTTTACCCAGACCACGTTGGAGCAAGCCGGGGCAGGGCGGGATCTGGGGAGTTATCAGTTGCTGCTGACCCAGGCCTTCAATCGCGGCGGGAAGCCGGTGCGGTTGTTGGGGATTGGGGTGAGGCTGGAGGATTTGCGGGGCGGGTTCGAGCAGCTGGAATTGTTTGAGCGGTGAGATTTTAAAAGCAAAAGATCGCAGCCTTCGGCAGCTCCTACGCGCCTGTGGGCGCCGCCGAAGGCTGCGATCTTTTAGTAGGCTTTAATTCGGTCCCGGATCCGCCACCAGTCGCCCGGCATCCCTGGTCAGTGACTTGAGGAATTCAGCCTGCAACTCGGGATCGTTGCGGGTCAGTTCGATCAGGCTCTGTTCCAGTTCGCTGGCTTCTTCTTCCAGACCCAGTTCCGACAGACGTTTGACCCGGTGCACCCACTGGCTCACTTCGTCGTCTTCGAGGTCGTCGTAAATCAGCCCATGGGCTTCGAGCAGCTTGCCGCGCAAGTTGTTGCTGATCGCCAGGGACGAGTCGGTGTGCACATCGTCCTTGTTGTCCTCGACACTGATCTGCAGCTTGCCCAGATGATTGAGGTCATGTTCGGCGAACGGGCTGTCCAGCAGGTTCAGACGCAACACGCCGTTGCGGTCGGTGTTCATATCGAACGTGTCCTTGCCGGCCTTGACCTGCACCGGACGCTCGCTCCATGGCAGGCTCGAATATTCCGTGCGCTTGTCGCGCTGGACTTCGTCGATGCCCGCCAGGTTCTGCTGCGCGCGACCGTGAGACTGCACGTTCATGAACGGGTTGAGCCCGGCAAAACCATAGCTGAGCCAATCCTTCGTTACGCTGTCCGGCAGATTGCCGAGGGCGAACACGTTGACCACGTTCGCACCGACGCCGGCCACTACGGCCACCGCCCCCAGCGGGATCTCATAGATCTCCCTCCAGGGTTGGTAAGGCGTGTAACGGTCATAGTGGCGTGTGACTTCGAATTCGGTGACTTCGAAGGTCTTCTGCTCGTGGATTTTCACCCGGCGTTGCGGCAGCTCCAGCACTTTGGGCTCGCCGACATCGATCTGCAGGCTGTGATCGAGCAACTTACGCTCGACCCGCTCCTCGTGCTCGCTGCGTTGTGACATGTGATTGGCACAGCCGCTGACCAGCAGGGCACCGCACAGGGCGGCACCACCGAGGCCTAAGGTGTTTCGCTTGAACATGACGTCTCTATCTGGTGTCAGCGGCGGATACGGGCCTGGAGGAAAGACAGCACGTCAGCAACCGGCAGCGCTTGCGCCTCGGCTTCGGTACGGCTCTTGTATTCCAGATTGCCGTCGGCGAGGCCGCGGTCACTGACCACGATACGGTGTGGAATGCCGATCAGCTCCATGTCCGCGAACTTGATGCCCGGGCTGGTTTTCTTGTCGCGGTCGTCCAGCAGCACGTCGAAGCCGGCGGCAGTCAGTTCTGCGTAGAGCTTGTCGGTGGCTTCGCGAACTTGTTCGGTTTCGTAGCGCAGCGGTACCAGGGCAATCTGGAATGGGGCCAGAGCGTCGCTCCAGATGATCCCGTTCTCGTCGTTGTTCTGTTCGATGGCGGCAGCTACTACGCGGGATACCCCAATGCCGTAGCAGCCCATTTCCAGGGTGACCGGTTTACCGTTCTCGCCCAGCACTTCGCACTTCATCGCTTTGCTGTACTTGTTGCCCAGCTGGAAGATGTGCCCGACTTCGATGCCGCGTTTGATTTCCAGGGTGCCTTTGCCGTCAGGGCTTGGGTCGCCGGAGACAACGTTGCGCAGGTCGGCAACGGTCGGAACTGGCAGATCGCGCTCCCAGTTCACGCCAAAGTAGTGCTTGTCGTCGATGTTGGCACCAATGCCGAAGTCGCTCATCAGTTCGACGGAACGGTCGATGATGATTGGCAGCGGCAGGTTCAGCGGGCCGAGGGAGCCGGCGCCGGCGCCAATGGCGTCGCGCAGTTCGGCTTCGGAAGCCATGACCAGCGGGCTGGCAACGCCAGGCTGGTTGGCGGCCTTGATTTCGTTCAGTTCGTGGTCGCCACGGATGATCAGGGCAATCAGCTTGCCTTTCTCTTCAGCGTGCACCACCAGGGTCTTGATGGTTTTTTCGATCGGCAGGTTGAAGCCTTCCACCAGTTGCGCGATGGTTTTGGCGTTCGGCGTGTCGACCAGACGCAGCTCTTCAGTCGGCGCGGCGCGAGAGGTTTCCCGCGGTACGGCTTCGGCTTTCTCGATGTTCGCGGCGTAGTCGGAACCGTTGCTGAAGACGATGTCGTCTTCGCCGGACTCGGCCAGCACGTGGAACTCGTGGGAACCGGCGCCACCGATGGAGCCGTTGTCAGCTTCAACCGGACGGAATTTCAGGCCCAGGCGGGTGAACACGTTGCAGTACGCCTGGTGCATGCGGTCGTACGTGATCTGCAGCGATGCCTGGTCGGCATGGAACGAGTAGGCATCCTTCATGATGAATTCGCGGCCACGCATCAAACCGAAGCGTGGGCGGATTTCGTCACGGAATTTGGTCTGGATCTGATACAGGTTGATCGGCAGCTGTTTGTAGCTGCTCAACTCGTTGCGCATCAGGTCGGTGATGACCTCTTCGTGAGTCGGGCCGGCGCAGAAGTCGCGACCGTGACGATCCTTGAAGCGCAGCAATTCAGGGCCGTATTCTTCCCAGCGACCGGATTCCTGCCACAGCTCAGCCGGTTGAGTGCTCGGCATCAACACTTCGAGAGAACCGGCGGCGTTCATTTCTTCACGCACGATGGCTTCGACCTTGCGCATCACTCGCAAGCCCATCGGCAGCCAGGTGTACAGGCCCGAGGCGAGTTTGCGGATCATGCCGGCGCGCAGCATCAGCTGATGGCTGATGACGACCGTGTCGGAAGGCGTTTCTTTCTGTGTGGCGAGCAAAAATTGACTGGTGCGCATGGTTGGCCGTTGTCGGTTGCTGATGACGAGAAATGATGGGGCATTGTACGGGCGAGATCTGCTGGCGTACAGGCGTGCGGCCGGCTGTGTGGCTGGAGGGCGAGAATCTGCTCGCCCTCTGCGCCCTGTATCACAGAGGCTGCGATTCTTCCGTGACCGGGGTCTGAGCCGGTTCAGGCGTCGGGGTCGGACCGGCACGGCGGTTTTCCTGGAACCAGTGCAGGGCGATYAGCAACAGCGTCGGAACGCCCAGCAGGGCAGTGATCAGGAAGAAGTTGTGGTAGCCGAATTTTTCCACCATGACCCCTGAATAGCCGCCGATCAGGCGAGGCAACAAGAGCATGATCGAGCTGAGCAGGGCGTACTGGGTTGCGGAGAATTTGAGGTTGGTCAGGCTCGACAGGTAAGCGACGAACGCCGAAGTCGCCAGGCCCGAGCTGAAGTTATCCAGGGAAATGGTGACGATCAGCATGTGCAGATTGGCGCCCATGTCGGTGAGCATCAGGAACAGCAGGTTGGTGGCGGCCGATGCAGCGCCGCCGATGAACAGAATCGGCAGAATGCCGAAGCGCACGATCAGCAGGCCGCCCATGCCGGCGCCGACCAAGGTCATGATCAGGCCGAAAATCTTGCTGACGCTGGCGATCTGATCCTTGGTGAACCCCTGGTCGATGTAAAACACGTTGGCCATCACGCCCATGACCGTATCCGACATCCGATAGGTGGCGATCAACCCGAGCAGCAGCAGGGCTTGCCAGCGGTAACGCAGAATGAAGTCGTTGACCGGCGTCAGCACCGGCGCCAGGCCACGGCGGCCCATGGCCGACAAGCACAGGGCGGTGAGCGTGGTATAGAGGATTGCCCGCAGGAATGCGCGGTCTTCGAGCAACAGGTCGAGCAGGCTGACGCCGTTGAACAGTACGCTGGCGAAGTCGGTGTTGTAGAGCTGGGTGAACATGGCCGGGACGGACACCAGCAGCACGATCAGCACGAACACCGACGCCAGCTGGTGCACAAAGCTGTAGCGTCCGGCCTGAAGCTGAGTGCGCAGTGGCACCGGCGGTTCGCGCATGAACAGGGAGGTCAGCAGCGCCGGGATCATCAAAACGCCGAACAGCACGTAAGTGCCGGTCCACGCCCCGTGCTTGTAGTTGAAACCGGTGGAGCCGAAGCCTTCGGCGAAGAACAGTGCGCCGGCCGTCGCCAGCAGGGCAGCAACCCTATAACCGGCCATGTAGCTGGCCGCCAGTGCAGCCTGGCGGGTGTCGTCGGCGATTTCCAGGCGATAGGCGTCGATGGCAATGTCTTGCGTTGCCGAAGCGAAGGCGACTACCACGGCAATGGCGATCAGCCAGGACAGGTGCTTTTGCGGGTCGCAGAAACCCATGCCGATCAGGCCGAGGATTACCAGTGCCTGGGCCAGCACCAGCCAGGAGCGTCGTCGGCCAAGCTTGCCGAGCAGGGGTAGGCGCCACTGGTCGAGCAGCGGGGACCAGACCCATTTAAAGGCGTAGGCCAGGCCGATCAGGCTTGCATAGCCGATGGTTTCGCGGGCAACACCGGCCTCGCGCAGCCAGACTGAAAGCGTCGAAAACACCAGCATGTAGGGCAGGCCGGCGGCGAAACCAAGCAGCAACAGCACGAGCGTTGAGGGGCTGGCATAGGCGGCGAGCGCGGCGCGCCAGGTTTTACGGGGCATGGGCTGAAGTCTGCCTCAAGAATTACGGAAACAAAGCGCGCACTCTAACCGCTGTGCTCTACCGGGCGCCAGCCATGGCGCTGAATATCAACACGATTGTTCAGAACACTGATGCCTTCCATGCGCAATCGGGCCCGCTGTTCATCCCCCGAAGGGCTGCCTGCGGGCAGGCTGATCCGACCACCGGCACCCAGCACACGATGCCAGGGCAATTTAGTGTCACCGGGCAGTTGGCTCAATGTTCGCCCGACCCAGCGGGCGGCGCGACCCAGTCCCGCCAGCTCGGCGAGCTGACCGTAACTCACGACTTTGCCCTCGGGCACTTGTGCCAGGGTCAGGTAGAGCGCCGTGCGTCGGATTTGCGCTGCGCTTTCGGTTTCAGCGGTTGAGTCGGTCACGTCCGGGTTCCTGAAAAAAATACGCATTGACCGTCTGTAGAGTAAATCCTGGATTGTCAGTTGAGAAATGAACTCAATAGAAATAGCCGGGTCAGTCCTTGCCGGGGCCTTATTTCCAGGAATGATGCCGATTTTTTTTCGCAAAGTTGAGCTTTTGATTCGCTTATGTTGTCCAGAACCTTGCTGTGCCTCGCTGTCGTCAGTGCTTCCACTCCCTTGCTCGCCGATACGGTCTGGTTGAAGAACGGTGACAAGCTGAGCGGCAAGATTACTCTCTTCGATGGCGGCAAGCTGTTGATCCAGACCCAGTATGCCGGGGCGGTCCCGATTGACTGGAAAGAGGTCAAAACCCTGGAAAGCGATCAGCAAATGTTGGTCAAGCAGGATGCTTACACTGGCGAGAAGGCCAAGTCGCTGCATGCGGCGGAGGACGGCAAGGTCACCCTGGCCAACGGCGATGGTCCCAAGACCGTAGAGTTGGCCAGTATCCAGCAGATGCTCAAGCCTAAACCGGTGGTCGAGGATTTAGTGTGGAAAGGTAATGTCGACATGGCCCTGGATTATCGGCGGGCCGAAAAAGACACCGATGATTATGATGTCGGCTTCAAAACCAGTGCGCGCCATGGTCGGTGGCGTCATACGGCGGAAGGTGAGTACAACCGCGAGTTCCAGGATAGCGTCGTTACCACTGATAACTGGCGTGCCGAGTATTCTCTGGACCGATTCCTTACCGATAAGTGGTTCTGGCAAGGTCGTTTGAATTACAAGCGCGATAAGGTCGAAGAGCTGTCCCGACAGCGCACCATCGGTACCGGCCCCGGTTATCAGTTCTGGGATGACGAACTGGGTGCCTTCTCCCTGGGGTCGCTCCTGAATAACACCGATTATGAGTATTCCAATGGCCGCAAGGAAAATTTCTATTCCTTGGCGATGAAGTGGGACTACAACCGTTATCTGGTCGGTAAGAAGGTTGAGTTCTTCACCAAGGGTGAGGTGGGTAAGCCTTTGTCGGGCGTCGCGGATTACGCCCTCGATGCCGAGGTCGGTCTGCGCTACAAAGTCACTGATTGGGCATCGTTGAATCTGAAGGCTGAGAGAGACATTATCAGCGGCAGCGATGAGGCTGACCTGAGCAAGACCCGATACACCGCAGGGTTTGGCGTGGCCTGGTAACACGCCAAAGAAGATCGCAGCCTTCGGTGGCGCCCTCAGGCGCGTAGGAGCTGCCGAAGGCTGCGATCTTTTGATCTGTTTTCTCCGCAAAAAACACTCAGGCACAAAAAAGCCCCGCTTTTAAGGGCGGGGCTTTTTACTAAAGCAGTTACAAGTTAGATAACTTGAACTTCTTCAGCTTGCATGCCTTTCTGACCGCGGGTAGCGATGAAAGAAACCTGTTGGCCTTCTTTCAGGCTTTTGAAGCCGTCGGATTGGATAGCTTTGAAGTGAACGAACAGGTCGTCACCGGATTGTGGAGTGATGAAGCCGAAGCCTTTTTCATCGTTGAACCACTTAACGGTACCGGTTTGGCGATTAGACATGGTGTAACTCCTTGAACAAAGATAACTGCGACTCAGGAAGAACCCTGGCCGAGACTGAGTGCAAAGAGCAGGAAAAATTCTTGTAGATGGTTGGATCGAAATTCAACATATCGTGTAGAGATTCTCAGTGACACAAGCAGCACAGTGGCGCCACCTTAACCCTTTTTCCGGAACGTGCCAATGGTTCTTGCGAAGGTTTCTCTTTTTTAATGACTGACGGTTAATAACATGGCGGTGAGGCCGCGGAATTCATGGGGGATCGGCGAGAATTGTCTCCCGGACTTTGAACCCGGAGCGCCTGCCCGGTAAGATGCCGGACAGAATTTTTCCACCTCGCTATTCAGGACACCCGCCATGAGCATCAAATCGGACAAGTGGATTCGCCGCATGGCGCAAGAGCACGGCATGATCGAGCCCTTCGTGGAACGTCAGATGCGCGGCAGTGACGACAGTCGTGTGATCTCCTATGGTGTGTCGAGCTACGGGTACGATGTGCGCTGCACCAATCATTTCAAGGTGTTCACCAACATCAATTCGGCCATCGTCGATCCGAAAAACTTCGACGCTGGCAGCTTCGTCGACATCCACAGCGACGTGTGCATCATCCCGCCAAACTCCTTCGCCCTGGCCAGTACCGTCGAATACTTCCGCATTCCGCGCAACGTATTGACCATCTGTCTGGGCAAGAGCACTTACGCCCGCTGCGGCATCATCGTCAACGTGACCCCGCTCGAGCCCGAGTGGGAAGGCCATGTGACCCTGGAGTTCTCGAACACCACCAACCTGCCGGCGAAGATCTATGCCAACGAAGGCGTGGCGCAGATGCTGTTCCTCGAGTCCGACGAGGAATGTGAAGTGTCCTACAAGGACCGTGGTGGCAAGTATCAGGGCCAGCGTGGCGTGACCCTGCCGCGTACCTGAGTCAACCGTCTGACAAACCGTTGGAATTCCTGGGCGGGCGTACACTCTATGGGGTGTACTGCTCCGATTCGCGCAAGGCGGATCGGGCCATCGCTCAGGAGTGCTTCATGAAGATCGATCCGCGAATAAGTGCCGAACTGGCAAGGCTCGAGCCCAATCAGGTTGGTGTGCTGGCCTGGTCCTTGTTGGCGCATCCGCCAGTCATGGCAGGGGGTATCCCTACTCAGCCGGATCCCGACACGCCCAACGAAGAGCCACAAGAACCCGGAGAGCCCACTGTGCCGGACAAGCCACCGCCCGCGCCTGTGGCCTGATATCTGTTAACGAAATCCGCTTTTGTAGGAGCGAGGCTTCCCCGCGATGAAGGCAATGCGGTCTGTATGATGACCGCGTTATCGTTCTTCGCGGGCAAGCCTCGCTCCTACGGGACGGTGGCGTTTTATTTCAGGTTGCCGCTCAAGAACTGCTTCAACCGCTCACTCTTCGGATTACCCAGCACGTCTTCCGGCGCACCTTCTTCTTCCACCAGCCCCTGATGCAGGAACAGCACCTGGCTCGACACTTTGCGGGCGAAGCTCATTTCATGGGTGACCATGATCATGGTCCGGCCTTCCTCGGCCAGGCCCTGAATTACCTTGAGCACTTCGCCTACCAGTTCCGGGTCGAGTGCCGAGGTCGGTTCGTCGAACAGCATGACTTCCGGTTCCATGGCCAGCGCACGGGCAATGGCTACCCGTTGTTGTTGACCGCCCGACAGGAACGCCGGGTACTGATCCGCCACACGCGGCGCCAGGCCAACCTTGTCGAGGTAACGTCGGGCACGGTCCTCGGCTTCTGCCTTGCTGCAACCGAGCACCCGCCGCGGGGCCATGGTGATGTTTTCCAGCACCGTCATGTGGCTCCACAGGTTGAAGTGCTGGAACACCATGGCCAGGCGGGTGCGGATCCGTTGCAGCTCATCGGGGTCGGCCACATGGATGCCGTGACGGTCCTTGGCCATGCGGATGTTCTGGCCGTCCATGCTCATGGTGCCGTCGTTGGGTTGCTCTAGAAAGTTGATGCAGCGCAAAAAGGTGCTTTTGCCCGAGCCGCTGGCGCCGATCAGGCTGATAACGTCGCCGGTTTTGGCCTTGAGCGAAACGCCTTTGAGCACCTGATGATCGCCATAGCTCTTATGCAGGCCTTCGATGGTCAGTTTGTACATGGGGCGTGCATCCTCAAGGCGAAAGTAGGTAGCCGCTGCGATAGGCTTCGGTGCCCGCGACATGGGCGATCACCATGCCCGCAGTGGCCATGCGCCGCAGCGAACGGGCATACATCAGCCCGGCGACGGTGCAATGAACAGGGGTGACGCGATCATTGATCGGGTCGATGACTTCGGCGATCAGTTGCCCGGCCTCCAGGTATTCCCCTGGCAGGGCCGTAAACACCAGCAGTCCGCCCACGGGTGTCGCCACCGGTTCGACGCCGGCCAGCGGCGTGGCGGGGTAGGGCAGTTCCGGCAAGGGCGTCGGCTCGCCGGCAATCGCGCCGAAATGAATCAGATAATCGATCAGCGCTTGGCAATCGAGGCTGGCCAACGGGTGATTAACGTCGCCCTGACCGCGCAATTCGACGGTGACCGAAAAGCTGCCCAGCGGAATATCGAAATGCTCGCCGAAGCGTTCTTTCAACTGCCACCAGAGCAGGGTGAAGCATTCATCGAACGACTGGCCGCCAGAGTCGGTGGCCAGCAGGCTGGCTTCGGCACCGATGTAGCGCGCCAATGGCTCGACCTGAGGCCAGGCCTCGGGCGTGGTGTAGAGGTGCGCGACGGCTTCGAAATCGCAATGCAGGTCCAGCACCATGTCCGCATCGCAAGCCAGCCGTTGCAGGGTAAGGCGTTGGGATTGCAGTTGCGTGCCAGCGGTCTGGCGCGCCAATACGTCACGCAGGCTGCTGCGGATCAGTTCGAGGTTTCGTTGCGGATCGTCACCCAGCAGGCCTTCGATCTCATTGCCGACTTCTTCACTCAAGTCGACGAACCAGCGATTGAAGTTCTGCCCGCTTTCCAGCTCGTAGCGGCCCAGTGGGACGTCCATCAACACTTGTTCCAGGCCGACCGGGTTGGCCACGGGCACCAGCACGATTTCGCTGCGCAGCCGGCCGGCGGCTTCCAGCTCCGCCAGACGCTGTTTGAGGTGCCAGGCCACCAGCATGCCGGGCAATTCATCGGCATGCAGGGAGGACTGGATGTAGATCTTGCCTTTGGCCGCCTGGGGGCCGAAGTGAAAGCTGTGGATCTGTCGCACGGTCCCCGGCAGTGGGGCCAGCAGGTCATGAATCTGGTGGCGCATGTACGAATTGTCCTAGTGAGTCGGCCCGAGGAAGGCCAGCCATCGGCGTTCGGCGAGGCGGAACAGGCCGACCAGCGCAAAGGTAACGGTCAGGTAGATCAGCGCGGCGATGCCGAACGACTGGAACGTCAGAAAGGTCGCAGAGTTCGCGTCGCGAGCGACTTTCAGGACATCCGGGATGGTCGCGGTGAACGCCACGGTGGTCGAGTGCAGCATCAGGATCACTTCGTTGCTGTAATAAGGCAACGAGCGACGCAGCGCCGACGGCATGATGATGTAGGCATAGAGCTTCCAGCCTGACAGGCCATAGGCCTTGGCCGCCTCGACTTCGCCATGAGCCATGCTGCGAATCGCCCCGGCGAAGATTTCCGTGGTGTAGGCGCAGGTGTTCAGGGCAAAGGCCAGGATCGTGCAGTTCATCGCATCGCGAAAGAACGCATCAAGGACGGGCTGCGCGCGTACGGCTGCCAGGCTGTAGATGCCGGTGTAACAGATCAGCAACTGAATATAGAGCGGCGTACCCCGAAACAGATAGGTGTAGAACTGCACCGGCCAGCGCAGGTAGAGCTTGGGGGAAACCCGAGCAATGGACAGCGGGATCGACACCAGAAAGCCGATGAAGATCGACGCACTGAGCAGCCACATGGTCATGGCCAGGCCGGTGATGTTGTAGCCGTCGGTATAAAGGAAGGGTTTCCAGTATTCCTGCAAGAGCTCGATCATCGTACGGCCTCCCGGGAGCCGGCGGCGTAGCGACGTTCGAGCCAGCGCAGGACGACGTTGGAGGCGCTGGTGATCAGCAGGTAAATCAGTGCGGCGAGCACCAGGAAGTAGAACAGTTGATAGGTGCTTTTACCGGCGTCCTGCGCGGCCTTGACCAGGTCGGCGAGGCCGATGATCGAGACCAGTGCGGTGGCCTTGAGCATCACCATCCAGTTGTTGCCGATACCCGGCAGGGCGAAACGCATCATTTGCGGGAACACCACGAAACGGAAACGCTGGCCACGTTTGAGGCCGTAGGCGGTGGCGGCTTCGACCTGGCCCCGTGGCACGGCGAGGATCGCCCCGCGGAACGTTTCGGTGAAGTACGCACCATAAATGAAGCCCAGGGTGATGACCCCGGCGCTGAATGGGTTGATCTCGATGTATTCCCATTCCATGTATTCGGTGAACGACGTCAGCCAGGTTTGCAGGCTGTAGAAGATCAGCAGCATCAGCACCAGGTCCGGTACGCCGCGAATCAGCGTGGTGTAGATCTGCGCCGGCACGCGCACCAGTTTCACTTTCGACAGTTTGGCACTGGCGCCCAGCAATCCGAGCAACACGGACACCAACAGCGACAACACCGATAATTTGATGGTCATCCAGGTGCCTTCCAACAGCAACGGGCCGAAGCCCTGAAGGCTGAAGGCTGAGAGCCCCAGGTTTTGTAAGAGGTTTTCGAACATAAATCAGCAACCTGATCGGATAAAAAAAGCGCCCATCGCGAGATGGGCGCCGGGCATTATTTGCCGCTGTACAGATTCAGATCGCCAAAGTGTTTCTTCTGAATGGTGGCGTAGGTGCCATCGTCGTGTAACGCTTTGATACCTTTGTCCAGAAGTGCTTTCAGCTCTTTGTTACCTTTCGAGATACCGACAGCAGTTTTGGCTGGCAGCAATTCGCTGTCGACAGGCTTGCTGACTTCGTAATCGGCGCCTTTTGGCGACTTCAGGAAGCCCAGTTCGGCTTGCAGCATGTCCTGGATGGCGGCATCGAGACGGCCGGAGGTCAGGTCGGAATACACCTGATCCTGGTTCTGATAGGCCTGGGTTTTCACACCGGCCTTGTCCAGCACGGCTTTGGCATAGGCTTCCTGAATGGTGCCTTGCTCGTAACCGACGGTTTTACCCTTCAACGAAGCGACGTCTGTGCTCAGGCCGGAGCCTTTCTTGAACACGTAGGCAGTAGGGCCGGAGAACAGTTCGCTGGAGAAGTCGATGACTTTTTCGCGGGCTGGAGTGACGGTCATCGAAGAGATCACACCGTCGAATTTATTGGCCTTGAGGCCTGGAATCATGCCGTCGAAATCGCTTTCGACCCATTTGCACTTGACCTTCAGCTCGGCGCAAATTGCATTGCCCAGGTCGATGTCGAAGCCCACCAGGCTGCCGTCGGCTGCCTTGGACTCGAACGGCGCGTAGGAAGGGTCAACGCCAAAACGCAATTCTTTGTATTCCTTTGCCAGCGCGGAGCCGGCAGCCATGCACAACGCCAGTGCAGAAAGGGTCAGCAATGCTTTTTTCATTATTCAATCCCTAAGAACCAATATGAGCGCTTGTGGCGCAGAAGTACTGTTACTGAAAAGCGTAAGACCTATTAAAAGTAGCAATTTCCGAACCAGAGTCCCGAACAAGCGTTTTAAAAGGTGACACAGGAAATGGCAAAGCGCGATTTGTGCACGAAAACGGGCATCGCCAGATTCTTGCGCCTGGATGGTGCGTAGTGTGGCGAGGGGCAAGCCTCGCTCCTAAGATTCTGTGTCTGACTTACCGGCATCAGGGATCAGGTCAACAAATCCTGCAATGTCGCCAGGCTGTCGGCTTCTTCCACCGACTTGTCCTGCCGCCAGCGCAATATCCGCGGAAACCGCACCGCAATCCCGCTCGGGTGCCGTTTCGACGGGGCAATGCTCTCGAATCCCAGCTCAAACACCAGGCTTGGTTTCACACGGATCACGGATCCGGATTTTTCCACCATGGTCTTGCGTATGATGCTGTCGATCTGGCGGATTTCTTCGTGGGTCAACCCGGAGTAGGCCTTGGCGAAAGGCACCAGTGTCCGCTGGCGGGCGTCGGGTGAGCCGTCCCACACGGCGAAAGTGTAATCAGTGTAGAGACTGGCCTGGCGGCCATGACCCTGCTGCGCATGGATCAGCACTGCATCGACACTGAACGGGTCGACTTTCCATTTCCACCACCCGCCCGTGTCTTTGTTCCGTCCGACGCCATACTGCGCATCGCGGGCCTTGAGCATCATCCCTTCGACCTTCAGTTTGCGAGAGGCTTCCCGTTGGCGGGCGAGGTCGAACCAGTCTTCGCCGATCAACATGGGCGAGGCAAGTAACACCGGGTTTGCGCAGGTGGTGACGAGGTGTTCCAACTGAGTGCGGCGCATGGCCTGAGTCTGGTTGCGCAAATCCTGGCCCTGCCATTCGAGCAGGTCAAAGGCCTGAATGACCACGGGCACCTCATTGAGGATTTGCTTGTCCAGCGTGTGACGGCTGCTGCGTTTTTGCAGCAGGGCGAAAGGCTGCACCGCCAGCGAGGTAGGCGATGGCCGCTCGCAAGCGCTCCTAGAGCCCGAGGGCGTGGTTTTCCAGGCGACTATTTCACCGTCGATCACCGTGCCGTCGGGCAAGTCGTGAATCAGGCTGCCCAGTTCGGGGAACCGTTCGGTCACCAGTTCTTCGCCTCGCGACCAGACCCACAAGTGCCCATCGCGCTTGACCACTTGGGCGCGGATGCCGTCCCATTTCCACTCCACTTGCCATTGGCTGGCCGGGCCGAGCAGGGCTTCGAACTGCTCAACCGGTTGCGACAACGCCTGGGCAAGGAAAAACGGGTAGGGCTGGCCATCCCGTTGGGCGTGTTCATCGGGTGCTTCGGGGGCAATCAGCTTCAGGTAACTGGCGGCATTCGGGCGGTGCGACGGGTCGGTGTAACCCACCAGCCGCTGGGCCACGCGTTTGCCGTCGAGCCCGGCCGTAGCTGCCACGGCGCGGGTGACCAGCGATTTGGAGACACCGACACGGAAACTGCCGGTGATCAGTTTGATGCATAGCATCAGGCCCTGGCGATCCAGTTGCGCCCACAGCGCGGGCAGGCGTTCAGCGAGAACCCGCGGGGGCGCGCTGCGCAGTGGCAACAGTTTGTCCTCAATCCACACCGTCAGTCCGTCGGTAGACGTGTGAGGCGTTTCGGGCAGCACCAGCGAAATGGTTTCCGCCAGATCACCCACCGCCTGGTAGCTTTCCTCGAACAACCAGGGCGAGAGCCCGGAACACGCGATTGCCATGTCGCGCAGCACCCGAACCGGCACCCATTGCCGAGGTCGCCCGCCGGCCAGCAAATACACCGCCCAGGCGGCATCTTCGGGCGTGGCCTGGGCGAAGTAATGCTGCATCGCCGCCAGTTTGGCGTTGCTTGAGGTGGTGACATCGAGTTCGGCATACAGCTCGGCGAAGGCTTTCATGCCTGCACCTCGGCGCTCTCGGGTTCGAAGGCTGCGTTGTTCTCGTCGTCGCTGTATTCGGTGCTCAATCCCATGGCATCGAGGCCCTGTTCGCGCAGATGCCGCACCAGCACTCCGATCGATCCATGGGTGACCATCACCCGCTCGGCCCCGGACTGTTCGATGGCCCAGAGCAGGCCGGGCCAATCGGCGTGATCGGACAGCACGAAACCACGGTCCACGCCATGCCGCCGCTGCGTGCCGCGCAAACGCACCCAACCGCTGGCGAGGGCATCGCTGTAGTCGCCGAAGCGCCGTACCCAATTGCTGGTACCCGTTGCAGGCGGCGCGAGGACCAGAGCTTTGCGCATCATCGGATCCTGCTTTTTTACTTCGCTGGCATAGATCGTTGGTGGTAAATGAATGCCGCTCTGACGATAAAACTGATTGATCGGTTCAACCGCGCCATGCACCAGGATGGGGCCCAGGCTGGCATCGAGGCCATGAAGAATCCGCTGAGCCTTGCCGAAAGCATGGCAGAGCAGCACGCTGGTTTTATCGATTGCGGCGTTGGCCTGCCACCACTGATTGATCTCGGCAAGGATCTGCGCCTGGGGTTGCCAGCGGTAAATCGGCAGGCCGAACGTCGATTCTGTGATGAAGGTGTGACAGTGCACCGGTTCGAACGGTGCACAGGTGCCGTCGGGCTCTGTTTTGTAATCACCGGAGGCGACCCAGACCTCACCGCCGCATTCCAGCCGCACCTGGGCTGAGCCGAGCATGTGGCCTGCGGGGTGAAAACTCAGTTTTACGCCATGGTGCAGCAATTGCTCGCCATAGGGCAGCGTTTGCAGGTTGATGTGCTGGCCCAGCTGCGCGCGCAGAATGCCCGCACCCGGTGCCGCCGCCAGATAGTGTTGGTTGCCACGGCGAGCATGGTCGCTATGAGCGTGGGTGATGACTGAACGCTCGACGGGGCGCCACGGGTCGATATAGAAATCCCCGGGCGGGCAGTACAAACCTTCAGGACGTGCGATAACAAGGTCCATATTGTTACCAGAATGGAAAGGCCTGTTAGCTAGGAGGTTCGCCCGAAACGGGAAGTTCTATTTATTTTCACAGAGATTAATAACAAAAGATCGCAGCCTGCGGTAGCGCTTACAGATGGGGGCGAATCCCCTGTAGGCGTTGCCGCAGGCTGCGATCTTTTGATGTTACTTGCCAGGCGTCAGCGTCAACCGCGTCTTGCCATACACCTTGTCAAAGTTCTGCGGCTGCATCGGCAGGCTCATGTATTGACCCTTGAGCCATGGATCGACGCTGTCGAGATTGTGCGGGCTGGCCGGGTTGCCGGATTGGCCGGTAGCGTTCTGGCCCATCAGCGGTTCGGCCTGGCCGAAGTCGACAATAAAGCGCATGGCCGGGGCCTGCGTGGTGTTGAAGTCCTGACCCCAGGCGAACGAGGCGGTGTTGAGCGTGGTGTGATCGCCGCCGGCCGCCAGTGGACCGCGCACGGTCTGGCCGCTGGCGTTTTTCCACTCGTAGCGGTGCAGTTTGCCCCACTGCCAGGCTTTGTGATCGCCGCCCAACTGGCTGTCACCCGCGCTGATCGCAGCCGCCAGGCTACGGGCCAGGATCGCCGGTTTGTCTTCTTTCTGCGCAGTGCGCACGTCATCCCAGAACGGACTGTCCTCACGCCCAAGCAGGTGATCGGCCTGAGCTGCATAAGACAACTTGCCGTTGGCGATAAAAGCTTTCCATGCCGGGCTGCTTTCCGGCCCCAGTTCGTCGAGGAAAATCTGTTTGGTGCTTTCCTGCAGGAACAACTCGTAAATCGCCGCGTCGGCGGAAGTCGGGCTGAGTTTGCCGTCGAAGGCCATCAAGCGGGTATACGCCTCGCGAGCCTTGCCACGATCGGCCACCGGCAACGCTTCGATGGCCTGCTTGAGCGGCTGGGCCATGCCTGGCGCTTCAAACATCTTCTTCAGCTTGGCGGCGAAGGTGGTGGTCTGGTCGTATTGCATGGCGATCAGGCTGCGGGTGTCGTGTTTGCCCACGCCCGCCAGTTCGGCCATGCGTTCGCCACGCTCCGGTGCCGCCCAGGAATTGGACAGCTGCATGCCGTAGCCATGGGGAATGACCCGCTGGTTGGCGGTGCCGAGCCAGCCCTGCGCCGGGTCCTGGTCATACGGATGGAGCATCGGGTCGGCGTAACCGTCCCAGTCGTAGCGACCTTCCCAGCCCGGCGACGGCAGCAAGCCTTCGCCTTCGCGACGGTTCGGGTAGCGACCGGTGACTTGCCAGCCGATATTGCTGGCATCGGCAAACACCAGATTCAGGGCGATGGCGCGGATTTCACGGCTAGCGTCCGACGCTCTCTCGGTACTCTGCGCCCGGGACAGGTCGAAAAAGGCGTCCAGGGTTTTGTCATCGGTGAAGTCCGGCGCCTGCAAGGCCAGGCCGAAACCATTCGCCAGCGCAGTACCTTGGGCGCTGTTGAGCAGCGGTCCGTGGCGGGTTTCGTACACCGCTTCGCGAATCGGCCGCTGGCCTTTGACGAAATAGGTTTCGTTGCGCACGATCGCCGGCTGCCATTTGCCGCCCACTTCGTAGGAAAGGCCATTGCCCTGGCGTTTGATTTTTTCCAGGAACAGGTCCTGGTTGTCGCCCATGACCGTGGTCATGCTCCACGCCACTTTGCCGTTGAAACCAGCGAGCACCATCGGTAACCCGGCAATGGTTACGCCGGAGGCCTGGTATTTCGGCGCGCGAATCTGCACGTAACTGAATAACGACGGCACCCCCAGCGGCCCATGGCTGTCGCTGGCCAGCAGGCTTTTGCCGCTGCGGCTGCGTTGCGGGGCGATCGCCCAGTTGTTCGAGGAGGTAGCGCCCAGCAGATTCAGATCCGACAGTTGACCGGTGGCTTTGCTGATTTCGCTCAGCCCCGGGATTTGCCCGGTGAGTTTGATGCCCTGAAGTTTTTCAGCTTCAGCCACCGGCAGTTTTTCATCCGGGGCGGAAGGTGTCAGCCACGCCAGTTTGTCGGTGCTGACGGTTTGGGCCAGCATCAGCGAAGAAATTTCTTCCGGCAGGTTCGCCGACTGGCTGAAGTTCAGCAGGCAGAACATCAGCGCCGAATCTTCCGGCTTCCAGTATTCAGGCTTGTAGCCGGTGGCCGCGAGGTCCGCAGGCAGTTTGTCGCGATAGCGGAACAGGTAAGCGTTGACCCCGCGGGCATAGACCTCGAAGAATCGCTTGAGGCGTGGCGACGAGGCCTTATACAGCTCATCCGCGCTTTTCTTCAGATTGACCGCTCGCATGTAGCGGTCGGCATCGAGCAGGTCTGCGCCGGACATCTCCGCCAGACGGCCCTGGGCCAGCAGACGCAGAGTGACCATTTGGCTGATGCGGTCGCTGGCGTGCACGTAGCCGAGGGTGAACAGGGCATCGTGGAAACTGTTGCTCTCGATCAGCGGCATGCCCATGGCATTGCGGCGGACTGAAACGTTTTGCGCCAGGCCCTTCAGCGCTTGCACGCCGGAGGTGGGCGGGAGGGTGTCCTGGGCGTTCCAGGTCTGACAACCGGTCAGGCTCAAAACACCGGCCACTGCTGCGGCAACGCCGAACCGGGGAAGAAAATGTGTAAGGGCTGGCGAGGCCATGGCAAAGCTCCTGCGGGGGTAGTGACGCGACAAAGGCGCTACGTTAGTGAGCAGGAGGTGGCCGCGCAAGCGGCGGCTGGGTTATTTCTTTTCGGTGATCGCCGGCATCAGGTCATCCTGTTTGCGTTTGATGGCTTGCCAGTAGCAAGAGGCGATGCTGAAGTGCGGCAAATTCAATGACCTCGCATGGGGAAAGTCGGCATGGAGCTTAAGACAAACGCGGCGCTGATCATCATCGATCAACAAAAAGGCATCCTGCATCCCAAGTTGGGCCGTCGAAACAACCCTCAGGCCGAAGAACGCATCCTGGAATTGCTGGGGCATTGGCGTCGCACCGGGCGGCCGGTGATTCATGTGCAGCACCTGTCCCGCTCAGCGGATTCGGTGTTCTGGCCACAGCAGTCGGGGGTGGAGTTTCAGGAACGTTTTCAACCCTTGAGCGGCGAGCAAGTGGTTCAGAAGCAGGTGCCGGATGCATTCTGTTCGACCGGGCTGGAAGCGAGTTTGCGCGAGGCGGGGATCGATCAGCTGATTATCGTTGGCGTGGCGACCAACAATTCGGTGGAGTCCACGGCGCGAACGGCTGGCAACCTGGGGTTTGAGGCGTGGGTTGTGGAGGATGCGTGCTTTACCTTCGACAAGGCGGATTATTTCGGCAATGCCCATTGCGCTGAAGAAGTGCATGCGATGTCGCTGGGGAATCTGCATGGGGAATATGCGACGGTCGTCAGCACTGTACAGATCTTGAAATGAGGTGACTGTCAGTCCGTCTTCGCGAGCAAGCCCGCTCCACATTGGATCTGCTGTATACGCACAATTTGTGGCTGACGCAGTTCAAATGTGGGAGCGGGGAAGGCGATTCAACAGGCGAAGAAGTTATTCGCCCGAAGCCTCAAGCGCCGTGGCACTTCTTGAATTTCTTGCCGTTGCCGCACGGGCAAGGGTCGTTGCGGCCGACGTCTTTCAGGGCGTTGCGCACCGGTTCCTGGTGGGCGTGGCCGCAGTTCGGGCCGTGAACGTGGCCATGGTCGTGATCATGGTGGTCGTGATGGTCATGATCGTGGTTGCAGTCAGGGCCATGGACGTGGGGTTGCTGGGTCATCGGGGTCGCTCCGGAATTAAATCGGCGGCGATTATCACGCCATTGCGCGCCAGGTGCACGTAGTGCGCGATGAATAAACCGGTTTCAAGCGTTCCTTCCAGACGATAGGGAATCGGTTGCTCAGGTTTTTTCAGCAGTTTCACCACGTCCCGAACCCTGGACCACAGGTTGGTGCGGATCGGCACCTTGAAGTAGGCACTGTGCTTGGGGCCGACGGTGAACCAATGTTCGTGCTCGCCTTCGGTCAGCAGGATGTCCCCCAGGTGAATGCGATATTCCAGGGCGCGCACCGTCAGGTCTTCGTCATTGGGGTTGTCGACGCGAAAATGCAGCAGGAATTTCTGCTCCAGCAACTTGGCCCGGACCACCTCGACCTTGACCAGATGCACCTGCGGATCAGGCAGGTCGTTGCTGAACCATGAGGCGCAGCCGCCGAGTCCTGAAAACAGCAGCAGGGTGAACAGATAGAGCGCGAGTCGTCGGGTGGTCATGGTCGTGTTTCTCCTTGACCCCCAGTCTAGCCCCAAAAGATCGCAGCCTTCGGCAGCGCCTACACCTACAGATGTACGCCGATCACTCTGTAGGTGCTGCCGAAGGCTGCGATCTTTTAGGCATCACCTCAAACGCCGAAATAACTCGCGCAACACTTCTTGAACTTCTGCCCGCTGGCGCACGGGCACGCATCGTTGCGCCCGGCCTTGAGTGGCACGGTAGGGTCGATGAAGTACCAGCGGCCGGCGTTCTGCACGAATGACGAGCGTTCGCGGTGACTGTGTTCGCCGCTGCCGTCGTGCCAGCGAGCGGTGAAGGTGACGAAGGCGTGCTCCGGCTGGCCGCCGAAGACCTCGGCGCTTTCCACTTCCAGGCCCAGCCAGGTGCTTTGGGCGCTCCAGTCGCTGATCGATTGGCGATCCAGGACGGCCTGTTGCGCGGGCAGGGTGGTGGCCACCAGATAGTCGACGAGCCCCAGCACATAGGCGCTGTAGCGCGAACGCATCAGGACTTCGGCGCTAGGGGCCGGATGGCCGGCATGGTAATGACCGCAGCAGGCGTCGAGCAGCGTGCCGCTGCCGCAAGGGCAAATGGATGTACTCATTGCGTTACCACCAGTATTTCCCGAAGTTTTCCGGATTGGCCCAGAAGCGTGAGTTGAGCCAGTCGGGCACCTGTTTGTAGTCAAGCAGATCGTAGGTAAACAACGTCAACACTTGATCGTCGCGCTGGAAGCGTTCGCTGGCTTGCAAGGCCAGGGAGAAAAAATCCGTCTCCTGCCAACCGCTGGCGGGCAAGTCGGCAAGCACCGCAATGCGACTGGCATTGAGGTTGCGTATCCCGCCGAGCAGATTCAGGCCGTCGCGCTTGGGCAAGTGTTCGAGGCAATCGACCACCAGCGCCAGATCAAACCGCTGCGCCGCCAGTTCGGCCGGCAATGCTCCGGGTGCGGCAAAAGCCACGATGCTGTCCGGGTGCGCGAGTTTGAATGCCTCGAGCGCGGGGAACTCACTGGCGCCAATCAGCAACAGACGCGCCGGGGCGTAACGATCAAGCAAAGCGGCCAACGCCTGCTGGGGCGTGCGCGAAGAAATACCTGCAATCATCGAAAATCCTCAATCAGAACACCAAGACTAACTTGTCTTGCAGAGCGGGTTTAAGCAAAAAGCAGCGATCTTCCGTGAACATAGGGCGAAACAGCAATGGCCTATTGCTGGCGGAGATTAAAACTCCGGTCTTTACTCCCTGAATCGGTTATTAGCCGATCCCTCAGGAGAAACTAGATGAGCATAGTTCGGACAGCATTACCTTTGGTTCTGCTAACCAGTGTGTTGACTGGTTGCGCAGGTTTGCAGAAAACCGACTGGCCGACCTGTGCGGCGGTCGGTGGTGTCGTCGGTGCGGGGCTCGGTGCGACCGAGAGCTCTTCATGGGCGGGGTACGGCGCGCTGCTGGTCGGCGGCACGGCAGCGGCGTATTGCTGGGTGCATGGCGATGGCGACGAAGACGGCGATGGCGTGCCGGACAGCCGCGACAAGTGCCCGCACACACCTAGAGGCGTGCGGGTCGATGCCGACGGCTGTCCTCCACCCGCGCCTGCGCCAGTGGTCGAAGAGAAGGCGGTGGTCAAGGAAGAAGTCATCGTTATCCGTGATGTTCACTTCCAGTTCGACTCGGCCAAGCTCACCCCTTCCGATAAAGAGGTACTCAACACCGTTGCCACGCGCCTGAAACAGGAATCCGCCAGTACCAGGCTGACCGTCACCGGTCATACCGACAGCGTCGGCAGCGATAAATACAACCAGAAACTGTCGGACAGACGCGCCCATTCGGTGGTGGAATACCTGATTTCCCAAGGCGTGCCACGCAGCAGTTTCGTGTCTGTGACCGGTGCTGGTGAAAGCCAGCCGGTGGCCGATAACAAAACCGCTGACGGCCGTGCGCTGAACCGGCGTACGGAAATCAAAATCGACCGCTAGGCCCCTCGCGCTCCGCGGCTTGTACAGTCGCGGATGCGGGTCTTTACTCCTGTGTGACCGGTATGGGCCGGTGACACAGGAGCATTCACAATGAGCGTTCTCACAAGGACCGTCTTGCCGGTTCTGCTGCTTGGCAGCCTTCTGACCGGTTGCGCGACTCACAGCGATGGCACTGCCCCCTTGAATCAACGAACCTGGCCGATCTGCAGTGTCATTGGCGGACTGGTGGGCGGAGGTTTGGGCGCGATCGAAAGTGGCGGTTGGGCGGCGGGAGGCGCGGCGCTCGGGATCTTGACCGGTGGCTTGATCTGTTACGCCCAGGATGGCGATGAAGACGGTGACGGTGTCTTCGATCGACGGGATCGCTGCCCCGATACGCCCGCCAATACACCTGTCGATCATCACGGTTGTCCGCTACCGCAGTACCCGGCCAGCGTGAAACCTGCCGAACCCGAAGCCGCGAAATCCGAAGTCATCACCCTGAGCAGTAGCGTGTTGTTCGCGTACAACAAGTCCGAGCTGACGCCCGCCGCGCGCACTGAGCTGGATTCGCTGATGCCCAAATTGCAGAGCGCCGATGTGGTGAGCGTCAAAGTCGTCGGCCATACCGACAGCCAGGGTTCGGACGCCTATAACCAGAAACTGTCGGAACGGCGTGCCAGCAGCGTGGCGGCCTACCTGTTGAGTCGTGGCCTGGCGCCGAACAAACTCACCAGCGAAGGCAAGGGTGAAAGCCAGCCGGTGGCCGACAACGACACGGAAGAAGGGCGGGCGCAGAACCGTCGCGTGGAGTTGCACATCAATCGCTAGGCTCGGCGATCAAGAGGCCCGTGATAGAGCCGTCGGAGGACCATCAAGGTGGGTCCGGCGGCCATTCGATGCCTTTCGGAAGAATTTTCTGTTGCCCTCTGGCTTATCCCGCGTGTAAGCCGTTACTGTGCGCGCAAAGAATAATTCTCGACGGGGGAGCGTATGAAGGTGTTTTGGGGGCTGGGGAAGTTGTTGACCCTGCTGTTCTGGTTGGTGGCGCTGGTCAATCTGCTCATTCCGTTTGTTCATCCACTGCATCTGTTGGTCAACCTGGCCGGCAGCCTGCTGGTGCTGACTCATCTTCTGGAGCTGGTGTTCTGCAATCGCAGCCTCAAAGGTCGAGCCCACCCCTGGCGTGATCGCCTGAAGATTGTCTTTTTCGGCGTTTTCCACCTGCAAACCATTCCGGCCCCGGCCACTGCGAAGGCTTCCCATGCGTAAACTCTGTCTGCTCGCCGCACTCATCAGCCCATTGGCCTGCGCTCAGGTGGTGAGTGTTGAAACCAACTCGCTGATGCGTTTGCCCAATACCGCCAGTTCCCTGCAACTGGAACGACTGGAAGTCGCCGATTACGGCACCTTGCTGATTCCCTCGAACGTGACCGAAGTGACGGTCGGCGAGCTGCACCTGGGGCGCGAAGCGCGGATCGCCATTGTGCCGAGCGAACAGGCTCTGGCGTTGAAGGTCAGCCGGGCCGAGTTGGCCGAAGGCAGCCAGATCACCGCGCGGGGCGCCCCCGGGACTTATCTCAAGGCTGCCCGCTCCGGGCGCAATCTGAATTTGCAGATCAAAGCGCTGAAGGCGCCGCAATTGTTGGTAGACGCTCGCGGTGGCGCGGGCGCCCCGGGTTTTGTCGGCCTTGACGGGGCCAACGGCCAAGCGCCGGGTTGCACCTGGGGCCAGGCCGGTCGCGGCTCCGATGGCAGTGACGGCAGCGACGGCCAACCCGGTGCGCCGGGGGCGCTGGTTCGGCTGGAAGTACCGCGTGACTATCCGGCGCAGCAGATCAAGGTCGAGGTGGCGGGCGGAGTCGGTGGCGCGGCCGGACCCGGTGGCAAACCGGGGGCGGGCGGCAAGGCCAAGGGCTGCATTGTCTATAAAGCCGATGGCGGCAAGAGCGGTCGCCCCGGTGCCGATGGCCAGCCTGGGCCTGCCGGGGCGGCAGGTTCGGTGAGCATTCAGCGGTTGTAAGCAGTTTCTGAAACGATTGTTCCCACGCTCTGCGTGGGAACGCAGCCCGTGACGCTCCGCGTCACTGGACGCGGAGCGTCCCTTGAGGCATTCCCACGCAGAGCGTGGGAACGATCACGGCCGAGCCGCAGCAATCGCCACCAGCACCAACCCGACTATCAGGTTAATCCCCACCAACCGGCGAATCTTGCCCAGCGTCGCCGCCCCCGTCGGCCAATCCTGAGCCGCTACCGCCGTGCGCAGTTCCGGCAGCAGCAGCGCCTGAATCCGGATAAACAACGCGGTCATCACCACATACAGTCCCATCATCACCTGCACATACCGCGGTGCCGCTTCAAACCCGGTGAACTGCAAATGAATCATGCCCACACCGCTGATCGGCAACAGCACCACCGCGACCCAGACCCAGCGGAAAAAACCTTGAAACACTTCCACCCACAGCTTCAACCGGCCAGGGCCTTCCAGCGCCTTCATCGCCGCGGGGCGCAGGACCATCCAGGCGAAAAACATGCCGCCGACCCATACCAGGGCAGCCAGGACATGCAGGGTATAAACGATGCCAAAAGGTGTCATTGGGGTACTCCGTTCTGCGCGGGATTAATTAGCGGGGTATGATAGCGGCCGATCCGAACCACTGAAAATTTATCCAGCCTTTTTTGCGCCCGACAATCCATGATCAGCACTGAACTCAAAACCACGATCCAGGGCGCCTACTCGCGTTTTCTCGAAGCCAAGAGCCTCAAGCCGCGCTACGGCCAACGCCTGATGATCGCCGAAATCGCCAAGGTCCTCGGTGACATCGACACCGACGACGAAGGCCGGCGCAGTGGCGACCCCGCGATTGTCGCGGTGGAAGCCGGCACCGGTACCGGCAAAACCGTCGCCTACAGCCTGGCGGCCATCCCCGCCGCCAAGGCCGCCGGCAAGCGTCTGGTGATCGCCACGGCCACCGTGGCCCTGCAAGAGCAGATCGTCTACAAGGACTTGCCCGACCTGATGCGCAATAGCGGGCTGAATTTCAGCTTCGCCCTGGCCAAGGGCCGGGGGCGCTACATGTGCCTGTCCAAGCTCGACATGTTGCTCCAGGAAGGTCACGCGCAAACCGCCACCGCGCAGCTGTTCGAAGAAGAAGGCTTCAAGATCGAGGTCGATGAGGCCAGTCAGAAGCTGTTCACCAGTATGATCGAGAAACTTGCCGGCAATAAGTGGGACGGCGACCGCGACAGTTGGTCCACCGCGCTCGAAGACGCCGATTGGGCGCGCCTGACCACCGATCACAGCCAGTGCACCAACCGCCATTGCCCCAACTTCGGCCAGTGCGCCTTCTACAAGGCCCGCGAAGGCATGGGTAAGGTCGACGTGATCGTCACCAACCACGACATGGTCCTGGCCGACCTGGCCCTGGGCGGCGGCGCGGTTCTGCCGGACCCGCGCGATACGATCTACGTGTTCGACGAAGGCCATCACCTGCCGGACAAGGCCATCGGCCACTTCGCCCATTACACACGCCTGCGCTCCACCGCCGACTGGCTGGAAACCACCGCCAAGAACCTCACCAAACTGCTGGCCCAACACCCGCTGCCGGGGGATCTGGGCAAGTTGATCGAGCAGGTGCCGGAGCTGGCGCGGGAGATCAAGACCCAACAGCAGTTCATGTTCAGCGCCTGTGAGCAGGTCGCCGACTTCAAGCCCGGCGAAGACGTCGAAGGCCGCGAACGGCCGCGTCACCGTTTCGTCGGCGGGGTGATTCCCGAACATATGCGTGAAATGGGCATCGAGCTGAAAAAGGGCTTCGCCCGGCTGACCGACCTGTTCACCCGGCTTACCGAACTGCTCAAGGAAGGCATGGACGGCGAGGTCAACATCGGCATCGCCAGCAACCAGGCCGAAGAGTGGTATCCGCTGTTCGGTAGCCTGCTGTCGCGTTCTTCGGGCAACTGGGAGTTGTGGACCGCCTTCACCGTCGAAGACCCGGAAGACAGCCCGCCCATGGCCCGCTGGCTGACCCTGGCCGAAAGCGGTTCGCTGTTCGACATCGAGGTCAATGCCAGCCCGATCCTCGCGGCGGAAATGCTCCGGCGCAACCTGTGGAACGTGGCTTACGGGGCGCTGGTGACCTCGGCGACCCTGACCGCTCTTGGCACCTTCGACCGTTTCCGCATGCGCGCCGGCCTGCCTAAAACCGCCGTGACTGCCGTGGTCCCGAGCCCGTTCCATCATGCCGACGCCGGTGTGCTGCGGGTGCCGGACCTGAAAGCCGACCCACGCGATGCACCGGCGCACACCGCGGCGATCATTCGTGACTTGCCGGAACTGGTCGAGGGTTCCCGCGGCACCCTGGTGCTGTTCTCCTCGCGCAAACAGATGCAGGACGTGTTCGACGGGCTGGATCGCGACTGGCGCAAGCAAGTGTTCATTCAAGGCAACCTGTCGAAACAGGAAACCTTGAACAAGCACAAGGCGCGGGTCGATGGCGGGGATTCCAGCGTGCTGTTCGGCCTGGCGAGTTTCGCCGAAGGCGTGGATTTGCCCGGTGCTTACTGCGAGCACGTGGTGATCGCCAAGATCCCGTTCTCGGTGCCCGACGATCCGGTCGAAGCCGCGCTGGCTGAGTGGATCGAAGCCCGTGGCGGTAATCCGTTCATGGAAATCTCCGTGCCGGACGCCTCGCTGAAACTGGTCCAGGCCTGCGGTCGCCTGCTGCGAACCGAAGAAGACCGCGGCACCATCACCTTGCTTGACCGTCGTTTGGTCACGCAGCGCTACGGCAAAGCTATTCTCAATGCATTGCCGCCATTTCGTCGTGAAATTTCCTGATGCTCCGGTGGGCAAATTTGCCCACCGCGTTGTCTACCTCACTGCCACTGCCTTTCCACTGGCCCATTGATGGTCGTTAGGGAGAACCACGTTCTTATGATTCGCCGTTCGTTGCCCGCCGTTTTTGCCTTGATGTTCGCAGCCCCTTTACTGGCGGCCCCCGCCGGCCAGCAGACGCTGTTCAACTTTGTGCGTCCCGCCGACGTGGTTCAGGTGGCGACCCAGGACGCCAGCCTTCCGCAATCCAACGCGGAGCAAACGGCCGAAGGCGAAGTGTTGCGTCGCGTGACCTTCAACCCGGCTGCCCAGCCGACCTTGCGCCTGACACCGCAGACCGGTGCCTGGGACTGGTCGCAGTCGGGCGTCATGAGCCTGCGGATCCAGAGCGCGATGAGCTGGGCCGTGACCTTGTACGTGAAAATCCAGAGTAACGACGGCAAAACTCTGGTCAGCCGTATCGATCTGCCGGCCGGCCCGGCGCAGACTCTGCTGGTACCGCTGCAGCCGAGTTCGCCGCTGAGCCTGGGCATGAAAGCCGGCCCGCCGATGCCGATGAGCTTCGAAGGGCAGCGTGTATTGCTGGCCAGCAGTACCGGTGAACTGGATCGCAGCCAGGTGGTGTCGGTGACCTTGTCGATGGATCAGCCGAAAGTCGCCCAAAGCATTCTGCTCGAGCGCTTCGGCGTGCAGGACGGCGAGGCCGCTACCAAAGCTGCATATGGCGGTCTGGTGGACGCTTACGGTCAATCGACCCGGGCCAAGTGGCCGGAGAAGATCAGCAGCGACGAGCAACTGAAATCCGCCGCTGGCAAAGAACAGCAACAACTGAAAACCTGGCTGGTGGAGCGCGAGAAGGCGCCTCTGGACAAGTTCGGCGGCTTGAACAAAGGTCCGGTGTTCAAGGCTAGCGGCTTTTTCCGCACCGAAAAGCGTGATGGCCGCTGGTACCTGGTGACTCCGGAGGGGCATCCGTTCTATTCCCTCGGCGTCAACACCGTGACCCCGAGCGTCAACCAGACCTACGTCGCCGGGCGCGAGTGGATGTTCGAGTCACTGCCCAAACCCGACGAGCCCCTGGCCAGCCACTATGGCGAAGGCGACAACCGTGGCGGCAACGGTGCCGATCAGGGCCGAGCCTACAACGCCGGTCGTTGGTACGATTTCTATGGCGCCAACCTGCAACGCCTGTATGGCGACCCTTGCGCACCGGGCCGCGACACCAAGGCCGGTGTTGCCGAAGCCGCCAAGGCCGAGGCGGTTGAGGCGACGGTCGATAAGACCGCCGAGCAATCAGCCGCTCCTGCGTCTACTGAATCCAGCGCCGGTGTGGCCGAAGCGGCCAAGACCGGCGCGGTTGAAGCGACAGTCGAAAAAACGGCCGTCGAACCCTGCAAAGTAACTGTCGACGAACAACGCTGGGCCAGTCATACCCTCGATCGCCTGCAAGCCTGGGGTTTCAACACCCTCGGCAACTGGAGCGCACCGGTGTTGGGCAACGCTGACCGTGTGCCGTACACCTTGCCGCTATCGATCGTCGGCGATTACGCCAGCATCAGCACCGGCACCGATTGGTGGGGCGGCATGCCTGACCCGTTCGACCCGCGTTTCGCCATGGCCACCGAACGCGCCGTGGCCATCGCCGCCCGCGACCATCGCGACGATCCGTGGTTGATCGGTTACTTCGTCGACAACGAGCTGGCCTGGGCCGGTCCCGGCGACGACCCGAAGGCCCGTTATGCGCTGGCCTACGGCACCTTGAAAATGACTACCGACGTTCCGGCCAAACGCGCCTTCCTCAAGCAACTGCGCGACAAGTACCGCAACCAGGCGGGGCTGTCGAAAGCCTGGGGCATTGATCTGCCGGCCTGGGAATTGATGGAAGACCCAGGCTTCGTGCCGCCGGAGCCGAGCGCCGAACACCCGGAAATCGAAGCCGATTTCAAATACTTCCAGAAGGTCTTCGCCGACACCTACTTCAAGACTGTTTCCGACTCGCTCAAATGGCATGCGCCGAATCAGTTGTTGCTCGGTGGCCGCTTTGCCATCAGCACCCCTGAAGCGGTCGAGTCCTGCGCGCAATACTGCGACGTATTGAGCTTCAACATGTACACCCTGCAACCCCAGGACGGTTATGACTTCGCCAAACTGCGCAGCCTGGACAAACCGGTGCTGATCACCGAATTCAACTTCGGCTCGGCGGATCGCGGTCCGTTCTGGGGCGGCGTGACGCAACTGGCGAAGGAAGAAGACCGCGGCACGGCTTATGCTCACTTCCTTAAACAGGCGATGAGCGAACCGTCGATTGTCGGGGTGCACTGGTTCCAGTACCTCGACCAGCCGGTGACCGGTCGTCTGCTGGATGGCGAGAACGGGCACTTCGGTCTGGTGGGCATTACCGATTTGCCGTTCCAGGGCTTTGTCGACAGTGTGCGTAAAAGCAATGTGCAGATCATCGATCAGCTTGGCAAAGAGGCGGAGAAGGCCAGCGCTGAGGCGGATAAAGCCAGTCACGATGTCGAGGGCGGCAGGAAGGGCGAGGCAGGCAAAGGCCCGGGCAAGGGCGCTGGCCATGCGGGTGGGCATTCTGCTAATGGCCATTGATTCCTGAGATCRCCAAGATCGCAGCCTTCGGCAGCTCCTACAGGGTGTACTCAAGCTCATTGTAGGAGCTGCCGCAGGCTGCGATCTTTTGATCTTGATCTTGAGTTGACCGCCCGGCCCGGCCCTGTTCCCAAATCCCTCAAGGGCTGGAACAATGCGGGCCACTTTGTAGAGCGTTTTTCCGGGAGAGTTGCGGGTGCAGATTCAGGGTCATTACGAGCTTAAGTTCGAAGCGGTGCGTGAAGCGTTTGCAGCACTGTTCGACGATCCTCAGGAACGTGGCGCGGCGTTGTGCATCCGGATCGGTGGTGAAACCGTCCTCGACCTTTGGGCCGGTACCGCCGACAAGGACGGCCATGAGGCCTGGCACAGCGATACCATCGCCAACCTGTTCTCCTGCACCAAAACCTTCACCGCCGTCACGGCGCTGCAATTGGTGGCTGAAGGCAAGCTGCAACTCGATGCCCCGGTCGCCCGCTACTGGCCCGAATTTGCCGCCGCCGGTAAAGAATCCGTGACGCTGCGCCACTTGCTCTGCCATCAGGCTGGTCTGCCGGCCCTGCGCGAGTTGCTGCCCCCCGAAGCGCTTTACGACTGGCAGACCATGGTCGATGCCCTGGCCGCCGAAGCGCCGTGGTGGACGCCGGGTGAAGGTCACGGTTATGCGGCGATCACCTATGGCTGGCTCGTCGGTGAGTTGCTGCGTCGCGCCGACGGTCGTGGGCCGGGCGAGTCCATCGTGGCGCGGGTTGCCAAGCCTTTGGGGCTGGATTTCCACGTCGGCCTTGCCGACAAAGAGTTCCATCGTGTGGCGCACATCGCCCGTGGTAAAGGCAACGTCGGCGATGCCGCGGCCCAGCGCTTGCTGCAGGTGACCATGCGCGAACCGACGGCCATGACCACCCGGGCCTTCACCAACCCGCCTTCAATCATGACCAGCACCAACAAGCCGGAATGGCGGCGCATGCAGCAGCCGGCCGCCAATGGCCATGGCAACGCCCGCAGCCTGGCCGGTTTCTACGCCGGACTGCTCGATGGCAGCCTGCTGGAAAGCGAAATGCTCGACGAGCTGACCCGCGAACACAGCGTCGGCGAAGACAAGACTTTATTGACCCGGACCCGCTTCGGCCTGGGTTGCATGCTCGATCAACCGGATGTTCCCAACGCCACCTACGGCCTCGGCCCTCGGGCGTTCGGTCACCCGGGCGCTGGCGGCTCCATCGGTTTTGCTGATCCGGAGCATGATGTGGCTTTCGGCTTTGTGACAAATACCCTGGGGCCGTACGTCTTGATGGATCCACGAGCCCAAAAACTTGTGCGAGTACTGGCCACTTGTCTGTAAATCACGCTTAAGGGGGCCAGGGCCGGAACCCGAAAGCTTTTGTGGTTTCAAAGCGTCTGTTTAACCGGGGGCAACTCCGGTCTGACTTTTCATTACCTCATTTTGTGGATACCCAATGTCGTCCAATAAAACCCTCGCCCTGGCCCTGTGCTTCGCTATCACCGGTTGTGCACAAACCCCACAAAATGATGCCGCAGGTGGCAGCAGTTGGTGGCCATTCGGTTCTTCCGACAAGGTCGCGACTAAAGAACCCGCCCCGGCCCCGGCGCCCCTGAAACCTGCTGCCACGGCACCCGTCACCAAAGCTGAAGCCGATGCCGGTGGCAAATGGTGGTGGCCGTTCGGTGGCAAGGAGCAGAGCACCGCCAAAGTCGTGCCGATGCCTGACCCGAAAGTCACCCAGGCTTGGCTCGACGACTACGAACCGCGCCTGCGCGAAGCGATCAAGGGCAGCAACCTGCAACTCGAACGCCGTGAAAACGTGCTGGTCGTCACGGCGCCGGTAGACAGCTCGTTCAACCCTGACCGCCCGGCCATGCTGCTGCCGGTGACCCTCGGCCCATTCACCCATGTCGCGAAAATCCTCGAAGCCGACCCAAAGACTGCCGTGCTGGTACTCGGCCACAGCGATACGTCGGGTTCCGCACCGGCCAACGTGAAACTGAGCCAGGAGCGCGCCCAGGCAGTGGCGGCGATCTTCCGTCTCAGCGGTCTGCAGCGTGATCGCCTGATGCTGCGCGGCATGGGTGGTGAGGCACCGCGTGCCGCCAACGACAGTGCTGAAGGTCGTGCCTTGAACCGTCGTGTCGAGTTGCTGGTGACGCCGGCAAACACCATGGTCGCGTTGTTGAGCAAGTACAACATGCCGGCGCCGGCGCCGCTGACCAAGGTCGTCGCGCAAGACGTCAAGCCAGTGGCCACGCCTGTGACCCCGGCACCTGCTGCGAAAAAAGCGGCTGCCCCGGCGAAGAAAAAGGCACCGGCCAAGAAAGCGGCCACCAAGGCTCCAGCCAAAAAGGCACCCGCGAAAAAGACCGCGCCGGCCAAAGCTGCTGCCGATTCGAAGAGCGCCACCGCCACCGATGCCACAAAGCAGTGATTCGTTAACCAAAAGGAATGCGCCATGACCCGGCCCTTGGCAGATATGCGTCGCGACTACACCCGAGATGGCCTGACCGAGGCGCAAGCCCCGGCCGAGCCGTTCGCGCTGTTCCATCAGTGGTTTGCCGATGCGGTGAAAACCGAGCAGGCGCCGGTGGAGGCGAATGCCATGACGTTGGCCACCGTCGATCAGGACGGGCGGCCACATTGCCGCATTCTGCTGCTCAAGGGCCTGGACGAGCAGGGCTTCACCTTCTTCACCAACTACGAGAGCGACAAGGGTCAGCAATTGGCAGCCAATCCATTTGCAGCCATGACGTTCTTCTGGCCTGCCCTGGAGCGCCAGGTGCGCATCGAAGGGCGGGTGGTGAAGGTCACGCCTGAAGAGTCCGACGCCTACTATCAGGTTCGCCCTCTGGGCAGTCGTCTCGGTGCCTGGGCGTCGCCCCAGAGCCGGGTGATCGCCGATCGCGGCGAACTGGAAGCGCTGCTCAAGGACACCGAGCAGCGTTTCAGCGACGCTCAGCCTCACTGCCCCGAACACTGGGGCGGCTATCGCTTGCTACCGGAGCGCATCGAATTCTGGCAGGGCCGTCCGAGCCGTCTGCACGATCGCCTCAACTACCGCTTGCAGGGCGCCGACTGGGTTCGTGAGCGGCTGGCCCCGTAAACGGTCTACCGATCGGGATACCCTGCCGCAGCGGCCTCAAGCCACTGTGGCAGGTCCCGGCGCTTGATCTTCTGCGCTTGAGCGTTCGCCAGTTGCTGGAGCATGAAGGCTCTTTTTTGTTGGTCTTTACCCGCCAGTGACAACGCCAGATCGCGGTCCACCCAGCGTTTGATCCGCACGTACAACCACCAATGGAAGTACAAACCGGCGACGGTCGTGACGACAATGATGAAGTAATCCATGATAATCCTTGGGTCAGCGGCGCAGATTTTGTAATTTGACGCTACTGTGGTGAGTTCGAGAAGTGCCTGTACCAGGCCTGAATGAAACCAATTTTATCCGGGCGATGCCGTGACAGGCGTCAAGCAGCGGGTTTTAATGGATACCTGTCCTATGGAGTTTGATGCTATGCGTAAGTCTGTTTTGCTGGTTGCTTCCTTTTCCACGATGGCGATGTTGCTCTCCGGTTGCCAATCGAGCCTGACCGGTGACTCCTACTCCCGTGACGAAGCGCGTCGCGTGCAGACGATTCGCATGGGCACCATCGAATCCCTGCGTCCGGTGAAAATCGAAGGCACCAAGACCCCAATCGGCAGCGCTGCCGGCGCAGTCGTGGGTGGTGTCGGTGGTAGCGCCGTCGGCGGCGGTCGCGGCAGCATCGTTGCAGCGGTCATCGGCGCTGTAGCGGGCGGCCTGGTGGGCTCGGCTGCCGAAGAAGGCCTGACCCGTACTCAAGGCGTTGAAATCACCGTACGCGAAGACGATGGCAGCATGCGCGCCTACGTGCAGGAAGTTCAGCCAAACGAAGTGTTCCGTGTGGGTGAGCGTGTGCGGATTTCCACTGTGGGTGGGACCAGCCGCGTTTCGCACTAAGCGGGAATGTAGGATGAAAGAAAACCCCGATCGGGTGACTGGTCGGGGTTTTGTGTTTTTTGGAAATTACCATACTTGCCGATATCGGAATGCAACCTGGTAATCATAAGCGGCACTATTGATTTTATGCGCGAACAGAGGCTGGAGTTCAGGTATCCAAGCCGGTAAAACATCAAATCCGCCGTCGTAGATTTCGCTTTCCGCCATCAGACCTAATGCATCGATTATTGATCCGTCATCACCGAGGTCAGCGGAGTATTCTTTTCCGGCTCCTATTTCCGTTTCTTTGTCATACCAGTCCAATCTGACCTTCAGTCCCATCTTGCCCTCACAAATACTTTTTAATGCTGCGGTTTTTTTTAGGTGGGTCTATTTGCTCGCCTGTTAGGTGGTCGAACGAGCCTAGGTGGCTTCCATCGCTTGCGCGATAAGCTTCCAGCTCCCCATGCAAAGAGTCCCATTCATAAATTATTCGACCTTTGGCGTCAGTCCAACGTTCTCGAAGTCCACCGCCCCCTTGTTTTGGGGTTTTCTTTTTTGCTTCTTTCAAACCCGAGAAACCAGTGATTTCCTCTGTTTCAGGTGCAGAGTGATAGTCGTGATCGGGATTAGGAACCCGTCTTCCTGTAACACTCACCACAATATAAACCGGCAACACCCCCGAATCCGCCGGAAACACCAGAATGAAGTCTTTGTACTCCGGCGGATAAACCGGGTTCACGATGATGCTGTCAGCCGCCTTCGTCGGCGGGTAAACCCAGATGTGCGGCGCTTGTGGCGCAGATTCCAAAGCGGGGATGCCGAGAATTTCTGAACCGTCCTCGGCTGGTGTCCATATCAGCTCAACGCCGTCCCCGAGGTCCGCCACTTGCTGACTGCCGCGCAAGCTGAATTGCACGACATCAACCATTTCCCAGTCACGGTTTTTGCCAGTGTAGAAACCGTATCCCTTGAGGCGGCCATCAGCCTGTTGCTCGACCCGCAGACGCACACGAGTACGGGCCTGTTTAAGGGATCGCAGTTGTTCTTCGGTGTAGAGAGAGCTGTCGCCAAGGCTCGACGGTATGACCAGGGCCACCAGGCCTGCCAAGGTGGCCGCGGCGGTGCTGGCGGCGATGGCGGGTAATGCGGCGAATGCTGAGCCACTCAGGGCGAAGCTGCCGAAACCCACCGGAATGGCCGTACCACTGATTTTCTTCAGCGGCACCACACCGCTTTCATCGGCCTCGCGAGCGCCGAGCAGAACCAGTTCGCCGTAGTCTTTCAGGCTGTCGGTCGGAACAACGCCGGAGGGGTTCGTATAGTCGATGATCGCATCGGGCAATTTGCAGGACTTGGCGAACACGCATCCCGCGCGGACAACGTCGTCCTTTTTCGCCGCAACTTGAAGGCTGTCTTCGAAGGCTTGCTGCCTCGCGAGCATGGCGTCGTAGGCGTTTTGCCTGGCATCACGCTCGGCCAGTTCGGTGGCCGTCATGTAACGGTGGGTGACGTGATGCCCGTCGCCCGACGGTGCATTTTGCACCCGGGGAATGTCCTTGTGGCCAGCCACTGATTGTCCTTTCGCTCGTCCATCGGCAACCCCCGAAAGAGGGGCTGCACGACGTTAACGAACGTGGCTAATCGTGGCTGTAGGACGAATCCTCAATGCTGCTAAGAGTGTTCTCTATCGCTCAGGAAGGCAGCGCAGCGCTCTTGCGACTCGCCGCCGCTGTCACTGCATAACCAATCAATGCCGCCAGTATCGAGCCGGTCAGAATCCCCATGCGGTCCATCCCGGCATATTCACTGGCGCCCGGAACGAAGGCCAGGGAACCGACGAACAGGCTCATGGTGAAGCCGATGCCGCAAAGGATCGCCACCCCCAAAATCTGGCCCCAGTTGGCGCCTTGGGGCAGGGCGGCGATGCCGATTTTTACCGCCAGCCAGGTCAGGCCGAAGACACCGACGGTCTTGCCCAGCAGCAGGCCGACGGCGATGCCCATCGGCACGTGGTGGGTGAAGCTTTCGATGGTCACGCCGCTCAGGGACAGGCCGGCGTTGGCGAAGGCGAACAGTGGCAGGATGCCGTAGGCCACCCACGGATGCAGGGCATGTTCCAGGGTCAGCAGCGGCGACGGCTCGGCGTTTTTCGTACGCAGCGGAATGCAGAAGGCCAGAGTCACACCGGCCAGCGTGGCATGCACGCCGCTTTTGAGCACGCACACCCAGAGGATCAGCCCGATGATCATGTACGGCCCGAGCTTCACCACACCCAGTCGGTTCATCCCGATCAAGGCCGCGATGCAGGCTGCGGCCAGCGCCAGGGACAGGGTCGACAGTGCGCCGGAATAGAAGATCGCGATGATGATGATCGCGCCCAGGTCGTCGATGATCGCCAGGGTCATCAGGAACAGTTTCAGCGACACTGGCACGCGTTTACCCAGCAGGGCCAGCACGCCAAGGGCGAAGGCAATGTCGGTAGCCGTCGGGATGGCCCAGCCGCTCAGGGCGGACGGGTTATCGCGGTTGAGGAACCAGTAGATCAGCGCCGGCACCACCATGCCGCCAATTGCGGCCGCGCCGGGCAGGACGATCTGCGACGGTTTCGACAGTTGGCCGTCGAGGACTTCGCGCTTCACTTCCAGGCCGATCAACAGGAAGAACAGGGCCATCAGGCCGTCGTTGATCCACAGCAGCAATGGCTTGGCGATTTTCAGCGCGCCGATCTGAGCCACCACGGGGGTGTCCAGCAGGCCGTTATAGAGCCACGACAGCGATGAGTTGTTGATGATCAGGGCCAGGACAGCTGCGGCGATCAATAGCAGACCGCTGGCAGCTTCCAACTGAAAGAAACGCGTGAACGTGCTACGCAGAGGCAAGGTCGCTCTCCATCGATGAATTCAAAAGGTGGGACACCCTAACCCGTACCGTTAGTTGTTAAAACAAAAGTTATATTCTTTTTTGTTATATGTCGTTACAACGTGGGCGGTCAGTAAAGGCCTGAGCCTAGCAGTTGCCGGACGTATTGGACCCCAGCTGTATCTGTGCTTGATGTAGGTTTTTTCCTAAGCTTGTGGACTGAGCCTTGCGACAAGGCCGACTCTTGCCCGATTCAACGAGAAAACCACCATGAGCGACAACCGACAGTGGGCCCGCGAAGCCATCCGGATCATCGAAGCCGACTTCCAGCGCAGCGCTGATACCCACCTGATCCCCTTGCCGCTGCCGGGGTTGCCGGGCATCGAGTTGTACTTCAAGGATGAGTCGAGCCATCCCACCGGCAGCCTGAAACATCGGTTGGCCCGCTCATTGTTCCTCTATGCGCTGTGTAACGGCTGGCTCAAACCCGGCGCGCCGGTGATCGAAGCCTCCAGCGGTTCGACGGCGATTTCCGAGGCGTACTTCGCCCGTTTGCTGGGGTTGCCGTTCATTGCGGTGATGCCTGCGAGCACATCCAGGGAAAAGATCGCGCAAATCGCTTTCTACGGTGGCAAGAGCCATCTGGTGGACGATCCGACGCAGATTTACGCTGAGTCCGAACGCCTGGCTCGCGAACACGACGGGCATTTCATCGACCAGTTCACCTACGCTGAACGCGCCACTGACTGGCGGGCGAACAACAACATCGCCGAATCGATCTTCCAGCAGATGCGCTTCGAGCAGCACCCGGAACCGAGCTGGCTGATTTCCAGCCCCGGCACCGGCGGCACCACCGCGACACTGGGCCGTTACGTGCGCTATCGCCAGCATTGCACCCGCGTGCTGTGTGCCGATGCCGAGCGTTCGGTGTTCTTCGATTACTACAAGACCGGCGACGCCAGTCTGCGCCTGGATCACGGTTCACGGATTGAAGGCATTGGCCGGCCGCGTGTCGAAGCGTCGTTCTTGCCCAAAGTCATCGATGCAATGGTCAAGGTGCCGGACGCGTTGTCGCTGGCGGCCATGCATTATCTGGCGCAACGTTTGGGGCGACGGGTGGGCGGATCGAGCGGGACCAACCTGATCGGCGCCTTGATGGCCGCCCAGCAGATGGTGGCGGCGGGGGAGTCGGGGTCGATCGTGGCGATTCTGTGCGATGGCGGCGAGCGCTATGCCGACACCTATTACGATCAGGCCTGGCTCAAGGCCCAAGGGTATGAGTTGAGTGGTCTGATGGATGCCGTGGCGGCCAGCGTTGAGCGCGGCGAGCCGCTGCCGGCCAGCGTGTTGCGCGCCAATATCTGAGGAAAGCTAAAAGATCGCAGCCTTCGGCAGCTCCTACGTGGGATGGTGAACTCCCTGTAGGAGCTGCCGAAGGCTGCGATCTTTTGATGTTAAGGCTTAAGCCTCAAGGCCAAGAATGTCTCGGGCAACCGCTTCAGCAATCCGAATCCCGTCGACACCCGCCGACAGAATCCCGCCCGCATAACCCGCGCCTTCACCCGCCGGGAACAAACCCTTCACGTTCAGGCTCTGCATCGACTCGTTACGGGTAATGCGCAGTGGCGATGAGGTGCGCGTCTCGATCCCGGTCAACACGGCGTCGTGCAGCGAGTAGCCACGAATCTGCTTCTCGAATGCCGGCAAGGCTTCGCGAATCGCTTCGATGGCGAACGCTGGCAGGGCCAGGGCCAAGTCACCCAAGGCAACGCCCGGTTTGTAGGACGGCTCGACGCTGCCCAATTCGGTGGACGGCTTGCCGGCAATGAAGTCGCCGACCAGTTGCGCCGGTGCTTCGTAGTTGCTGCCGCCCAGCACAAAGGCGTGGGATTCCAGGCGTTCCTGCAACTCGATGCCGGCCAGTGGGCCGCCCGGATAATCGACTTCCGGGGTGATGCCGACGACGATCCCGGAGTTGGCGTTGCGCTCGTTGCGCGAGTACTGGCTCATGCCGTTGGTGACCACGCGGTTCGGCTCGGAGGTCGCCGCCACTACGGTGCCGCCCGGGCACATGCAGAAGCTGTAGACCGATCGACCGTTTTTGGCGTGGTGCACCAGTTTGTAATCGGCAGCGCCGAGTTTCGGGTGGCCGGCGTATTTGCCCAGGCGCGCGCGGTCGATCAGTGACTGCGGGTGCTCGATGCGGAAACCCACCGAGAACGGCTTGGCTTCCATGTACACGCCACGGCCGTGCAGCATGCGGAAGGTGTCCCGGGCGCTGTGGCCGAGGGCCAGAATCACGTGCTTCGAATGGATCTGTTCGCCGCCATGGAGTTCGACGCCCACCAGTTGGCCGTCGTCGATCAGCACATCGGTAACCCGCTGCTGGAAGCGCACTTCGCCGCCCAGGGCGCGAATCTGCTCACGCATGTTTTCCACCACGCCGGTCAGACGGAACGTCCCGATGTGTGGCTTGCTGACATAGAGGATTTCTTCTGGCGCGCCGGCTTTGACGAACTCGTGCAGCACCTTGCGACCGAGGAATTTCGGGTCTTTGATCTGGCTGTAGAGTTTGCCGTCGGAGAACGTTCCCGCGCCGCCTTCACCGAATTGCACGTTGGATTCGGGGTTGAGCACACTTTTACGCCACAGGCCCCAGGTGTCTTTGGTGCGCTGGCGCACTTCGGTGCCGCGTTCGAGGATGATCGGCTTGAAGCCCATCTGCGCCAGCACCAGGCCGGCGAAGATCCCGCACGGGCCGAAGCCGACCACGATCGGACGCTGGCTCAGGTCGGCCGGCGCCTGGCCGACCACTTTGTAGCTGACATCCGGCGCCACGTTGACGTTACGGTCATCGGCGAACGTGCGCAGCACCGCCGCCTCATCGCGAACGTTGAGGTCGATGGTGTAGATGAAGCACAGTTCGGAGGATTTTTTGCGCGCATCGTAGCTGCGCTTGAACAAGGTGAAATCGAGCAGGTCATCACTGGCGATGCCCAGGCGCTGCACGATGGCAGGGCGCAGGTCTTCATCGGGATGGTCGATCGGCAACTTGAGTTCGGTGATTCGTAACATGGCGGGATCCGGTTCGCGGGGCGCACAACTGCGCCAAGGCGTTTGAAGCCCGCGATTATAAGCCTCAAAGGATGATTCCCGTGAGGCTAAAACGATCAGTCGTTACGCGATCCGCCGAAATACCCGCAGCCGCGTTGCACCTGGCCGTCGATACGCAACTCGGCGCTCATGTGCTGCACGCTGCCGGTGCTGCTGTCGACGCAACGTTGCGGCGCGACCCAGAGCTCGATGCGCTGATTATTGGCTTCAGTGCTGAGGTTGAAGCGGCCATCGCCCAGTTGTTCTTCAACGTACGGCAGGGCCAGGGGCGGCTGACCAGCGCGGTCGATGACCATGCCCTTGCCACTGACCTTGACGTTCCACTCCGGGCCATGGCCGGCGGCGCGCAGGATCAGCTGCTTGAAATTGGGATCGTCGCACGCCGTGCCCGAGCGCTCGACGCGGTACAGCTGCGTAAGGTCGAGTTGGCTGTCAGCACCACTGGCAACGATCCGGCCACGCACGTCGGCGAACAGCTTGCCCTGATCATCGGCCAGGGTCGCGGCCTCTTGCAGGATGCTGGTGCCACCGATGTCATTGACCACAAAGCTGCGCTGCTCATTACACGGCTGGAACAACAGCTGGCCGTCGGCCGCCGTCAATTGGCCCTGCATGCGGGTCTGGCCCACATGGGAAGCACTTTGCCGTTGGCCATCGAGCAATTGGCAAGCGGCGAACAGCGGAAGCAGGGCAACAAGCACTAAGGAACGGGCAACACGCATCTTTGAGTCTCCAGACAAGTGTCGCCACGTTACTCAGCCTGACTGTTCATCACAACCCTGCAATGCCCTCGCTTTTCCGAAATCAAGATCAAAAGATCGCAGCCTGCGGCAGCTCCTACGGGGGGGACGCCGGGCCTTTTGTAGGAGCTGGCGAAGCCTGCGATCTTTTGATTCTGGCGGTTTAGCCGACGCGGTAGGTCTGGCCGGTCTGCAGGCCTTCCACGCTTTTGGCATAGGCCAGCGCCACGTCGGCGGCGGGAACCGGTTTGAAACCACGGAAGTACGGGGCATAGCTGCCCATGGCTTCGACCAGCACGTTCGGGCTGACCGAGTTGATACGCAGGCCGCGCGGCAGTTCGATCGCCGCCGCACGGACGAAGGCGTCGAGGGCGCCGTTGACCAGGGACGCGGAGCTGCCGGTACGAATCGGATCGTGGCTGAGGATGCCGGTGGTGAAGGTGAAAGACGCACCGTCATTGGCGAATTCCCGGCCGATCAGAAGCAGGTTGACCTGGCCCATCAGCTTGTCGCGCAAGCCGAGTTCGAAATCTTGTGCGGTCATGGTGGCCAGCGGCACGAAGTTGACACTGCCGGCGGCGCAGATCAACGCATCGAAGTTGCCGGTCTGTTCGAACAGTTTGCGGATCGAGGCGCTGTCACTGATGTCGACCTGGAAATCACCGCTTTTGCGACCGATACGGATGATTTTGTGGCGCTGGGACAGTTCATGGTCAATGGCCGAACCGACGGTGCCGGAGGCGCCAATCAACAGAATTTTCATCGTGCAGTTCCTCAAGTGGGTTGGATTTAAAGTTAAGTCTAGTGTGGATTTTTTTATTAATAAGCGTGCTAATGGGCAACCTTTGTTTTTCAAATGGAAACAATCCATGAGCGAAATGGACGACCTGGCAGCGTTCGCGGTGTTGATCGAGGCGGGCAGTTTCACCCTGGCCGCCCAGCAATTGGGTTGCAGCAAAGGGCAACTCTCCAAGCGCATCAGCCTGCTGGAAACACGCTTTGGCGTGGTGTTGCTGCAGCGCACCACGCGCCGCTTGAGCCTGACGGCGGCGGGCGCGGCGTTGTTACCGCAAGCCCAGGCACTGGTGGTGCAAGTGGAGCGTGCGCGTCAGGCGTTGGCGCGGCTGAAAGACGACATGGCCGGCCCTGTGCGGATGACGGTGCCGGTTTCACTGGGGGAAACGTTCTTTGACGGCGCACTGCTGGAATTTTCCCGGCAGTACCCCGAGGTGCAGATCGAGCTGGAACTCAACAACCACTACCGTGATCTGTCCCGGGACGGGTTCGACCTGGCGATCCGCTCGGAAGTGGCCAACGACGAACGCCTGGTCGCCCGACCGCTGCTGGCCTGGCACGAGATGACTTGCGCCAGCCCCACGTATCTTGAGCGATTCGGTGAGCCGCTGACGCCTCAGGCCTTGGCCGAACACCGCTGCCTGCTCAACAGCCATTACAGCGGTCGCGAAGAATGGCTCTATCACCAACAGCACGAATTAACGCGGGTGCGAGTGTCGGGTCCGTTTGCCAGCAACCATTACAACCTCTTGAAGAAAGCTGCACTGACCGGTGCCGGCATTGCGCGTTTGCCGTCCTATCTGCTGCAGGAGGAATTGGCCGACGGGCGTTTGCGCTGGCTGCTGCGCGATTATCAAACCCGCAGCATGCCGATGTATCTGGTGCATCCGTATCAGGGTGGTTTGCCCAAGCGCACCCAAGTATTGGCCGATTATTTGATCGGTTGGTTCAAGCGCAGTGGTGAGGCGTTGGATCGGCTTCAACGATAACGTCTCACCACACAACCTTTATGGGAGTTCTGAGGTTGGTATCAGCGGGCGTAACGCCGGGCAATCAGGTGATCGATCGACAACTTGCCAGGTCCAGTCGCCATCAAGTACAGCAACACCGCCGCCCAGGTGCCGTGGGTCGGATACGCATCGGGGTACACGAACAGTTGAATGGTCAGGGTCATGCCCAGCAGCGCCAGGGCCGAAAAGCGCGTGGCGAAGCCGATCAGGATCAGTATCGGAAAGAAATGCTCGGCGAAGGCCGCCAGGTGCGCCGCCAGTTCCGGGGAGAGCAACGGCACATGGTATTCGCTCTGGAACAACGGAATGGTCGAGTCCGCCAGCCTTGGCACGCCGAGTTCAAAGGTGCCGTCGATCAAGTCAATGGCCAGGCCTTCCACCTTGGTTTGCCCGGACTTCCAGAACACCGCAGCAATCGAAAAACGCGCGATAAAGGCGATCAGGCTGTGGGGGATTTTTTCCAGCAGCGTGATGGCGCGGGTAGTGGGGTTTGTGTTCATGGCGATACCTGGTTGTGGTGTAAATGAGTGATGGCGTTGTGGCTGATCAGCAGCGCCAGGGTTTGGCTGAGATCGAAGGCCGGCGCGTTTTCCAGCGCTTGGCTCAGGGGCTGGCCGAGTCGCAGGCTCTGAATGAAGGTGCTGGCGCCGTGGTCGATGGCGAAGACCTCAACCTCCAGTTCGTTACGCAGCACCAGCGCGTTTTGCCCGTGGCCGAGGTCGATCCCGGCCAGCGTCGCGTCCTGTTGATGCGCCGCCCAGATGGCGACCACGGCGAAGGCTGAAGTCAGCAGATCGAGGGAGGGATGAAGCCCAAGCGTCAGCTCGCTCAGTGCCTGTGGGTCCGACAGCACGGCGGCGATTTGCTCATGGCCCAAAGGCTGCGCATCAGCGGCGTGATAGGCCTGAACGCGCAAGCGCTCCAGCCGCGCCACATCGGCCAGATAAGGCACGCTGGCTGCCGGTTCAAAATTGTCGATGAACTCGGCGAAGTCCTTGCCGTAGTCGTTGATGAGCGGGCTTTGCGGTGGGCAACTGTGCACATACAACCCTGCCATCGCCCGGAAAAACTCATCACCGACCAACTGCATAGCCACCGGATAACTGTCGGCCAAGGCGTCGATCAGCGAACTCTGCACATTGTTGCGATACACCGCGAAACGGCTGGCCGGATCGGCGCCGTTGGCACTGAACACACCCTCGGGGCAGGGCCGTTGCGGATCGAGCAGGGCGGCGGTAAAAGCGGCTTGAGTGCTCATGGCCGGCTCCCCGCGCGGTGCAGCAACTCATCGGCATGACGGGCTTCGGCGTGCAGTACGTTGAAGGCCGGTAAGCGGTTGTCGCGTTCGATCAACGTGGCGATCGGGCCGACCCGCTCCAGCACCTGCGAGTACAGCGCCCACACCGCGTTATCGACGGGTGCACCGTGATCGTCGATCAGCAGTCGGTCACCAAGGCTGTCGGCGTCTTCGGCAAACCCCGCCAGATGAATCTCTCCCACCGCGTGCAGCGGCAGGGCGTCGATGTAGGCCAGTGGATCTTTTTGGTGATTGATGCAGGAAACGTAAACGTTGTTGACGTCCAGCAGCAGGCCGCAGCCGGTGCGGTGAATGACGTCACTGATGAAGTCGGCTTCATCGATTGTCGAGTTCTGGAACGCCAGGTATGTCGCCGGGTTTTCCAGCAGCATCGGGCGTTTGAGGGTGTTCTGCACCTGATCGATGTGCTCGCAGACGCGGTTCAGTGTCGGCGCATCGTAGGCCAGGGGCAGCAGGTCATTGAGAAACACCGGGCCATGGCTGGACCAGGCCAGGTGTTCGGAAAAGGAGTGGGGTTGATAGCGCTCGATCAGCGCGGCGAGCCTTTGCAGGTGCTGACCATCCAGCGGACCTTCGGCACCGATGGACAGGCCAACGCCGTGCAGCGACAGCGGATACTGCTCGCGGATCAACCCCAGAAAATGATGAAACGGGCCGCCGGCCACCATGTAGTTTTCGGCGTGGACTTCGAAGAAACCGATGTCCGGTTGTGCACCGAGCACTTCACGAAAGTGCTCGGTCTTGAGCCCCAGCCCGGAGCGGGGCGGGAGCCCGGAGAATGAATGGTTCATGGTCGACACTCAGGCTGGGGGCTGATTACGACTTGGCTTTGTAGGCTTCCAACTGGCCGAAACCGGTTGGCGAAGTCTTGCTCTCGGTGGTCATGCAGGTGCCTTTCGGGACGAGTTTCCAGGCATTGGCCTGGTGATCCATTTTGGCGGTGCCGGCGCAAGTGGTGCCGGCGCCTGCGGCGCAATCGTTATGACCTTTCATGGCCACGCCGAAGCATTTTTCCATGTTGGCGTCAGCGGCATGGGCCGTGGAGACCGCGGCGATGCTCAAGGCAGAACCAAGGGCCAGAACCAGGGCGGTGGCGGACAGGGTGCGGGTGGTAGCAGTCATGATGTTTCTCCGAAATTGAGCTTGATATGGCAAGCGTTTGTGCTTGCTTACCGCTCTAGAGAAACGACAACGCGGGGTGTTACAGCTGACAGAGATTTTTTTTTCAGGAATCCTCAAAACACCACGAATCTCCTGTGTGATCTTTATTGTTGTGAGGTTTGTGCCAGGCACAAAAAAACGGCCCGAAGGCCGTTTTTCGTTTGCCGCAAAGGCTTAACCGCCGAGGTACGCTTCGCGCACTTTCGGGTCGGTCAACAGCGCTTCACCGGTCCCGCTCATCACCACCCGGCCGTTTTCCAGCACGTAGGCACGGTCGGCGATTTTCAGGGCCTGGTTGGCGTTCTGCTCCACCAGGAACACCGTCACACCGTCCTTGCGCAGTTGTTCGATGATGTCGAAGATCTGCTGGATGATGATCGGTGCCAGGCCCAGCGATGGCTCGTCGAGCAGCAACAGCTTGGGCTTGCTCATCAGCGCGCGGCCGATGGCGAGCATTTGCTGTTCGCCGCCGGACATGGTGCCGCCGCGTTGGGCAAAGCGTTCTTTCAGGCGTGGGAAAAGTCCCAGAACCTTGTCCATCTGTTCCTGATAATCGCCCTTGTCGGTGAAGAACCCGCCCATGGCGAGGTTTTCTTCCACGGTCAGGCGGGCAAACACCCGACGGCCTTCCGGAACCACGGCGATGCTTTTACGCATGATGTGCGACGAGTCCTGGCCAACGAGCTCTTCGCCCATGTAGCGGATGCTGCCGCTGTGGGCTTGCGGCGAACCGCAGAGGGTCATCAGCAGGGTCGACTTGCCGGCACCGTTGGCGCCGATCAGGGTCACGATCTCGCCCTGGCGGACTTCGACGTTGACGCTGTGCAGCGCCTGGATCTTGCCGTAGAAGGTGGAAACGTTTTCGAACTGCAGCATTTACGCTTCCCCCAGGTAGGCTTTGATCACTTCAGGATTGTCGCGGATCTGCTCCGGCGTGCCGTTGGCCAGCGGTGTGCCCTGGTTGATCACGAAGATATGGTCGGAAATGCTCATGACCAGTTTCATGTCGTGCTCGATCAACAGCACCGTCACATTATGCTCTTCACGCAGCGTGCCGATCAGCGCCTTGAGGTCCTCGGTTTCCCGCGGGTTGAGGCCGGCGGCCGGCTCGTCGAGCATGAGGATGCTTGGACGGGTCATCATGCAGCGGGCGATTTCCAGGCGGCGCTGCTGACCATAAGCCAGGGTGCCGGCCGGGCGGTTGGCGAACTCCTTGAGGTTGACCTTGTCGAGCCAGAACTCGGCGTATTCCATGGCCTCGCGTTCGCTTCTGCGGAACGACGGGGTCTTGAACAGACCGGCCAGGAAGTTGGTGTTCAGGTGGCGGTGCTGGGCGATCAGCAGGTTTTCCACGGCGGTCATGTCCTTGAACAGCCGCACGTTCTGGAAAGTCCGCACCACGCCTTTGCCGGCGATCTTGTGGCCGGGCAGGCCTTCGATCGCTTCACCGTTGAGCTGGATAGTGCCGGCGGTGGGTTTGTAGAACCCGGTCAGGCAGTTGAATACAGTGGTCTTGCCGGCGCCGTTGGGGCCGATCATCGAGACCACTTGTTTCTCTTTGACGCTCAAGGCTACGCCATTGACCGCCAACAGGCCGCCGAAGCGCATGCTCAGGCCATCTACTTTCAGGATCTCTCTGCTCATTTACGCAGCTCCATGTGAGGACGTTGCATGGGCAGCAGACCTTGAGGACGCCAGATCATCATCAGCACCATCAAGGCGCCGAACATCAACATGCGGTATTCGCTGAAGTCACGCATCAGTTCGGGCAACAGGATCATCACGACAGCCGCGAGAACCACGCCCAACTGCGAGCCCATGCCGCCCAACACCACGATGGCGAGGATGGTGGCCGACTCGATGAAGGTGAACGACTCCGGCGTGACCAGACCCTGACGCGCGGCGAAGAAGCTACCGGCGAAACCGGCGAAGCAGGCACCCAGGGTAAAGGCCGACAGCTTGATCACGGTCGGGTTCAGGCCCAGGGCGCGGCAGGCGATTTCGTCTTCGCGCAAGGCTTCCCAGGCACGGCCGATCGGCATGCGCAGCAGGCGGTTGATCACGAACAGCGCGAACAGTGCCAGCAACAGCGCCACCAGGTACAGGAAAACCACCTTGCTCACCGGGTTGTACGTCAGGCCGAAGAACTCGTGGAAGGTCTGCATGCCTTCGGCGGCCGTTCTTTCGAAGGTCAGGCCGAACAGCGACGGTTTGGGAATGTTGCTGATGCCGTTCGGTCCACCGGTGAGGCCCGTCAGGTTGCGCAGGAACAGACGGATGATCTCACCGAAGCCCAGGGTCACGATCGCCAGATAGTCACCACGCAGGCGCAGCACCGGGAAACCGAGCAGGAAGCCGAATGTGGCCGCCATCAGGCCGGCGATTGGCAGGCAGATCCAGAAGCTCAGGCCGTAGTAGTGCGACAGCAGCGCATAGCTGTAGGCGCCCACGGCGTAGAAGCCGACGTAACCGAGGTCGAGCAGGCCGGCCAGACCGACCACGATGTTCAGGCCCAGGCCGAGCAGCACGTAGATCAGGATCAGCGTGGCGATGTCCACTGCACCGCGTGAACCGAAGAACGGCCACACCAGTGCCACGACGATCAACGCCATGATGATCCAGCGCTGGGTGGTCGGCAGGGTCAGGAAGTGGCTCGCGCTGGCCGGGATCAGTTTGCCCTTGGGCACGGAGCGCATGGCCGCCGAGTATTCGCGGTCGAACAGCACACGCAGGAACATCAGCACCGAGCAGGTGGCGATGATGATCAGCGTGGAGGTGCTGGCGCCTTCCACTTCGAGGTTGATTCCGGCGATGGACAGTTTCAGGCCGAGTACCGGATAGGCTACGGCCCATACCAGCAGGGCGCTGAACAGCGCCTGTTTGAGATTCCTAGTCATACTTTTTCAACCTCCGGACGGCCCAGCAGGCCGGTTGGCCGGAATAACAGCACCAGGACCAGAAGGCCGAAAGCCACCACGTCCTTGTACTGGTCACCGAATATATCGGCGCCGAATGCTTCGGCTACCCCCAGCACCAGACCACCGAGCATGGCGCCCGGAATGCTGCCGATGCCACCCAGCACCGCCGCGGTAAAGGCTTTGAGGCCTACCAGGAATCCGGCGTTAGGGTTGATCACGCCGTACTGCATGCTCAGCAGTACTGCCGCCACGGCTGCCAGGGCGGCACCGATGACGAAGGTCAGGGCGATGATGTTGTTGGTGTTGATGCCCAGCAGGTTGGCCATCTTGATGTCTTCGGCACAGGCCCGACAGGCGCGTCCCAGACGTGAACGCGAGATGAACTGGGTGAGACAGAGCATCACCACCAGGGTCACCACGAACACCAGGATCTGCATGTAGGAGATCAGCACTTCCTGTGCGCCGCCGGGACCGAAGCTGAAGCTGCCCGGAATCAGGTTGGGGATCGATTTGTCCTTGGAGTCCTGCGAGAGCAGAACGGAGTTCTGCAGGAAGATCGACATGCCGATGGCGGAGATCAGCGGGATCAGGCGGTTACTGCCCCGCAGAGGGCGGTAGGCGATCCGTTCGATACTGTAGCCGTAGGCACTGGTCACTACGATGGTCGCCAGGAAAGCGGCGGTCATCAACAACGGCAGAGAATGGATACCCAGCATGGCCAGTCCGGCAAGGACGATGAAGGCCACGTAGGAACCGATCATGTAGACCTCGCCATGGGCGAAGTTAATCATTCCAATAATGCCGTAAACCATTGTGTAGCCAATGGCTATAAGGGCATAGGTGCTGCCAATGGTCATCCCATTAACCAGCTGTTGGAAGAAGTGATAGATCTCAGGCATTACAGCGCTCCTAAAAACCTGATACGCATTTCACTGGTGGAGTCATGTTCCGGCCCGGGCTGTGTGGTCTGTGGCCACCTTCGCACGAGCGTTTGCCAGCGAACCGCTGGTGACGGTTTTAAGATTTTCAGGTAAGCCAACTCCCGGATCGCGGGACTCTGACTCATTAATCTCGTAAAACAAAGCCCACTGCTTGCGCAGTGGGCTTTATTAATCATGGAGCCAACTTACTGAGGGGAAACTTCGGTCTTTGGTTTACCGAAATGCCACTGATAGACCACGAACTTGAAGTCTTTCAGGTCGCCCTTGTCGTCGAACGACAGGTCGCCAGTCGGAGTCTTGAAGGTGCCTTTGTGAATGGCTTCAGCCACCTTGGCGGTGTCTTCGCTCTTGGCTGCCTTGATACCTTCGGCAATCACTTCGACAGCCGAGTAGGCCGGGAACACGAACGGACCGCTTGGGTCCTGCTTCTTGTCGGCAAAGGCTTGTACCAGTGCTTTGTTGGCTGGGTCCTGGTCGAAGGATTTCGGCAGGGTGACCAACAGGCCTTCGGAAGCATTCTGGGCAATTTGCGAGATGGAGTCGTTGCCGACGCCTTCAGGCCCCATGAACTTGGCTTTCAGGCCTTTTTCCTGGGACTGACGCAGGATCAGGCCCAGCTCCGGGTGGTAGCCGCCGTAGTAGACGAAGTCGACGTTGGCTTGCTTGAGCTTCTGGATGATCGAGGAGAAGTCCTTGTCACCGGCGTTGAGGCCTTCGAACACGGCAACCTTGACGCCTTTCTTCTCAAGGGTCTGTTTCACGGCGGTGGCGATGCCTTCACCGTATTGCTGTTTGTCGTGCAGCACGGCAACGATTTTCGGTTTTACGTGATCGGCAATGTAGTTACCGGCGGCAGGGCCCTGGGCGCTGTCCAGGCCGATGGTGCGGAACACCAGCTTGTAACCACGGGTGGTGATGTCCGGGTTGGTGGCGGCCGGGGTGATCATGATCACGCCTTCGTCTTCGTAGATGTCCGAAGCTGGCTGGGTGGAGCTGGAGCACAGGTGACCGACAACGAATTTCACACCATCGTTGACCACTTTGTTGGCGACGGCCACGGCTTGTTTAGGGTCGCACGCGTCGTCGTATTCCTTGGCTTCGAGCATCTTGCCGTCGACGCCGCCCTTCGCGTTGATCTGCTCGATGGCCATCTTGGCGCCGATGAACTGCATGTCACCGTATTGAGTCACCGGGCCGGTTTTAGGGCCGGCGATGCCGATCTTGATGGTGTCGGCGGCGAACGAATGGCTGGCAACCCCGGCCAGAACCATAGCGGCAAACAGTTTTGAAATCTGCTTAGTAGCCTTAGTCATAGTGCTCCACTCTTACTGTTGTAGTTTTTATAGTCCTGGCGCCGTAGCAGCAGAACCGGGTCAGATATCGTCGATATCCTCCGGAAAATGCCCCCGGCAACTGTACCGGTACAGTGTAGAGCGCCGATTGTTAGCCTGGGAAGCTGGCGCCAGGGGGCAAAACCTGAGGGTGTCGCTTTGTTGAAAGAAAAAGACAGAATCGCGGCAGGATGTTAGCTGGCTAATACTTGAAGCAACAGCATTCCCTGGCTTTCCCGGGTTTTTCAATCGGTGACGCAATTGCATCCGGGTTTTTCTGGCGCAACACCGACGTTATCATTCACATCGATTTCTTTTGCGGACAGCAACCCATGACTCAAGAACCTAGCACCCTCTATGCCAAGCTGCTTGGTGAAACCGCATCTATTACCTGGAAAGAGCTGGAGCCGTTCTTTGCCAGGGGTGCCCTATTGTGGGTCGATCCTGGTCTGGATTTGATCGCCGCGGCCGAAGCAGTGGCGACCGATGAAGGCGAGAAAGTCGCTGCCTGGCTGGCCGCCGACAAGGTCGCCAAGCTGTCTGAAACGCGGGCGCTGGATCTTTTCGAGCGTGATCCGCAGCTGTGGGCCGTGGTTGTTTCGCCGTGGATTATGATCCAGGAAAGGGCGAAGGCTTGAAGGCTTGCACTGATTTGGTGCTTGGTTTTGTCGGGCAAAAGTGTGTAGCCGAGTAGCGTGATGGCACGTTGCCGTGGAGAAAGGCCACAGAAAGGCCGGTATAACGGTGACGTAAACGTAACGGGAACAGTTTATTGAGCATCCGATGGGCTGCTTAATTGTTTCTGGATCTTGGAAAAAAGATCAAAGAATCAGATCAAAAGATCGCAGCCTGCGGCAGCTCCTACAGAGGCATTGCATACACCCGTAGGAGCTGCCGAAGGTTGCGATCCCTCAATAAGCCGTCTTGCCCGTATGGTTATTCAGCGAAATAACCTTGGTCTTGCCAATCCGGTGACGGTAGATCTCGCGCAGGTACTTGATCGCCTTCTTCACGCAATCGCGTGACAAGCGAATGTCATTGATCGAGACGAACTTGTCCTTGTCGTTGATCAGCTCACGGTACTTCTTCTCGTACATCGGTTTGATCGCGTACCAGTTGGTATCGAGGATCTTCGCCGGGTTTTCGAATTCGTTGAGCAGTTCGTCGATCCGCTCTTCGTCGAAGTCTTCATGGATGATGAAGTCCAGGAGCGAATTGTCCAGGGTCTCGTCAAAGCGGTACGGATTTTTCGCAAAGCAACGCTTGATGAACGCCACGATCAGCGTCAGGAAGTCGTCCGACAGGCACGGGCTCTTGGCGATCAAAGTGGTCAGCGACAGGTTGGCCGAGGCGCCGATCACCAGTGCATAACGCTTGAGCGTGGTGTTGGGGAACAGGCTGTTGAGGTGGGTCTTCAAGCGGTTCAGGTCCATGTAGGACAGCTTGTAGTCTTTCGGCAAGGACACAATCGACACCACCGACGAGCAATTCTTGAAGAAGTGCAGGTCGTGCAGTGCGGCCGCGTCATAGCCCGAATTCTTGTACTGCTCGAGCGAGGCGCGGTAGCGCTTGGACTCGATTGGCAACAGGCTGATGCCTTCAATCGCCTGGGTGACTTTGTTGAAGTGCGGCAGGTCGATGGAACGGAAGAACAGATCGTCGATGTTCAGGCGCTGCGGCTCTTTGTCGAACACTTTGAATTTGTCGCTGCTCGGCGGCGGGGTTTCCGGCACCACGGACTCGGCGTAGGCAATTGCCACCGGGCCGGCCAGGCTCATGAACAGATCGTTGGCGTCCAGGCGAATGGTTTCGCCGATGTCGATGCCAGCGCGACGGAAATAGTTCTGGTCGTAGTCGGTGGTGACCGCCTGCGCCGTCAGAATGTTGAATATCTGCTGTGAGATGTACTGGTTGGCGTGCTTTTCCATCGCGTTGACATCGATGTTCTGGATGTTGCCGTCATCGCTTTCTTCGGCATAACGCATGATGTCGTTGGAGATCAGCATCATCGCGTTCCAGGGGCGGATACGGCCCATGACGCTGGCTTCGCTGCTGTCTTCGTTGGCGAAGTTGTAGGAGAAGTCCCACTCTTCCGACAGGTATTTGCACAGCAGGCGACCGGCGTTGATGTGCAGCGCTTCGGACATTTCGCTGCGGTGATCGGAAATGTTCGGCAGTACGCAGATGCCGCTGGTGAAGATCGGCTCGAAGACGAAGGAATGGCCGCTCTTGCCGTCGTGTTCGTCCATCGGCTTGGTGTCGAACGTCTTGTTCATGTACGAGTGCTGCTGGGCCAGGCCGAATTCCGAGGCCATGCCCGAACCGGTACCGCCGCCAGCACTGAAGATCGAGAAATACAGGCGCGACTGGTTGGCCTTGATCCCGCAGCTGTCGATCAGGTACGAGTGAATCATCTTCCAGTCGGGGCTGGAGAAGCGCTGGGTGTCCTTGTTCAGGATGATCTTGGCCAGGTACTGGCCGAGGATCGGCGCGTTACCGGCGCCACCGGCGTGGACTTCCGACAAGTCCATGATTTTCATTTTGCTGTAGTCGCGCAAAAAGCCGCTTTTTTCGCCCTTGCGCGAGAAACGGATGCGACCGGCGATGTCCTTGTCCAGGTCACCGAGCATCACCAGCGGTTCCACCAGGAATACCGGTTTGGTGGCCTTGTTCGGCCCCAGGCGCAGGTTGTTGCGAATCCACTGCGCCGGGCTGTAGCCCTTTTCGGCGTAGCGTTTATCCGGCGACAGACGGTCTTCGTTGTTGAATTCGTTGAGGTAGAACTTGCGGGCGTTGTACACCAGCTCCGCCACATCCAGCGCTATGTTCGAACCGCAGCGGCCCAGGCCGATCAGGCACACCGAGGGGAATTCCTGGTCGTTGTGCTGTTCGTTGTCGCCTTCCAGATGGGGCGGGCGCGGGAACACCAGGTCGCGCAGGCCGTCGAGGTTGTCGAGGATGCGGTCGGTATTGGTTTCGGTGAAGTACAGGTATTGCTGAGTCGACAGCGGACGCGACGGGGTCAATGGCTTCGACGATGAGGGGCTGTTCGCCGCGGGGCTCAGGGTCAGGTCGGATACCGCGGTGGCCGGATTGTTTTTAGAAGTCATTGTGCGCCATATACCTGGACTGGTCGGCTCGGCGACAAGTGTCATCGAGTCATCACGGAATGGGATCTCGCGTCTTTTTTTAGCGCGAATGTGGCCCAAGCGTCAGGGCCTTGGCCTGAACATCGCTCGGGGGAATCCTTTCCTTAACCATGATGAGTCGGCCAATATTCGATGATCTTTAATCAAAGGGAGGCTAAATGATGGCAACGTTGTCTGCGCTGGGGTTCGCCGGAATCGGCCTGATGGGTTTGCCGATGTGTCGACGCCTGTTGGCGGCCGGTTATCCGCTGACGGTGTGGAACCGCAACCCGGCCAAGTGTGCAGCACTGATCGAGGCCGGCGCGCGGCAAGTGGCGACACCGGCCGAGCTGTGTCAGCACGCCGACGTGGTGATGTTGTGCCTGGCCGATACCGCAGTAGTACGTGAGGTGGTGTTTGGCGCGGCAGGCGTTGCCGAGGGGGCGAAAAGCGGCCAGTTGCTGGTGGATTTTTCCAGCCTGGAGCCCACCGCAACGCGGGAAATGGCCACAGCACTGGCCAATAAAACCGGGATGGGTTGGCTCGATGCGCCAGTGTCCGGCGGGGTGGTCGGCGCCGAGGCCGGCAGCCTGGCGATCATGGTCGGTGGCGAGGCGGTAGATCTTGCGCGCGTGCGGCCGATGTTGCTGACCCTTGGCCAGCGCGTGACCCACATGGGCGCGATCGGCGCGGGGCAGGTGACCAAGGCCTGCAATCAGATGATCGTCGCCTGCAATGCCTTGGTCATTGCTGAAGTGGTGGCCCTGGCCGAGCGCTCCGGGGTCGATGCCAGCCTGATTGCCGAGGCGCTGGCCGGTGGTTTCGCCGATTCAAAACCGTTGCAGATTCTCGTGCCGCAAATGGCCGAAAGCCGTTTCGAGCCCGTGAAATGGCACGTACGCACGTTGCTCAAGGATCTCGACACCGCCGTGAAATTTTCCCGCGAACAGGGTTCGGCCACGCCGATCAGCGGATTGGCCGCACAACTGATGCGCCTCCATGGAGGGCAGGGGTTCCTGGAAAAGGATCCCTCGACGTTGGTGCAGTTGTACCGTGAGCCAGACTCAATGGATTGACGGCATGCGTGTGCTGGTTGATTTCGGCCAGTACCGGCCGCAACTCAGCCAGCGGCACCGGATGGCTAAGCAGGTAGCCCTGGACGAAATCGCAGCCGTGGCGTTGGAGAAAGTCATATTGCTCGAGGGTCTCGACACCTTCGGTGACGACCTGCAAATGCAGGGTATGGGCCATGACGATAATGGCCTGGACGATTTCCATGTCCTGGGTGGCCATGGGAATGTCCTGAATGAACGAGCGGTCGATCTTCAGCGTGTTTAATGGCAGGCGCCTGAGGTAGGCCAGGGAGGAATAGCCGGTGCCGAAGTCGTCGATTGACAACGAAACACCAAGGGCGCGAATCTGCCGCAGCAACACCAGGGTGTTGGAAATATTGCCCATCAGCGCATTTTCGGTCACCTCCAACTCCAATCGCTGGGGCGTCACCCCGTAGATGCGCAGGGCGTGTTCGATTTCATCGGCCAGTTCTTCTCGCGCCAGGTTCAGGGGCGAGCAATTCACTGCGATCTTGAGGTCTTCGCAATCGTGGCGGGACAGTTCGCCCAGGTCTTCGCAGGCTTTGCGCAATACCCAATTGTCCAGTTCGGCGATCAGGCCGTTAGCCTCGGCGATGGCGATGAACCGGTCCGGCGTCAGCAATCCGTGAACCGGGTGTTGCCAGCGGACCAGCGCTTCAAGTTTGCTGACTCGGCCGATTCTCAGGTCATAGATCGGCTGGTAATACAGCATCAACCCGGAGTCTTCGCGCAGGGCGTGACGCAGTTCTTCTTCGAGTTGCAACTCCAGGGTGGCGCGGGCTTTCAGGTTGGAACTGAAAAAGTGCAACCCGTTACGACCGCTGTCCTTGGACTGATACAGCGCCAGGTCGGCGTTCTTCAGCAGTTCTTCGCAGGTCTTGCCGTCTTCCGGAAACAGGCTGATGCCGATGCTGGTGGTCATGACCATGCGCCGTCCGGACAACTCGATGGGGTCCTTCATTTTCAGCATGATGCGCTGGGCCATATGCCGCGCTTCTTCACGGTCGTACAAGTTGATGAGGAGGCAGAATTCGTCGCCTCCGAAACGCGCCACCACGTCTTCGTGGCTGCGCACCGAGGCCTTGATATGGCTGGCGAGGACTTTGAGCAGTTCGTCGCCAGCGTCATGGCCAAGGCTGTCGTTGATTCGCTTGAAGTGGTCGATGTCGAGGAATATCACCGCGAGCATGCCGCCTTCGTTGGTTTTTTCGATGAGTTTCTCGGCGAAGAGCTGGTTGAAGCCCCGGCGGTTGAGCAGGTTGGTCAAGGGGTCGTAGTGCGCCACCTGTTGCAGCGACATGCGTGCCTGATCCAGTTGACCGAGCAGGGCGTTGACCCGCTGCAGGTCGGACTCCTTGTGTTGCAGCTTCTTGTCCGCCAGTGCGGCACTGATGCTGCTGCCGATGATCAACAGCGCCATCACTGCCACTGTCAGCCCCAGTTGCAGGTGATTGTTGTCGCCGGGCAGCGGTTGAAGGCTGTCATCGGGCAGCACCAGGTTGAGCGATGCCATGCCGGTGAAATGCATGCTGACAATGCCGGCCCCGAGCACCAGGCTGGCGGTGTATTTGAGCAGTAGATGATACGCACCGGTGTCATCGCGCAAGTGACTGGAAATCAACAGGGCAGCCAGGCTGGCGCCGATGGCGATCACGATGGAGAGCACGAACAAGGCGGGTTGGTAATAGACCAGCGCATTCGATCGCAGTGCGGCCATGCCCACGTAGTGCATGGTCGCAATGCCCAGGCCGATCCACACCGCGGCCCGCAGGTATTGCCAGAAATTCAGCTGGGGGTGGCTGAGGGTGTACATGGCCAGCCACGAGGCGGTCAGGGCGAACAACAGCGAGATCAGGGTGGTGGGCAGGTGGTAATGGATTTCGATCGGCACCTGGAACGCCAGCATGCTGATGAAGTGCATGGACCAGATACCGCCCGCCAGACACCCGGCGCCGACCCAGCACCAGAGTCGTTGAGAGGCGGATTTTTCCACATGACCCACCCGCTCGGTCATGTCCAGCGTGGCGAAACCGGCCGTGCAGGCGACCAGATAGGCCAGCAACACCAGAAACGGGTTATGGGTGCAATTGAGTATGACCTGCCCGCTTTCCGGCAGCCCGGTCATGAAATGCAAACCAAGCCACTCCATAGCATGTCCCGTCTGTGAGTCATCTTGGCCTGCGTCATGCGCGCTGGCGAATGCTGGCAGTATAGAGGGCTTACACGGAGCGCAAGGAATGATAGCGCAATGATGTCAAATATTTTTCGAATGGCTTGATTGCGGTCGCTGCCAAGCCTTAGGCGATCTGCTCAAAAGGCGTTTCGAATTCAGGTTGCAGGGCGGGCAGCCCGAACGCGGCCCGTGCCGCATCGCAATCCACGTTCGCCTCGCCATTGGCCCAGGAGGCGTCGAACTCCCGACAAGTGCTGGAACGCTGATCGTAAATCGAGCACTGCACGGTGCTGCCCACTTCGCCCACCAGACCGACACAGCGAACGGGTTTGCAGTCTGTGCCCAGCATGGCCACCCGGCTGGGGCTGATGGACGTGACCAGTTCGTCAGGCACCGTGCCCCCGGCCGAGGTGCATTCACCCCAGAAAAAAGACACGCGGAAATGAGAACAGCAGGCACCGCAATTCAGACACGGACTGGCTTCGGACATGGGCAATGATCAAAGGAGGAATGGGAACGGGGTGGGCAGACAAGGCCGCTATTCTAGGCTTCGCCATGCCGTTGGGAAGGGGGGCGCAGAGGTATTTTTCCAGCTTGCGACTGATGGTGAAAAACCTGGCTTCCTGACAGCACTGATCCCACCGGTTATGCGTGGCGCCATGGGCTGATATCAGCCTTGCGAATAATGACAGACAGCCCTGACGGGCCTGACTAGATTGGAGGTTCCGGGGACAGTGACGGCCCCAACAACAATAAAAAGAGACGGACCCCATGCAGAACTCGACCCAAGCGGCGAATGCCTGGCGCATTCTGTTCCTGTTGTTCCTGGCCAACCTGTTCAACTTCTTCGATCGCACCATTCCGGCGATCATCATCGAGCCGATCCGCATGGAATGGCACCTCAACGACTTTCAGCTGGGGATCATCGGGACCGCATTCACCATCGTTTACGCCATTGCCGGCCTGCCTCTGGGGCGATTGGCCGATACCGGCTCGCGCAGCAAACTGATGGGCTGGGGCCTGGCGGTGTGGAGCGGGCTGACAGCGATCAACGGGTTGGTGGGCAGTTTCTGGAGTTTCCTGATCGTGCGCATGGGCATCGGCATCGGTGAAGCCAGTTACGCGCCGGCCGCCAATTCGCTGATCGGCGACTTGTTCCCGGCGCATCGTCGGGCGCGGGCCATGGGTATTTTCATGCTCGGCTTGCCACTGGGCCTGCTGCTGGCGTTCTTCACCATTGGTGCGATGGTCAAGGCATTCGACAGCTGGCGTGCGCCGTTCTTCATCGCGGCGGTGCCGGGGTTGATCCTGGCGGTCTTCATGTTCTTCATCAAAGAGCCGAAACGTGGCGCGGCGGAAAGCGTGCAGGTTTCACAGGAGCGCGTGGACCGGCCGATCCGTCGAGTGCTGGCGGTGCCGACTTTCCTGTGGTTGGTGATGGCGGGGCTGTGCTTCAACTTCGCCACGTATGCCYGCAACTCGTTTCTGGTGCCGATGCTGCAGCGCTATTTTCTGATGTCGTTGCAGGACGCGGCGGTGGCGACCGGGGTGATCGTCGGAGTGACCGGGTTGTTCGGCCTGACACTAGGCGGATGGATTGCCGACAAGATTCACCAGCGGGTGGCCAACGGGCGACTGTTGTTCGCCGCATTCAGCCTGGTCATTTCGACGTTGTGCACGGCTTGGGCGCTGCATGCCGGGCGGATTGAGATCGGGGTATTTGTCGCGGTGTTCAGCCTGGGGTGGTTGTTCGCTTACAACTTCTACACCTGCGTGTACACGGCGATTCAGGACGTGGTCGAACCACGCCTGCGGGCGACGGCGATGGCGTTGTTCTTTGCCGGGTTGTATCTGTTGGGCGGTGGTTTGGGGCCGGTAGTGGTGGGCGGTCTGTCCGATCACTTCGCCCATACCGCGATGCTCTCGGCGGGTGCCGAGCAGATGACCGAGGCCTTCAAGGCTGTCGGCCTGCATGACGCGATGTACCTGATCCCGGTGGCGCTGTTTTTCACCATGGTGTTTCTGTTTTTGGCATCGCGGTGTTTTGTGCGGGATGCGAAGCGGATGAAGGAAGGGCTGGTGGCAGTGGTTGAGCCAAAGGGCGCTGCGGTCACGGCCTGAGGATTGATCGTTCCCACGCTCTGCGTGGGAATGCCTCAAGGGACGCTCCGCGTTCCTGCTCCGGAAAGGGACGCGGAGCGTCCCGGGCTGCATTCCCACGCGGAGCGTGGGAACGATCGGCGGGCGGGACAAGGCAAACAAAAAGGCCCGCATCGCTGCGGGCCTTTTCATTTTTGGCGATGGAGCAGGGCGGTTTAGCCCGCTACCAACACCCGAATCGCTTCCAGTCGCAATGCCGCTTTGTCGAGCATGGCCAGGCCTTGCTCGCGTTGCTTGCGCAGGGCAACCAGTTCGCTGTCGCGCACGGTCGGGTTGACCGCTTGCAAGGCGGTCAGGCGCGCCAGTTCTTCGTCGGTATCGGCCGCCAGGCGACGTTGTGCCTCGGCCACGCGCTCGGCGTGACGCGGGGTGATCTTCTCTTCGCCGGCATTGATCCGTGGCGTCAGCTGGTCGCGCTGGGCCTGGATGAACTTGTTGGCGCTGGCGCGGGGCACGCTTTCCAGTTGATCGTTCAGGGTTTCGAACGACACCCGGGCCGACAGGTCATTGCCATTGGCGTCGAGCAGGCAGCGCAGGGCGGCCGGCGGCAAGTAACGGCCCAGTTGCAACGAACGCGGGGCAACCACTTCGCTGACGTAGAGCAGTTCCAGCAACACGGTGCCCGGCTTCAGCGCCTTGTTCTTGATCAGCGCCACGGCGGTGTTGCCCATCGAGCCGGACAACACCAGGTCCATGCCACCCTGAACCATCGGGTGTTCCCAGGTGATGAACTGCATGTCTTCACGAGACAGCGCCTGGTTGCGGTCGTAGGTGATGGTCACGCCTTCGTCGTCGCCCAGTGGGAAGCTGGCGTCGAGCATTTTTTCGCTGGGCTTGAGGATCAGCGCGTTTTCCGAATGGTCTTCGCTGTCGATGCCGAAGGCGTCGAACAGGGTTTCCATGTAGATCGGCAGGGCGAACTGATCGTCCTGTTCGAGAATCGCTTCGACCAGCGCATCACCTTCACCCGCGCCGCCGGAGTTGAGTTCCAGCAAGCGGTCGCGACCGGTGTGCAGTTCGTCTTCCAGACGCTCACGCTCGGCGCGGGCCTCGTCGATCAGCGCTTTCCACTCGCCATCGTCGGTCTCTTCCAGCAGCGGTAGCAGGCGCGGGCCGAACTGATGCTGCAAGGCGTTGCCGGTCGGGCAGGTGTTGAGGAATGCGTTCAGCGCTTCGTGGTACCACTGGAACAGCCGCTCTTGCGGGCTGGTTTCCAGGTACGGCACGTGCAGTTCGATGACGTGCTTCTGGCCGATCCGGTCGAGACGACCGATACGTTGCTCCAGCAGATCCGGGTGCGACGGCAGGTCGAACAGCACCAGGTGGTGCGAGAACTGGAAGTTACGACCTTCACTGCCGATTTCCGAGCAGATCAGCACCTGGGCGCCGAATTCTTCGTCGGCAAAGTAGGCGGCGGCGCGGTCACGCTCAAGGATGTTCATGCCTTCGTGGAACACCGTGGCCGGAATGCCGGAACGCACGCGCAGGGCGTCTTCCAGGTCCATGGCGGTTTCGGCGTGAGCACAGATCACCAGCACTTTGGTGCGCTTGAGCATTTTCAGGGTGTCGATCAGCCACTCGACGCGCGGGTCGAATTTCCACCAGCGTTCTTCTTCGTTGGCGTCCGGCTGGGACTGGAAGCTGACTTCCGGGTACAGCTCGATGTGATCGCCCAACGGCAGTTCGAGGTATTCGGCCGGGCACGGCAGCGGGTACGGGTGCAGTTTGCGCTCCGGGAAACCCTGCACGGCGGCGCGGGTGTTACGGAACAGCACGCGGCCAGTGCCATGGCGGTCCAGCAGTTCGCGGACCAGACGGGCGCTGGCTTCGGTATCGCCATCGTTGACGGCGGCCAGCAGGGCTTCGCCTTCGTTACCGAGGAAGCCGTGAATGGTCTTGTGCGCTTCAGGCGACAGGCGCCCTTTGTCCAGCAACTCCTGAACGGCTTCGGCCACCGGGCGATAGTTTTCGCTCTCGGCGCGGAAGGCATGCAGGTCATGGAAACGGTTCGGGTCGAGCAGGCGCAGACGGGCGAAGTGGCTGTCCTGGCCCAGTTGTTCCGGGGTTGCGGTCAGCAGCAATACGCCCGGGATCGTTTCAGCAAGCTGCTCCACCAGGGAGTACTCAGGGCTGACCTGGTCTTCGTGCCACACCAGGTGGTGCGCTTCGTCGACCACCAGCAAATCCCAGCCGGCGGCGAACAGCGCGTCCTGGGCTTTCTCGTCTTCCACCAGCCATTCGAGCGCCACCAGGGCGAGCTGGGTGTCTTCGAACGGGTTGGAGGCATCGCTTTCGATGAAGCGTTCTTCATCGAACAGCGCAACTTGCAGATTGAAGCGGCGGCGCATCTCCACCAGCCACTGGTGCTGGAGGTTTTCCGGCACCAGGATCAGCACGCGGTTCGCGCGGCCCGAAAGCAGTTGGCGATGGATCACCAGACCGGCTTCGATGGTCTTGCCCAGGCCCACTTCGTCGGCCAGCAGAACCCGCGGTGCAATACGGTCGGCGACTTCACGGGCGATGTGCAGCTGGTGCGCGATCGGTTGCGCCCGCACGCCGCCCAGGCCCCAGAGCGATGACTGCAACTGGCGGCTGGTGTGTTCCAGGGTGTGATAACGCAGGGAGAACCAGGCCAGCGGGTCGATCTGGCCGGCGAACAGACGGTCGCTCGCCAGTCGGAACTGAATGAAGTTCGACAGCTGGGTTTCCGGCAGGGTGACCACTTCGTTCTGCCCATTGAGGCCGTGGTAGACCAGCAGGCCGTCGATGTCGTCGACTTCCTGTACGGTCAGTTTCCAGCCTTCGAAGTGAGTAATCGAGTCACCCGGCGAAAACCGCACGCGGGTGAGGGGCGCATTCCGTAGCGCGTACTGGCGAGTGTCGCCAGTGGCCGGGTAGAGCACGGTCAACAAGCGGCCGTCCTGTGCCAGAACGGTGCCTAAACCCAGCTCGGCTTCGCTGTCACTGATCCAGCGTTGCCCCGGTTGATACTGCTGCGCCATGCTGCCTGACTCCCACCTTGAAAAAGCGGGCTATCTTAACGGAATCAGCCCCCAGACCAAAGGTTTACGTGCGCAGGAGCTGCCGAAGGCTGCGAACTTTTCAGGACTTGAAGATCAAAGGATCGCAGGCTGCTCCAGCTCCTGCGGTGCCAAGCGGATCACAAGTTTGCGACCAATGGCTCAAGTCGCCACCCCCGCAGCCGACAGCCTTCTGACAGGAGACCAATAATATGCTGCCACCGATGCTCCCCTTGAGCGCCGTGCCAATCACTTCACAGCAGGATCCGATCCGCCAGCGCCCGGATATTCCGCCCGTGGTGCCGGTGCAGGAAAGCTCCAATGAAAGCACCATCGACCTGCAAAAGCGCGACCCGGAAGAAGCGGGTCTGCAGCTGCGCGAGGAACAGCGTCGGCAACAGGAACGGGAGCGGCGCCGTCGCGAGGCCGATGAGGATCCCGAAGAGCATCTGGCGATCCCCGGTAATGAGCTCAATGCCGACAATACCGTGCCGGTGGTGCCGTTGATGGAGAATCAGCCACGTCAGGGGTTGTGGGTCGATATCGAGATCTGAAGTGTCGGAGACTGGTCAGCGCCCGCGCCAGACCGCATTATTGGCGCAATCCTGTCGCCTTTAGCCGGCAGCTGAATTCATTTCCAAGCGATGCACTGAACGCCATGAGCCAAGATGACAAGCTGATCGACCTCAATTCTGAACGCGCCAAACGGATTCATGACCTTAATGAAAAGCGCCTGAACGAAGTGCGCCAGGCATTTGAGCAGGCCATGCCGTTGGGTAAAGCGAAGAAAAAGCCAAAGAACAAACCGAAAAAGCGTTGAAACACCCTGCATCTGTTGATGCAGGTCAGTTATTTCCCTTCCTTTACGCCCAGTCTCGGGCGGCATTGATCCCGGTCAATTTTCTCTCCTGCCCGATTGGTTAACTTAGCCCCATCGCAACAGGGCATGTGCAGGAGGCCAGTCATGTTTTTCGATAACGTGGTGATCGCCGGAGTGCTGACAGTTGGCCTCATGGTTCTGTTTTTTGCAGGGTTTGGTTTTTTTATCTGGAAGGATTCGCATAAGCGGAGAAAACCGTAGTTCTTTCTGGAGCAATGAGCACGCAAGGCATTTTGGGCGACTTCGGTCGCCTTTTTTTTTGTGCGATCGTTCCCGCGCTCTGCGTGGTAACGATCTAATACCGAAATGCGGGCAATAAAAAAGGCGCGAACCTTACGGAACGCGCCTTTTTCAGTAGCGGTGTATCAGCTACCCAGTGCCTTGGAGGCCAGCCAGAACAGGCCGGCCGACAGGGCTACGGTGGCTGGCAGGGTCAGGACCCAGGCCAGCAGGATGGTTCTGACAGTACCGCCTTGCAGGCCGCTTTTGTTCGCGACCATGGTGCCGGCCACGCCTGAGGACAGGACGTGGGTAGTGGAGACGGGCAGGCTGAAGATGTTGGCCAGGCCGATCATGCTCGCGGTGGTGATCTGCGCCGACATGCCTTGGGCATAGGTCATGCCTTGCTTGCCGATTTTCTCGCCGATGGTCAATACCACGCGTTTCCAGCCGACCATGGTACCCAGGCCGAGGGCCAGAGCGACCGCCAGAATCACCCAGAACGGGGCGTATTCAGTGGTGGTGGTCAGGTCCTTGCGCAGTTTGTCCAGGTCAGCCTTTTCACGGGCTGCGAGGCCAGGCAACTTGCTGACTTTCTTCGCCGTGTCGTCCAGGCAAAGCAGGTAACGACGCACTTCGATGCGGCTTTCCGCTGGCAGCGAGTGGTAGTCGGCTACACCCTTGAGGGTGTCGAGCAGGGCGGCGATGGTCGGTTCGGTCTGTTGCGGGTTGCAACGGAATTTCTCCGGCAGATCACCTTCCACGCTTTTGCCCAGGGCCAGGAATTCACCCAGCGTATCGGCATTGCGCTTGTAGAACTGGCTCAGGTGCAGGGTTGCATCGCGCGTCCGTTCGATCTGGTAGGTGGTGCTGCCCAGGTCGAGTACGAACTGCGCCGGGACGATACCGATCAGTACCAGCATGATCAGGCCGATGCCTTTCTGGCCATCGTTCGAGCCGTGCACGAAGCTGACCGCCATCGCCGAAATCACCAGGACCAGACGGTTCCAGAACGGCGGGTGCTTCTTGTCGTCGATCTTGCGGCGCTGTTCCGGTGTCTTGTGCATCTTGGACAGCGGACGCCACCATTTAAGGCCGATCAGCACCAGGGCGGCAACAAGGAAGCCGGCCATCGGCGAGAACACCAGGGACGCACCGATGTCGATCGCTTTCTGCCAGTTCACGCCGTCGGCCAACGGAATGTCGTTGATCAGGGCGTTGGCCAGGCCGACACCGAGGATCGAACCGATAAGCGTATGGGAGCTGGAGGCCGGGATACCGAAGTACCAGGTGCCCAGGTTCCAGGTGATGGCGGCGGCGAGTAACGAGAACACCATGGCCAGCCCGTGACCGGTGTTCACATTGATCAGCAGTTCTACCGGCAGCAGATGGACGATGGCATACGCCACCCCCACACCGCCCAGCAGCACGCCGAGGAAGTTGAACACACCGGAAAAGAACACCGCCAGATGAGGCGGCATGGCTTTGGTGTAGATGACAGTGGCCACCGCGTTTGCGGTGTCATGAAAGCCGTTGATGAACTCGAAGGCGAGGACAAAGGCCAGGGCGAGCAAGAGGCTCACAAGCACCCAAGCATCCAGTCCGCTGAATAAATCGATCATGAAGGTTTTCTGACCCGTTCGTAAGGGGGCGCGATTATGCCAGAAAAGACTGATAATCGATGCACTTGCTGCTCATCGGTTACATTCTTCAATGAATCAGTGGGTGGCAATCCCCTGAATCCCGGGTTTTTTCAGGGGCCTACAAGTCATTGAATTCGCTTGGAAAGGCAGCTGCCACAAGGGTTTCTCTCGTTGGGACGAGAGGCTTGAACGCTTGTGTGAAATATCTGAGAAGAAGGTCAGGCAAGAGCCGTTTGCCTCATCGAATGGATGAGGAAGCCGCTGCCCGCTTGTAGCGGGCGCGAAAAGYACCATCGATACAACCCGCTTTTAACGGGTGCAGACGCAGGCTCTTGAAAGGATTCAAGTCGAGGCGGTCATGGCTCTTCGGCTTTGAGTTCCTTTTCCATCTTCTGCAATTCCTGGGTGAAGGCCTGATCCTGAACGGTGGCGCGTTTACGCCAGGGTTTGCGTTCGGGTTCGGGTTGAGCGGCGTAGGTGGTGACTTCCCCGCCGTAAACTTCCTTGTAACGTTGTTCCTGGCGCTCAAGTTCTGCGCGCAGTTCGTCTTTCGTCACAGTGCTACCTGATTGAGTTGAGATTAATTCTGGTGAAACGCGCTGCATCGATCCATTGACCATGCTCGTCGAAAGGACAATGCCTGATACGACATCGTTCCCACGGCGCAATCAATACTTCAATGTTGCAGGCGGCCACGGCACCAGAGCAAAACAGCTGACGCAGCATCAGTCTCCTGTTTCAGCGAGCGCGTTGGCGGAACATATTAAATGAGCGTCAAGCGCTTGCTGCGGACAGCGGCGATGGATATCGCGCTGCCGGCGGGCGGAATCGGTACAAAAAAACCGGTCGCCTCTGAAATGCATTATAGCGGTCGATTCGAAGAACACTATCTCTTGGCAGTTAAAAGTAGTTCCTCATGTGTGATTGTTTTGTTGCTCGCAACTTGCCGGTAACTACGGTGGACTGATGCCAGTTGCAGTGGTGACTTTCTGGCGCCATTAGGCCGGACAAATTATTACATCGTTCTCCTTTAAACCAGTGACCGAAAATAACAACCGTATTGTGGGGTGAGTGAAAGCAGGATGGCTGAATGTACGCACCACGATTGCGATTATCGGCCTGTGGTTCGATAATCGCCCAATCCTGGCAGTCGCTGGCTTGTGTGTCAGACCGGGGCCGCTTGTAATAGTCGCTGATCCGTGTGGGGAACAACCTGATATGAACGATCAAATGCGCAATTCCTTCGCTTCAGTGGCGCCGCCGATCGTCGCCTCGCCCGCCAAGCGAATCCAGGCCCTGACCGGTGACCCGGATTTCATGACTTCCCTGGCCCGTGGCCTGGCGGTGGTGCAAGCGTTCCAGGAGCGCAAGCGGCACCTGACCATTGCACAGATCAGCCACCGCACGGAAATTCCCCGCGCCGCTGTGCGACGTTGCCTGCATACGCTGATCAAGCTCGGCTACGCCACCACCGACGGGCGCACCTATTCGCTGCTGCCCAAAGTCTTGACCCTGGGCCATGCCTATTTGTCGTCGACCCCGCTGGCGGTGTCTGCCCAGCCGTACCTGGACCGCATGAGCGAGCAACTGCACGAGGCTTGCAACATGGCCACGCTAGAGGGCGATGACATTTTGTACATCGCGCGCTCGGCGACCACCCAACGGCTGATTTCCGTCGACCTCTCGGTGGGTGGGCGCTTGCCGGCCTATTGCACCTCCATGGGCCGGATTCTGCTCGCCGCGCTGGACGACACGTCGCTGCGCGAATACCTCGACCATGCAGACTTGCAAGCCAAGACCAGTCGCACCCTGCATACCCCCGAGGCATTGCTCGAATGCTTGCAAGAAGTACGGCGACAAGGCTGGTGCATCGTTGATCAGGAACTGGAGCAGGGCCTGCGCTCGATTGCCGTTCCTGTGTACGACGCTTCCGGTCAAGTGGTGGCGGCCCTGAATGTCAGCACCCACGCCGGCCGGGTCAGCCGCAGCGAGCTGGAGCAACGTTTCTTGCCTGGTCTGCTAAGCGCCAGTCGAGACCTGAGCGCGCAACTGTTCGCCTAAGCTGTTCGATAAACGCACAGAGTCGCGTTTATCGAATTGACGCTCTTTCCCTCGGATCATTAATGTCGCGGCAGCGTCATCCGGCGCTGCTGGCCCTCAGCCGGTTGCCGGACGACGACCCAATAATAATGAGAAGAGGCATCGTCATGTGCACGTTTCCCCGCTGTCGCTGTTCCCACCGATTTCGCTGCCGAAACCGGATCGCCTGATCCCGACCTCCTTTTCTTGTGACAGCGTCAGCCTTGGCTGGCAGCTGTTCGACTGCGTTCTTTGCGTGGAATAAAAATAATGAACCAGCCTCAGTCTGCTGTAGGAAACTGCCTCGACGTGCAGTCCTTCATCAACGCTCAACCCATTTCGCGCTACCAATGGCGGGTGGTGATCCTGTGTTTCCTGATTGTCTTCCTCGATGGCCTCGACACCGCGGCCATGGGGTTTATCGCGCCGGCATTGTCCCAGGACTGGGGCATCGATCGCGCCAGCCTCGGCCCGGTGATGAGTGCGGCGTTGATCGGCATGGTCTTCGGCGCCTTGGGTTCCGGGCCGTTGGCTGACCGCTTCGGGCGAAAAGTCGTACTGGTGGGCGCGGTGTTATTGTTCGGTGCCTTCAGCCTGGCATCGGCTTACAGCACCAATGTCGATCAACTGCTGGTGCTGCGTTTTCTCACCGGCCTGGGACTGGGCGCCGGCATGCCGAACGCCACCACGCTGCTCTCCGAATACACCCCGGAACGCAAGAAATCCCTCCTGGTGACCAGCATGTTCTGTGGCTTCAACCTCGGCATGGCCGGGGGCGGGTTCATCTCGGCCAAACTGATCCCGGCCTTCGGCTGGCACAGCCTGTTGATGATCGGCGGGATTCTGCCGCTGATGCTCGCCGTCGTATTGCTGTTCTGGTTGCCAGAATCGGCGCGCTATCTGGTGGTGCGCAATCGCGGTACCGACAAAGTGCGCAAGGCCCTGGCACCGATCGACCCAGCGCTGGTGGCCCAGGCTTCGAGCTTCAGCGTGCCGGAACAGAAAACCGTGAAGGCACGCAATGTGTTCGCGGTGATCTTCTCCGGCACGTACAGCACCGGCACGTTGTTGCTGTGGCTGACGTACTTCATGGGGCTGGTGATTGTTTATCTGCTGACCAGTTGGTTGCCGACGCTGATGCGTGACAGCGGCGCGAGTATGGAGCAGGCGGCATTCATTGGTGCGCTGTTCCAGCTTGGTGGGGTGTTGAGCGCAGTGGGCGTGGGTTGGGCGATGGACCGATTCAATCCGCACAAGGTCATCGGTACTTTCTATCTATTGGCCGGGGTGTTTGCCTACGCGGTAGGGCAGAGCCTGGGCAACATCGCCGTGCTGGCGACCCTGGTGCTGGTGGCCGGGATGTGTGTCAACGGTGCGCAATCGGCAATGCCGTCGCTGGCGGCGCGTTTTTACCCGACTCAAGGGCGGGCGACCGGTGTGTCGTGGATGCTCGGGATTGGCCGCTTCGGCGCGATCCTCGGGGCATGGATGGGCGCGACGTTGCTGGGCCTGGGCTGGAACTTCGAGCAGGTGCTGACGGCGCTGGTGATTCCGGCCGCGTTGGCGACCACGGCGGTGGTGATCAAGGGCATGGTCAGCCATGCGGATGCGACCTGATCCGGATTGAGAGTGATCGTTCCCACGCTCGGCGTGGGAATGCCTCAATGGACGCTTTGCGTCCGCTTTTGGGACGCGGAGCGTCCCGGGCTGCATTCCCACGCTGAGCGTGGGAACGATCTGAGAGAGAACGATAGCGAGGTAACAATCTGTTCGATAAACGAACACTCAGTCGATTATCGGATTGTTTGGGTTTTTCCAGGGGCTTAATCTTCAGTCATTCCGGCGCTGAACCTCGCGCCTTTTTCTACCACTGTCGGTTCATAACAAAACGGGAGCCTGCCCCATGGCTGAAATCCTTTCGCTGCATGACGCGGTGAAGCAGTTCGTCAACGACGGCGATACCGTCGCGCTCGAAGGCTTCACTCACCTGATTCCTACGGCGGCTGGTCACGAAATCATTCGCCAGGGCAAGAAAGACCTGACCCTGGTGCGGATGACGCCTGACTTGATCTACGACCAGTTGATCGGTGCCGGTTGTGCTCGCAAACTGATTTTCTCCTGGGGCGGCAACCCCGGCGTCGGCTCGCTGCACCGTTTGCGTGACGCAGTCGAGCGGCAGTGGCCGCATGCGCTGGAAATCGAAGAGCACAGCCACGCCGACCTGGCCAATGCCTACGTCGCGGGCGCTTCGGGCTTACCGTTCGCGGTGCTGCGTGCCTACGCCGGTTCCGACCTGCCGAAGGTCAACCCGCTGATCAAAACCGTCACTTGCCCGTTCACCGGCGAAGTGCTGGCGGCGGTGCCGTCGGTGCGTCCGGACATTACCGTGATTCACGCGCAGAAAGCCGACCGCCAAGGCAACGTGCTGCTCTGGGGCATTCTCGGTGTGCAGAAAGAAGCGGCGCTGGCGGCCAAGCGTTGCATCGTCACCGTCGAAGAAATCGTCGATGACCTCAATGCACCGATGAACGCCTGCGTGCTGCCGACCTGGGCTCTGAGCGCGGTCTGCCACGTACCGGGCGGCGCGCATCCGTCCTACGCCCACGGTTACACCGAGCGTGACAACCGCTTCTACCAGGCCTGGGACCCGATTGCCCGCGACCGTGAAACCTTCACCGCGTGGATCAACGAGTACATCCACGGCTGCGCTGACTTCAGCGAGTTCCAGGCCAAGCTGGCCGCTGCCTCGGAGGCCAAGTAATGACTTACACCACCAATGAAATGATGACCGTCGCTGCCGCCCGCCGTCTGAAAAACGGTTCGGTGTGCTTCGTTGGTATCGGCCTGCCGTCGAAAGCCGCCAACCTGGCGCGACTGACGTCCTCGCCAGATGTCGTCCTGATCTACGAATCGGGTCCGATCGGTGCCAAGCCGAGCGTACTGCCATTGTCGATCGGTGACGGCGAGCTGGCGGAAACCGCCGACACCGTCGTCCCGACCGGCGAGATTTTTCGCTACTGGCTGCAGGGCGGGCGCATCGACGTTGGCTTCCTCGGCGCCGCGCAAGTCGATCGCTTCGGCAACATCAACACCACGGTGGTCGGCGACTACCATCAGCCGAAAGTTCGCCTGCCGGGTGCAGGTGGCGCGCCGGAGATCGCCGGTTCCGCCAAGAGCGTGCTGATCATCCTCAAGCAGTCGGCGCGTTCGTTCGTCGACAAGCTCGACTTCATTACCTCGGTTGGCCATGGCGAGGGCGGTGATTCGCGCAAGCGCCTCGGCCTGCCGGGCGCCGGTCCTGTCGGCATCATTACCGACCTGTGCATCATGGAACCGGAAGCCGGCACCCATGAATTCGTGGTCACCGCGCTGCATCCAGGGGTGACCCGCGAGCAAGTGATCGCGGCCACCGGTTGGGCGATTCGTTTTGCCGACACCGTTGAAAACACTGCCGAGCCAACCGAAGTCGAGTTGACCGCGCTGCGTGATCTGGAAGCCCGCACTGCGGCGGCCCACGGCCAAGCACCCGGAGAAGCCTGATGCGTGACGTTTATATCTGTGACGCGATTCGTACCCCCATCGGCCGTTTTGGCGGTGGCCTGTCGGCGGTTCGCGCCGATGACCTGGCCGCCGTGCCGATCAAGGCGCTGATGACACGCAACCCGTCGGTGGACTGGAACGCGGTGGACGAGGTGTTCCTCGGTTGCGCCAACCAGGCCGGCGAAGACAACCGCAACGTGGCTCGCATGGCGTTGCTGCTGGCGGGGCTGCCGGAAACCATTCCTGGCGTTACCCTCAATCGCCTCTGCGCTTCGGGCATGGACGCTATCGGCACTGCGTTTCGGGCCATTGCCAGCGGTGAGATGGAGCTGGCGATTGCTGGCGGCGTCGAATCGATGTCCCGCGCGCCTTTCGTGATGGGCAAGGCTGACGCGGCGTTTTCGCGCAACATGAAGCTGGAAGACACCACCATCGGCTGGCGTTTCATCAACCCGTTGATGAAAGCCCAGTACGGCGTCGATGCCATGCCGCAAACCGCCGATAACGTGGCCGACGATTACGAAGTTTCCCGCGAGGATCAGGACGCTTTCGCACTGCGCAGTCAGCAACGGACAGCCGCCGCGCAAGCCGCAGGATTTTTCGCCGAAGAAATCGTTGAAGTGCGCATTGCCCACAAGAAGGGTGAAACAGTGGTCAGCCAGGACGAACATCCTCGCGCCGACACTACACTCGAAACCCTGGCCAAACTCAAACCGGTCAACGGCCCCGACAAAACCGTCACCGCCGGCAATGCCTCCGGTGTGAACGACGGTGCTGCAGCGCTGATTCTGGCTTCGGCCGAAGCCGTGAAGAAACACGGCCTGACCGCCCGCGCCAAAGTGCTCGGCATGGCCAGCGCCGGTGTCGCACCACGGGTGATGGGCATCGGCCCGGTGCCGGCGGTGCGCAAATTGACTGAGCGCCTGGGCCTGGCGGTCAGCGATTTCGACGTGATCGAACTCAACGAAGCCTTCGCCAGCCAGGGTCTGGCAGTGCTGCGTGAACTGGGACTGGCGGATGACGCGGCCCAGGTCAACCCGAACGGTGGCGCCATTGCCTTGGGCCATCCGCTGGGCATGAGCGGTGCGCGTCTGGTGCTGACCGCACTGCATCAACTGGAAAAAACGGGCGGCAAGAAAGGCTTGGCGACCATGTGCGTCGGTGTCGGTCAGGGCCTGGCCCTGGCGATCGAACGGGTTTGACACACTTGGCTGTGAATAAGCAGTGTCGACTAATAAGAATTGAGGAACGCGCAATGACTGACAAACCTGGTTACCGTCGCCCGCAGGCGGGCACTCAGCCGGAATACCTGCACCCTCCTTATCAATCCACCAACCTTCGCTCGCCGTCCAAGCCGTTGGTGTTTTTGCCTCATTCGCTGTCGGAAATCACCGGCCCGACCATCGGCGCCGAGCGCATCCAGGAGCGGGATAACGACCTGACTGCCCAGCACTCGGGCGAGCCATTGGGTGAACGAATCATCATCCACGGCCGTGTGCTGGATGAAGACGGTCTGCCGGTGCCGGGCATTCTGGTGGAGATCTGGCAGGCCAACGCCGCCGGTCGTTACAACCATGCCCGCGACCTGCACGACGCGCCGCTGGACCCGAACTTCACCGGCACCGGGCGCACCGTGACCGACGCCGATGGCTGGTACCAGTTCCAGACCATCAAGCCCGGCGCCTACCCGTGGGGTAACCACCACAACGCCTGGCGCCCGGCGCACATCCATTTCTCCCTGTTCGGGCCGAGCATTCTGACGCGCCTGGTGACCCAGATGTATTTCCCGGGTGACCCGTTGCTGGCTTATGACCCGATCTACAACTGTGTGCCCGATACCAGCGCCAAAGAGCGCCTGATCGCCCGTTTCGATCTGGAAAAAACCATCCCTTCCTATGCCCTCGCTTATCGTTGGGACATCGTTTTGCGCGGCCGCGACGCCACGCCGATGGAGAAATAAGATGACGCTGAACGCGACCACGTCCCACACCGTCGGACCGTACTACCACATCGGCCTGACCTGGCTGAACCGTGAAGACCTGACCGTTGAACAGACCCTCGGCGAGCGTGTGGCGATCACCGGGCAAGTCGTCGATGGCAATGGCGACTTCGTCAACGACGCCATGCTCGAAGTCTGGCAAGCCAACGCCGCCGGCAAGTACGACCACCCTGAAGACGATCAGGACAAACCCCTGGACCCGAACTTCGAAGGGTTTGGCCGGGTGCCGGTGGATGCGCAAGGGCGTTTTCGCTTTACCACGATCAAGCCGGGCACCGTGGAAGGCCTGAGGGGCACAACCCAGGCGCCGCACCTGGTGGTGCTGGTGTTTGCTCGCGGGTTGGTGAAGCACTTGCTGACGCGGATTTACTTTGATGGTGAGCCGGCTAACGTGGCGGACCCGCTACTCGAATGCGTGCCCGCCGAACGTCGTGGCACCTTGTTGGCAAAGCAGGATGCTTCGGGTGTTTATCAGTGGAATGTGATTCTGCAGGGGACGGATGCGGAGACGGTGTTCTTCGATTACTGACTCCAACCTGATCGCCTGATCGTTCCCACGCTCTGCGTGGGAATGCCGCCATGGACGCTGAGTGTCACCGGATGCATTCCCACGGGGACCGTGGGAACGATCGGAACAGGGGATCTGTGTCGCCAATGCATCTGCGGAACGGGATTGTTGCAAAGCATGTCTAGACTCTCACGGTCCCCACAGAGTGAAAAAACAATGACAACCTCCACAGCTGTCTACACCGGTGAAGAACGCAACAAAAGGATCTTCGCGATTGTCGGCGCCTCGTCCGGCAACCTGGTCGAGTGGTTCGATTTTTACGTCTATGCCTTCTGTGCGATCTATTTCGCCCCGGCCTTTTTCCCGTCCGATAACCCCACGGTGCAGTTGGTCAATACCGCGGGCGTGTTTGCCGCCGGGTTTCTGATGCGCCCCATTGGCGGCTGGATCTTCGGTCGGCTGGCGGACAAGCACGGGCGCAAGAATTCGATGCTGATCTCGATTCTGATGATGTGCTTCGGTTCGTTGCTCATCGCTTGCCTGCCGACCTACAACAGTATCGGTGTCTGGGCGCCGATACTGCTGCTGTTCGCGCGCTTGCTGCAGGGCTTGTCGGTGGGCGGCGAATACGGCACCACCGCGACTTACATGAGCGAAGTCGCCCTCAAGGGCCAGCGCGGGTTCTTCGCGTCGTTCCAGTACGTGACGCTGATTGGCGGACAGTTGCTGGCGGTGTCGCTGGTGGTGATCCTGCAGCAGTTCCTCAACGAGGATGAATTGCGTGCCTACGGCTGGCGAATTCCGTTCGTGGTCGGTGCGGCGGCGGCGTTGATTTCGCTGTTCCTGCGTCGTGCGCTCAAGGAAACCAGCAGCAAGGAAATGCGCGAAAGCAAGGATGCCGGCAGCATTGGTGCGCTGTTCCGCGATCACAAGGCAGCCTTCATCACCGTGCTGGGTTACACCGCCGGCGGTTCGCTGATTTTCTACACCTTCACCACGTACATGCAGAAATACCTGGTGAACACCGCTGGCATGCACGCCAAGACCGCCAGCTACATCATGACCGGTGCACTGTTCCTTTATATGTGCATGCAGCCGCTGTTCGGCATGCTCGCCGACAAGATCGGCCGGCGCAATTCGATGCTCTGGTTCGGCGCCCTTGGGACGTTGTTCACCGTACCGATCCTGTTGAGCCTGAAAAGTGTCAGCAGTCCATTCCTGGCGTTTGTGCTGATTACCGTGGCGCTGGCGATCGTCAGTTTCTACACCTCGATCAGCGGTCTGGTGAAAGCCGAAATGTTCCCGCCAGAGGTGCGCGCCTTGGGCGTCGGCCTGGCGTATGCGGTGGCCAATGCGATCTTCGGCGGTTCGGCGGAATATGTAGCGCTGAGCCTTAAAGCCGCAGGCATGGAAAACTCGTTCTACTGGTACGTGACGGTGATGATGGCGGTGGCGTTCCTGTTCAGCCTGCGACTGCCGAAACAGCCGAAGTATTTGGAAAACGACCTTTGATCTTTCCGCGGGGGCCGCCCTGGCCCTCGCCTGCAAGGACTGTTTATGAATCAGCGACCGGGCAATCAATTGTTCGATGCCTACTTCACGGCACGCAACATGCGTGAGGTGTTCTGCGATCAGGGCCGGGTTCAGGCCATGCTTGATTTCGAAGCCGCGCTGGCCCGGGCCGAAGCGCGGGTTGGCCTGATTCCTCAAGCGGCTGTCGTGTCTATCGAAGCGGCCTGCCGGGCTGAGCATTACGACTTCGCCGCTCTCGGCGAGGCGATTGCCACGGCGGGCAATTCGGCGATCCCTTTGGTCAAGGCGCTGGGCAAGCAGATCGCCAACAGCGATGCCGAAGCCGAGCGCTACGTGCATCTGGGCGCGACCAGCCAGGACGTGATGGACACCGGCCTGGTGTTGCAATTGCGCCGTGCGCTGCAACTGATCGAAGCTGATCTGGCGCAGCTGGGGGCAGCCCTCGCGACCCAGGCCAAGCGATACGTCGCCACGCCGCTGGCCGGGCGCACCTGGTTGCAACACGCGACACCGGTCACCCTCGGCATGAAGATCGCCGGTTGGCTGGGCGCGGTGACTCGTAGCCGCCAGCGTTTGCTGGAACTCAAGCCGCGCTTGCTGGTGCTGCAATTCGGCGGCGCCTCCGGCACCCTCGCGGCCCTCGGCGATCAGGCGATGCCGATTGCCGAAGTCTTGGCCGCGGAACTGCAACTGACCTTGCCGGAACAACCCTGGCACACCCAACGTGATCGTCTGGTGGAGTTCGGCGCGGTGCTTGGCTTGATCGCCGGCAGCCTCGGCAAACTCGGCCGCGACATCAGCCTGTTGATGCAGACCGAAGCCGGCGAAGTGTTCGAACCGTCGGCGCCGGGCAAGGGCGGTTCCTCGACCATGCCGCACAAACGCAACCCGGTGGGCGCGGCGGTGCTGATCGGTGCGGCGACCCGGGTGCCGGGTTTGCTTTCGACTTTGTTCAGCGCCATGCCTCAGGAACAAGAGCGCAGCCTGGGCCTGTGGCATGCCGAATGGGAAACCTTGCCGGAGATCTGCTGTTTGGTGTCGGGCAGCCTGCAGCAAGCGCTGTTGGTGGTCGACGGACTGGAAGTGGACGCGACGCGCATGACCCGCAACCTCGACCTGACTCAGGGCCTGGTGCTCGCCGAAGCCGTGAGCATCGTCCTGGCGCAACGGGTCGGTCGCGACACCGCGCATCATCTGCTGGAGCAATGCTGCAAGCGCGCCGTGGCCGAGCAACGCCATCTGCGCGCGGTACTCGGAGACGAGCCGCAAGTGACCGCCGAGTTGTCGGACGCTGAACTCGATCATCTGCTGGACCCCGCCCATTACCTCGGTCAGGCCCATACCTGGGTCGAGCGAGCGGTGGCTGAACATTTTGCGTTGACTGCCTGAAGGAGACTGCTGTGGCATTCGTACAACTCGCCGAGGGCGAACTGCACTACCAAATTCAAGGGCCGCAACTCGATGGACCGGCGGATGCGCCGGTACTGGTGCTGTCCAACTCACTGGGCACCGACCTGCACATGTGGGACGCGCAGATCCCGGCGTTCACCGAGCATTTCCGGGTGCTGCGTTTTGACACCCGTGGTCATGGCAAGTCATTGGTGACGCCAGGGCCGTACAGCATCGAGCAACTGGGCCGCGACGTGCTCGCGCTGCTGGATGCCTTGCACATCGAGCGCGCGCATTTCTGTGGTCTGTCCATGGGCGGGTTGATCGGTCAATGGCTGGGGATCAATGCCGGTCAGCGTTTGAACAAACTGATCGTGTGCAACACCGCGGCGAAAATCGGCGATCCGTCGATGTGGAACCCACGAATCGAAACCGTGTTGCGCGACGGCGCGGCGGCGATGGTCGCCCTGCGCGATGCGTCGATTGCGCGTTGGTTTACCCCGGATTTTTCCGCTGCCAATCCGGCAGTGGCGAAGCAGATCACCGACATGCTCGCGGCTACCTCGCCTGAAGGTTACGCGGCCAATTGCGCGGCGGTGCGTGATGCCGATTTTCGCGATCAGTTGTCCTCGATCAAGGCGCCGCTGCTGGTGATCGCCGGCACCGAAGATGCGGTCACACCGCCGTCTGGCGGGCATTTCATTCAGGAACATGTGCAGGGCGCCGAGTACGCCGAGTTCTACGCCGCGCACCTGTCCAACGTCCAGGCCGGCGCTGCGTTCAGCGAGCGGGTGCTGGCGTTTCTTTCAGGTCATTGAGGATTTTTTTGTGGACGAGAAACAACGTTACGACGAGGGCATGAAAGTCCGCCGCGCAGTGCTCGGTGACGCCCACGTCGACTGCAGCCTGAACGCGCTGACCGAGTTCAACTCGGAGTTCCAGGAGATGATCACCCGCCACGCCTGGGGCGACATCTGGACCCGCCCGGGCCTGCCGCGCCATACCCGCAGCCTGATCACCATCGCGATGCTGATCGGCATGAACCGCAACGAAGAACTCAAACTGCACCTGCGCGCCGCCGCCAACAACGGCGTCACCCGCGGCGAGATCAAGGAAGTGATCATGCAGAGCGCGATCTATTGCGGTATTCCGGCGGCCAATGCGACGTTCCACCTGGCCGAGTCGGTGTGGGATGAGTTAGGGGTCGAGTCGCGGGAATAGGGTTACGGCTAAAAAAAGATCGCAGCCTACGGCAGCTCCTACAGAGGAATGGTGAACCCCTGTAGGAGCTGCCGAAGGCTCGGGCCGCGTTCGGACGATCTTTTGATTTATGTTTACAACAAACTGATCGGATAGCTGACGATCAAGCGGTTCTCGTCGAACTCGTTGTTGCTGAAGTCGCGGCGGATGGTGGAGTTGCGCCATTTGAGGTTGAGGTTTTTGAGTGCGCCGCTTTGCACGGTGTAACCCAGTTCGCTTTCGCGGCCCCATTCCTTGCCGTCGCTGGTGGTGGCGGTGTGGACGTTGTCGCCGCTGATGTAGCGGTTCATCAGGGTCAGGCCCGGCACGCCCAGAGCGGCGAAGTTGTAGTCGTGGCGCACTTGCCAGGATTTTTCCCTGGCGTTGTCATAGCTGGAGTTGTAGCTGTCGTTGGCCAGGGTGCCGCCGCTGGTGCCGTTGACCCGCATCCAGGCGTTGTCGCCGGTGAGTTTTTGCAGGCCGACGTAAAAGGTGTTGCCACCGTATTTGGCCGAGAACAGACCCGACCAGGTCTTGTTGTCCAGCTCGCCCGCCCGGGCGCTGCCGTCATCCTTGCCGTAGAAGAACCCGAGATTGGCGCCCAGCGTCCAGTCGCCCAGCGGTTGGGTGTGGATCAGGTTGACGTATTGCTGGCTGTAGATGTCTTTGAGTTCAGCATTCCACAGGCCGATCTGAGTACGCTTGTCGTTGAAGACGTATTCACCGCCCTGGAAGTTGAAGCGGTCTGAGGTGAACGCCGCTTTGCCGGTCATCGACATGTCATTCATGCTGCTGTCGTCGCGCGGGCTGTTGGCGCGGAACTGGCCGCCGTAGAGCGTCAGGCCGTCGATTTCCTTCGAGGTGATCTGGCCGCCACGGAAGGTTTGCGGCAGCGAGCGACCGTCGTCCGAACGCAAGATCGGCAGCACCGGCATCCATTCGCCGACCTTCACTTCGGTCTGGGACAACTTCGCCTTGAACGCTACGTTGGTGCGACCGAAGTTGTCCGCCGGGCGGCCATCGTGATCCAGCGGCAGCAACTGCGTCCCACCGGTGCCTTTACCGCCGTCGAGCTTGACCGAATACAACCCCAGCACGTCCATGCCGAACCCGACGGTGCCCTGGGTGAACCCGGATTTGGCGTCGAGGATAAAGCTTTGCGTCCACTCTTCAGCCTTGCCCTGAGCCTTGGTCGGGTTGGTGAAGTTACGGTTGATGTAGAAGTTTCGCAGGTTCAGGTTGACCTTGGCGCCTTCAACAAAGCCCGCTTCCTCGGCCAAGGCGGGCAGGGCCGCGCCGGCCAGTGCGATGGCGATCAGACTGGGGAACAAATACTGCGGGGTGGAGGAAGTCATGGGCTCGGGTCTCTCTAATTGTCAGGGATGAAGCAGTACACAGCCGCAACCAAGAGGTCGCAGACACAGAATCGAATTCGTATAAGGGATCGGGGTCAGCCGGAGCGGGGAGGGCGCGTAGTCATGGTGTCGGACCTTGTTGTTATTGATTTTGCAGGTGCGGGCAATGGTGCGAGGGATGGGCGGGGGGATTCAATTGGGTGGATGGGGTTTTGGGCGATTATCGAACGCTAATCGATGCCAGCCGGGACGCGGACGGTAGGAGGCATTCTTAATCAAATCCCATAGTTATTCAGGTTGATAAGGAGCATCCAGAGGTGTGTTCTATTAATGACGCCTTGTTGTTTTGTTGATATTAGATGGAAGTGTTTATTGCTTTAGTTGTAAGACGTTTCCTACAGTGCTGGCTGTCATTAAAGGTAGATCAATAATCGCCGGTTAAACTTAAGAATTGGTGTTGTCGGTTATCGTAAAAAGATTTAAAGGGGGCCATGGGCTTGGCTGGAAAAGAAAAGAGGCCTTGCTATATTCAAATTCCTCAAGCGGGCAAAAGACACTCTCATGCTTCGTCAGGGGATATTTTTCGTCATGCCGAAATAACAAGGAGAAGTACCATGGGTAATAAAGTCAATCAGGAACGTTTGGCCTCGGTTCTGGGACGGGCCGTGCTGGACGAAAAATTTGCCAGCGCCTTACACAGTGATCCGGCAGGGGCGGCTAGAAATATTGGCGTGCACTTAAGTACTGACGAGATCGCAGCGGTTAAAGGTATAGATGCTGCAAAACTGACGGCAGCTTCCTCCAGCATTCGGAACAACCTGGGAATACGCGCGGTATTTGATACACAGAACCAGCAGCAACAAGCGCGCATGGATTAACGGTGGGTGATGCCATTTGGCGTGCCACGAAAAGGTGGGCTTTTACGGTGGTACGCCGAATGGCCTTATCAGACTCATGACCGGAAGCGCTCGGGCACGGAGTGAATGACGCATGTCTGTCACCTTGGCTCCAATGAATGACGCGGACTTTGTTACGTTCGCCGACAGAGCCCTTGCTGAATATGGCGACGGGATGGTCGCTGCCGGCGAGTGGGGCCAGGAGGAGGCGTCGCAAAGGGCACGCAGCGTCTTCGAGCAATTGTTGCCGCAAGGGCGATTGACTGAAAAGAATCAACTCTGGGTAATCCAGGATCAAGCGCGGCGCATCGGTGAATTATGGGTTGCCGAACGACACGCTGGCGCCGGTCGGATCGCCTTCATTCTGGATATTTACATTGACCCCGGCGAGCGCCGCCAGGGTTATGCAAAACAATCGCTGCTGGCCCTGGAGTCATGGGCGAGCCAGGCGGGATGCAAGGAAGTGCGGTTGCATGTCTTTGGTCGCAACGATGCGGCGCGTCGTCTTTATGAACAACTGGGTTATGGCATTGCCAGTCTGACAATGGCGAAGCCGTTGCCGCCAACCTAAGGGAAGGTTGAGAAATGGACATCGGTAACAGTGGTCAACGTGAGCTCTCGGTCGAGGATTTATTTCAGGACACGACCTTCCTTGCGGATTCGGAGCCTTCGCGATTTGAAGTCTTGCTGGAGCGTGTCAGTCGAAATCGATACACCAGCTTTGTTGCGCTGTACACCGAACTTTTTCAGTTGTTTCCCAACGCTCCACATTTGGCAGAGTTTTTTGAGCAGGCGTTTAATCTTATCGTTCCTCCGACCCGCGAACAGCGCTTGATTATTAATGATCCGGTGTTTCAAGTGTGGAATGTGCTGACGGCTCACTATGCCAATCTGGTCATCACGAAAAAGACCGAGGACAGGAGTGAACTGGAAAAAATGCTGTTTGAATTTCCAGAGATGTTAGTGCGTGTCAAAGCATCCGACAGTTCCCGCGTGAATCATTATTGCCCCCCTGTGCATCGGTTTGATGTCGATCCGCTGGTAGCGATAGTGATGCCGCCCAGTTATGAATTTCCGGAGGATGAAGCCGTCCGCAAACAGTTGGAGCGTAGCGGTTACTCCGTACGGTTTTTTTGCGACGTGGTGAATATTGCCCTGTTGCGCATAGAGCACACTTGGCCCGCCTGCCGCGAGCAAATCAAAAAACTGGTCAAGTCGATTTTTTATTTACCCGATGGTTCATTTCGAAGCTGTTCGGCGTCCCGTTTCACCGGAATCATCCTGCTGTCGAGCCGGGATGATTCGATACTCGATCTGGAAGAGTCCCTGGTGCATGAGGCCACTCATCAGTTGCTCTATCACATAGTCGAGGCGTGCCCGGTCGTTAAGGAAGAGACTTCGCGCGAGCCGTTGTACACCTTGCCGTGGTCGGGACAGAAGCGTGACTTTTATGGCTACTTCCACGCGTTTTACGTGTACATCGCGTTGGTCAAATACCTGGGGCGGGTTCGTTCGCGTTCGACCGATGAACTGCAACGGGCGCAAAACCGTCTGTTGTACATTCTGCGAGGCTTGATCAAGGCATTGCCGGACTTTGAGGCCAGCACTGAATTCACCCCACAAGGACGTCAACTTCTGGAAAACCTCGCCAAAGAGGTCAGAGCACAGGAAAACCAATATGCCGGGCTGTTGGCGATATCGGGGACTGATACTGAGCAACAGCGCTTGCTGGGTCTGACTGCCTGAAGCCGGGGAGGCTCACATGGGGATGTTTGATGCCTCGTCCTATCCCGAGGCCGGAGTAGGGCTGGAATACCATTTGCCACGGCACGGTCTTGAGGATAAATGGTCGGAGAATGGACTCGACCCGACCGTCGAGCGAATTCTCGCTGAGGGCTTGCCGCATTTCGATTACGTCGAGTTTCAGCCGACCCACTGCATCCTGCAGCCTCGTTTACTTGACGTCAGCGCTCAAGTACCGAGCCTGCTGCACTCGTCCAGTTTGTCCCTGGGCAGCGTGGGCATCGCGATGGATCGCGAGTTTCTGCACATGACGCGGCGACTGTGCGACAAAACCCGCTCGCCGTGGCTGGCCGAGCATATTTCCTGGTCGCGTTTCCACGGTGGCGACACGCAGCACTTCATTTTGCCGACCCTGGCCCAAGAGGTGGCGGACACGGTGGTGGCCAATGCCATCGAATTGCGCGAGCTCACGGCAACGCAGCTGGTGCTGGAAAACGCACCGCGGTTGTTTTCATTGCCGGGAGAACAAGAGCAGTCTGAAGGCGAGTTCATTTCCAGTGTGGTGGAGCGCAGCGGCTCGGGATTTTTGCTGGATCTCGACAGCGCGATGGCAACCGCCAGAACCCAGGGGTATGACCTGAACGACTATTTACGTTCGTTGCCACTGGACCGGTTGATTGAAATTCACACCAGCCATCCACGGCGGGATTGGGACATTTTGCGTGAACTGTTTAGATCATCCCCGGTGAAAGCGATCACCCTGGAGTGGGATATTTCGCGCAAAACCGATGACGCGGAACTGTTGACCTTGATCAAGGCCATCAAGTCCTTGAGGCCCAAGGCCCTGTTTTGGCAGGGGCTGGATCAACAGGGCGATCAACATACACCGTCGGAGGGCGCGCAGACCCTGCTGAAACTCAGGGAAAGCACCTGGCTCAGCGTTGGCTCGGCGTCGTTTTTTATCCGGGATCGGCAGCAGGACCTGAGCCTGGAGTTTGACGTGACGTTGCTGCCGTTACTGCGCCACTTCCTGAGCCCGCAGACACTGGAGAGTGCCTTGTTGCTGCCGGGGATTTTGCAGAGTCCGGCGCAGGACGACAACCTGGCATTCCTGAGGACGCTGGTCAGCCACGGTGTTTTGCTGCCCGTCGCCAATCAATCGGACAGCGCCCCATCTGATGAGGATAAACATCCGCTCAACCTTTGGACCCGCTGGGATGCGGCGCTGGAGTTTTACCTGAGTACCCGGACCGGCTCGCACACGCCCTACATCAGCGTTGCCGAGCTGGAAACGGAGCTGGAGCAAAAGGCCTCGGCGCAACCTCAGCCGTCGGCGTTCAAGGACTACTGGTCCCATCCGTTCATTGCCCTGGAAAACCCGCTGCTGCCTGCCTGTGCGATCGCTCAGCCGACGCTGCTGGACTCGCTGTGCAATCGCCGCACGTCGCGAACCTTCAGTGATCAGCCGTTGAGTTCGGAACAACTGTCTTTGTTGCTCTACTACACCTGGGGCGCGACCGTCGTGCAGCACAACCGCATGGGCGACTACTTCCTGAAGAAAACCTCTCCGGCGGGCGGTTCGTTGCAGGGCACCGAGGTGTATGCGGTGCTGATGAATGTGCAAGGTTTCGAGCGGGGTCTTTACCATTATTCGGTGCGTCGTCACGGGCTGGAGCTGCTTTCCCTGGAAGACCCACGGGCCTGGATCAGTGAGGCCTGTGGTGGTCAGACATGGATCGAGGATGCGGCTGCGGTGTTCGTTTCCACGGCTCGAGTCGAGCGGATGGCCTGGAAATACGAATTCAGCCGCGCATTGCGGGTGGCGCTGATGGATGCCGGGCATCTGAGTCAGACCTTTTCCCTGCTGGCCACCGCGCTGGGCCTGGGCAGTTTCACGACCGCAGCGTTACGCGACGAAATGTTCGAAAACCGCTTGGGGCTCGATTATCTGGAAGAGCCGGTGTTTCTGGTCAATGGAGTCGGAGGGTGAAGCGAGCAGGCTGGTTTTTTTCACGACCAACAAAAAGCCCACCAAACGGTGGGCTTCGTGTTTACGGCGCTATCAGAACAACTTCATCTTCGGCGCTTCTTCTTTCAACGGCTCGTTCTTCGCCGTCTGTTCATTCCAGCCACCGCCCAACGCCTTGTACAGGTTGACCGCGCTGGTCAGCTGCGCCAGGCGGTCGGTGATCAGCGCCTGTTGGGCACTGAACAGCTGGCGCTGGGCGTCGAGGAAGGTCAGGTTGCTGTCGACCCCGATGCGATAACGACGCTCGGCCAGGCGGTAGTAGTCCTGGTTGGCGCTGACGAAATCACGCTGAGCCTGCAACTGCTCGGTGTAGGTCTGGCGTGCGGCCAGGCCATCGGCGACTTCCTGGAAGGCCGTTTGAATGGACTTCTCGTAGTTCGCCACGCTGATGTCTTTCTGGATCTTGGAGTAATCCAGGCTGGCGCGCAGGCTGCCGGCGTTGAAGATCGGCAGGTTGATTTGCGGCTGGAACAACCAGGTGCCCGAACCACCCTTGAACAGACCGGACAGGTCCGGGCTCAGGGAGCCGGCATTGGCGGTCAGGCTGATGCTCGGGAAGAACGCCGCCCGCGCCGCGCCGATGTTGGCGTTGGCGGCCTTGAGGTTGTATTCGGCCTGGAGGATGTCCGGGCGACGTTGCAGCAAGTCCGACGGCAGGCCGGCCGGCACGTCGCTCAGCAGGTCATCCGACAGTGGCTTGGCCACTTGCAGATTGGCCGGGATACCGGTGCCGAGCAGCAGCACCAAGCTGTTTTCATCCTGGGCGACCTGACGGGTGTACTTGGCCTGTTGCGCACGGGCGTTTTCCACCGTGGTACGCGACTGGGCCAGATCCAGCGCCGAGGCTACACCCACTTCGTTGCTGCGCGAGGTGAGCTTGTAACTCTCCTCGTAGGCCCCGAGGGTTTCCTGGGTGAGTTTCAGCAGCTCCTTGTCGGCCTGCCAGGTCAGGTAGGCATTGGCCACGCTGGCCACCAGACTGATCTGTGTGCTGCGCCGTGCTTCTTCAGTGGCGAAGTATTTCTGCAGGGCCTCTTCGCTCAGGCTGCGCACCCGACCGAACAGGTCGAGTTCATAGGCGCTGATGCCGACGGTGGCCGAGTAGGAACTGCTGATGTTTGCTTCGCCGGTTTGCGAGGCCCGTGCCGGAACCCGCTGGCGGCTGCCGCTGCCGGTGGCCGAAACCGCCGGGAACAGATCGGCGCGCTGGATGCGGTATTGAGCCGCATAAGCGTCGATGTTCAGCGCCGCGACACGCAGGTCACGGTTGTTCTCCAGCGCGGTCTGAATCACCTGTTGCAGCGCCGGGTCGTGGAAAAACTGCTTCCAGCCCTGTTCGGCGGCGGCCTGGTTGGGCGCCTGGGCCGACGAGTACGCCGGGCCTTGCGGGTATTGGCCCGCCACCGGAGCTTCAGGCCGCTGATAATCGGGTATCAGCGAGCAGCCACTCAGCACGAAAGCGGTGACTGCCAGGGAGAGTAGCGACTTGCTCATTAGCCAGCCTCTTGAGGAGTTTCAGTGGCGTCATCCTGGTCGGCGACTTTGCGCTGGCCCATGGACGACACGGTGACGAAGAACAACGGAACCCAGAAGATCGCCAGGATCGTGGCCGTGAGCATACCGCCAATCACCCCGGTACCGATCGCATGTTGGCTACCCGAACCTGCGCCCGTGGAAATGGCCAGCGGTACCACGCCGAGCACGAATGCGAGCGAGGTCATGATGATCGGTCGCAGACGCATCCGGCAGGCTTCGATCGCGGCATCGCGCAGGCTACGCCCTTGCTCATGCAGTTCCTTGGCGAACTCGACGATCAGAATGGCGTTTTTCGCCGCCAGACCGATAGTGGTCAACAGCCCCACCTGGAAATACACGTCGTTGGACAGGCCGCGCAGGCTGGTCGCCATCAGCGCACCGATGATCCCCAGCGGCACGACCAGCATGACCGCGATCGGGATCGACCAGCTTTCATACAACGCCGCCAGACACAGGAACACCATCAGCAGCGACAAGGCGTACAGCGCTGGCGCTTGCGAGCCGGACAGACGCTCTTCGTACGACAGACCGGTCCAGGAAATACCGACACCTGCCGGCAGTTTCTTGGCCAGGGCTTCGACTTCGGCCATGGCTTCACCGGTGGAATAGCCGGGCGCCGGGGCACCGAGGATTTCCATCGCTTCCACGCCGTTGTAACGGGCCAGTTTCGGCGAACCGTAGATCCATTCACCCCTGGCGAACGCCGAGAACGGAACCATGGTGCCGGCGCTGTTACGCACGTACCACTTCTTCAGGTCTTCAGGGCTCATGCGAGCGCCAGGCAGGCCTTGCACGTAAACCTTCTTCACACGACCGCGGTCGATGAAGTCGTTCACATAGCTACTGCCCAGGGCAATCGACAGGGTGTTGTTGATGTCGGTGAGGGTCACGCCCAGGGCGCTGGCTTTCTCATCGTCGATTTCCAGCTGGTACTGCGGCTCGTCGTTCAGGCCGTTCGGACGGACTTGCGACAGGACCTTGCTTTGCGCCGCCATGCCGAGGAACTGGTTACGGGCTTCCATCAGCTTGTTGTGACCGATACCGGCGCGGTCCTGAAGGAATACGTCGAAACCGGTGGCGTTACCCAGTTCCAGTACCGCTGGTGGCGCAAAGGCAAACACCATGGCATCGCGGAAGGTAAAGAAGTGCTGTTGGGCACGGGCTGCCAGGTTAAACACGCTGTTGTCGGCGTTACGTTCGTCCCACGGTTTGAGCATGATGAACGCCATGCCCGAACTCTGGCCACGGCCGGCGAAGTTGAAGCCGGTCACGGTAAACACCGAGGCCACCGCATCGCCTTCGCCGCCATCCTTGCTCGGCCGCAGCAGGAACTCGCGCATTTCATCCACGACCACTTGTGTGCGCTGGGAGCTGGAACCGGCCGGGGTTTGCACCTGGGCAAACAGTACACCCTGATCTTCTTCCGGCAGGAACGCCGTTGGAATGCGGGTGAACAGCCAGATCATGCCGACCACGATAATCAGGTACGCCAGCAGGTACGGAGCCTTGTACGCGAGCATGTTGCCGACGCCGCGCTCGTAGCTTTTGACGCCACGGTCGAAGTTGCGGTTGAACCAGCCGAAGAAGCCGCGTTTCGGCGTGCCGTGCTCGCCTTTCGGAATCGCCTTGAGCATGGTGGCGCAAAGCGCCGGGGTGAAGATCAATGCAACCATCACCGACAAGGCCATGGCCGAAACGATGGTGATCGAGAACTGCTTGTAGATCACACCGGTGGAACCACTGAAGAACGCCATCGGCAGCAGTACCGCCGACAACACCAGGGCAATACCGACCAGCGCACCCTGGATCTGCCCCATGGATTTCTTGGTGGCCTCCTTGGGTGAAAGGCCTTCTTCGCTCATGACCCGTTCGACGTTTTCCACCACGACGATGGCATCGTCCACCAACAAGCCGATGGCCAGCACCATGCCGAACATGGTCAGGGTGTTGATGCTGAAGCCGAATGCCGCGAGGATCCCGAACGTACCCAGCAATACCACTGGCACGGTCATCGTGGTGATGACGGTGGCGCGGAAGTTTTGCAGGAACAGGAACATCACCAGGAACACCAGCACGATCGCTTCGACCAGGGTTTCAACCACACCCTTGATCGACTCGGTCACCACCGGGGTGGTGTCGTACGGGAACACCACTTCCATCCCTTCCGGGAAGAACGGTTTCAGGTCATCGATGGTTTTGCGCAGGGCCTTGGCGGTGTCGAGGGCGTTGGCACCGTTGGCCAGTTTCACCGCCAGACCGGAAGCCGGGCTGCCGTTGAACTGGGCGCTGACGCTGTAGTTCTCGCCACCCAGGCCTACTTCGGCGACGTCTTTGAGACGAACCTGCGAGCCGTCCTTGTTGACCTTGAGCAGGATTTCCTTGAACTGCTCGGCGGTCTGCAGGCGGGTCTTGCCGATGATCGTAGCGTTCAGTTGTTGGCCGGGCAGGGCAGGCAGGCCGCCGAGTTGACCGGACGAGATCTGGACGTTCTGCGCCGCGATGGCGGTTTTCACATCCACCGGGGTCAGGTTGAAGTTGTTCAACTTGGCCGGGTCGAGCCAGATCCGCATCGCGTACTGGGCGCCGAAGACCTGGAAGTCACCGACGCCGGCGGTCCGCGAGATCGGGTCCTGCATGTTCGACACGATGTAGTTGGACAGGTCGTCCTTGGTCATGCTGCCGTCACGCGACACCACACCAATGACCATCAGGAAGTTTTTCACCGACTTGGTCACGCGGATACCCTGCTGCTGCACTTCTTGCGGCAGCAGTGGGGTGGCCAGGTTCAGTTTGTTCTGGACCTGAACCTGCGCGGTATCGGAGCTGGTGCCCTGCTCGAAGGTCGCGGTAATGGTCATGCTGCCGTCGGAGTTACTTTCCGACGAGACATAACGCAGGTTGTCGATACCGTTGAGCTGTTGCTCGATCACCTGCACCACAGTGTCCTGCACGGTTTGTGCAGACGCGCCCGGGTAGGTCACGGAGATCGCAATGGCCGGAGGCGCAATGCTCGGGTATTGGTTGATCGGCAGTTTGAGGATCGATAAAGCTCCGACCAGCATGATCACCAGGGCAATTACCCAGGCGAAAATCGGACGGTCGATAAAAAATTTCGACATGGTTTACTCCCCTTTGCCGCCGACAGCGACTTTGGCTGCCTGTGCGGGGACCGGGCTCTTGGCGTTGACGTTGGTGGCTTCAGTGGCCTTGACTTCAACACCAGGTCTGACAAATTGCAGCCCTTCGGTGATCAGGCGATCGCCTGCCTTCAAGCCGTCTTCAATCAACCATTGGTTGCCGACAGTACGGCTGGCCTTGAGCTGACGCAGTTCGACCTTGTTGTCGGGACCCACGACCAGTGCGGTCGGGGTGCCTTTGAGGTCGCGGGTCACGCCTTGTTGCGGCGCCAGAATCGCCGCGCTGTTCACGCCGGATTGCAACTGAGCGTGAACGAACATGCCTGGCAGCAGGGTGTGATCAGGGTTCGGGAACACCGCGCGCAGGGTCACGGAACCAGTGGTCTGGTCTACCGAGACTTCAGAGAACTCGAGCTTGCCGTCCACGGCGTACTGGCTGCCGTCTTCCAGGGTCAGCTTGACCGCGGCGGCGTTGTCGCCCGCCTTTTGCAGACGACCGCTTTCCAGTTCACGGCGCAGCTCAAGCAGCTCCACCGAGGACTGGGTCACGTCGACGTAGATCGGGTCCAGTTGCTGGATGACGGCCATGGCGTCGCTCTGGCCGCTACTGACCAGCGCGCCTTCAGTCACCGACGAACGGCCGATGCGACCGGAGATCGGTGCGTAGACCTTGGTGTAGCGCACGTTGATCTGGGCGGTCTGCAGGGAGGCTTCCGATTGCAGGCGGTTGGCCAGTGCCGTGTCGTATTCCTGGCGGCTGACGGCCTGTTCGTCGACCAGTTGCTTGTAGCGATCGGAGATCGACTTGGTCGAACGCAGGTTGGCTTCGGCGCTTTTCAGGGTCGCGTCATAGACCGACGGGTCGATCTGATACAGCTGCTGACCGGCCTTGACGTCGCCGCCTTCCTTGAAGAGTCGTTTGAGAATGATGCCGTTGACCTGCGGGCGAACTTCGGCAATGCGGAACGCACTGGTGCGCCCCGGAAGTTCGGACGTCAGGGTGAAGGCTTGTGGTTGCAGGGTTACGACGCCGACCTGAGGGGTGGGTGCGGCAGGTGCCGCCTCTTCCTTTTTACATCCGCTGAGCAGCGATGCCAGGGCGACGGCAGTAACCAGAGCGGTAACAGCTGGCTTGAATTGCATGAAGATCCTCGGGTCAGGCGCGCAAGTCGCGCACAAGAAAGGTGGAAGGTTAAAAAATTTTACCGGGTGGATAAGTAGCTTGCTAATGAATATACTTACGTTCATGGTTGTTTGTAAAGGCCTTGGCGGCGTATCCACTTGGTTACAAAAGCCGTTCAAAGGTTTGAATTGTAGGCCTGAGGCGAAGCCCGAGAGCGCTCGTCCCACTTTTATTCAGCGGATATTCAGACATCGCTGAGGCACCCTGATTGAGGTTGTACTGCCATGGTTCGCCGTACCAAAGAGGAAGCTCAAGAAACCCGAAGCCAGATACTCGAAGCGGCAGAGAAGGCCTTTTTCGAGCGGGGCGTGGCGCGCACCACGCTGGCGGATATCGCAACCCTGGCCGGGGTGACCCGCGGGGCTATTTACTGGCATTTCAGTAACAAGGCGGATCTGCTGCAGGCGATGCTCGATACCCTGCATGAACCACTGGACGAAATGGCCAAGGCCAGTGAAAGCGAAGATGAACTCGATCCGCTGGGCTGCATGCGCAAGCTGCTGATTCATTTGTTTCAGCAAGTTGCAATGGACCCGAAAACCCGACGCATCAACGAGATTCTGTTTCATAAGTGCGAATTCACCGATGAAATGTGCGACCTGCGCCAGCAGCGCCGAACGGTCAATCTCGATTGCAATGTGCGAATCGCGCTGGCCCTGAGTAATGCAGTGAATCGGGGGCAGTTGCCGGAAAACCTCGACGCTGCCCGCGCGGCCATCAGTCTGCATGCCTACATCGATGGCATCCTGTATCAGTGGCTGTTGGCGCCCGAGAGTTTTCAACTGCACGCCGAAGCCGAGCGTTGGGTCGATACAGGGTTGGATATGCTGCGCTTGAGTCCTAGCCTGCGCAAATGAAACAAAATGCGTAATCGGGTTCTTTTGTGTCGAGACATGAAGCGGGGGAATATCCCTGCTTCGCTCAACGTTGTGTAATGGGGTGCTTTTATATACGTACGTTCATCAGGTTGATAGATAGCGAGCTACGTATTTTGTAGGGATTTTGTGTCGAGTATGTGAATGAGTGTGAGCGCCCTGGGTACAAGGGCGCCGAATAGCCGACCAAAGGCATCGCATTTGCCTCAGTGGCCTTTGAGCTTCCATATGCAAAAGCCCCGGCTCTTTCGAGTCGGGGCTTTTGCATTTCAACGGTTGATACTTACAACGCCGGGTAGTCGATATAACCGACCGGGCCCTTGCCGTAGAACAGTTCCGGACGTGCCTCGTTCAACGGCGCATCGGCTTTCAAGCGCGCCGGCAGATCAGGGTTGGCGATAAACGGTACGCCGAACGCCACCGCGTCAGCCTTGCCGCTGGCCAGCCACTCGTTGGCGCTGTCCTTGGTGAAACGCTCGTTGGCGATGTATGGGCCGCCGAAGGCTTCTTTCAATTGTGGGCCAAGGCTGTCGGCGCCTTCTTTTTCGCGCGAGCAGATGAACGCGATGCCGCGTTTGCCCAGTTCGCGAGCGACGTAGGTGAAGGTCTCGGACAGGTTGTCGTCGCCCATGTCATGGGAATCGGCGCGCGGTGACAGGTGCACGCCGACGCGGCCAGCACCCCAGACTTCGATCGCAGCGTCAGTCACTTCCAGCAACAGGCGCGCACGGTTTTCCAGGGAGCCGCCATAGTTGTCAGTGCGCTGGTTGGTGCTGCTTTGCAGGAACTGGTCGAGCAGGTAACCGTTGGCGCCGTGGATTTCCACGCCGTCGAAACCGGCGGCCTTGGCATTCTCGGCCCCCACGCGGTAAGCGTCGACGATGTCGGCGATTTCAGCGGTTTCCAGAGCGCGCGGGGTCGGGTATTCGGCCAATGGACGAACCAGGCTGACATGGCCTTTAGGCTGGATGGCACTCGGTGCGACCGGTGCTTCGCCGTTCAGGTACGAAGGGTGGGAAACCCGACCCACGTGCCACAGTTGCAGGAAGATTTTGCCACCCGCGCCGTGGATCGCTTTGGTCACGTTGCTCCAGCCGCGCACCTGGTCGTTGGACCAGATGCCAGGAGTGTCCGGGTAACCGACGCCCATCGGCGTGACCGACGTGGCTTCGCTGAGGATCAGGCCGGCAGAGGCGCGCTGCACGTAATACTCGGCCATCAGCGCGTTCGGCACACGGCCTTCGTCGGCGCGGCAGCGGGTCAGCGGTGCCATGATGATGCGGTTGGCCAACTCGAGGTCGCCCAGTTTGATCGGATCGAAAATAGTCGTCATGAAATACAACCCTCGTGAGTGATTAGTTAATCAGTTAGTAGCGGGGGCCAGCTCGGCATCGCCGCTCTGACGGAAAGTAATCAGGGTCACCAGCAGGGCGAGCACCGCCAGTGCGGCTGCCGCGAGCGGCACGCGGGTCAGGCCGAAGCCATGGGCGATGACGCTGCCGCCGACCCAGGCACCGAGTGCGTTGCCGACGTTGAAGGCGCCGATGTTCAGGGTCGACACCAGGTTCGGTGCAGCCTTGCCGAAGGTCACCACGTTGACTTGCAGTGCCGGCACGGCGGCGAAGCACGCAGTGGCCCAGAGGAACAGGGTGATTTCGGTCGGGATCAGGGCCACGCTGGTCCAGGTCAGCACGGTGGAGACCACCGCCATGGTGATGAACACGCCGATCAGCGTCGCTGCCATGCCTTTGTCAGCCAGCTTGCCGCCGATGATGTTGCCGACTGTCAGGCCCAGGCCGATGAGCACCAGGGTCCAGGTCACGCCGCGTGGCGAGACACCGGTGACCTCGCCCAACAGCGGCGCGACATAGGTGAACAAGGTGAAGACCGACGCGGCGAACAAGGCGGTCATGCTCAACGACAGCCAGATACCGGCCCCCTTGAGGGCGCGCAGTTCGGCGCGCATGTCGAGTTTCTCTTCATCGCGCTTGGCTGGCAGAAAGCGGATCAGGCCGATCAGCGCAATCACACCAATCACGGTCACCGCCCAGAAGGTCGAACGCCAGCCGGCTTCCTGACCGAGCGCAGTGCCCAGCGGCACGCCGAGGACGTTGGCCAGGGTCAGGCCGGTGAACATCAGGGCCACGGCCGACGCGCGTTTGTTGGCCGGCACCAGACCTGCCGCCACCACCGAACCGATGCCGAAGAAAGCGCCGTGGCACAGGGCCGTGACCACTCGGGCAAACATCAGGACGTTGTAGTCACTGGCCAGGGCGCAGAGCAGATTGCCGACGATGAAAATCCCCATCAACGCTATCAGCGCGGCCTTGCGCGGCAGCCTGGCGGTGGCCAGTGCCATGAACGGCGCACCGATGGCCACGCCCAGGGCGTAACCGGTCACCAGCCAGCCGGCGCCGGGGATCGACACGCCGAGGTCCGCCGCCACATCGGGCAGCAAGCCCATGATGACGAACTCGGTGGTGCCGATGGCGAAGGCGCTCAAGGCCAGAATGAGTAGCGAGAGGGGCATGGTTGATTCCTTATCGGCGTACTGACGTAAAGGGTCAGAGCTCTTTGCTGAAGGTGCGGAGGAATTCCTGGATGGTTTCCTCGTTGCGTTTGAAAAAATGCCACTGGCCGACTTTGCGGCTGCTGATCAGGCCGGCGCGTTGCAGGGTCGCCAGGTGTGCGGACACCGTGGACTGCGACAAACCGCAACGTTGATCGATCTGCCCGGCGCAGACGCCGTGCTCGTTGCTGTGGGTCTGATCGGGGAATTCGACGGTCGGGTCTTTGAGCCAGTGCAGGATTTCTCGCCGTACCGGGTGTGCCAGGGCTTTTATTATTTCGTCGAGGTCGAGGTTCATGATTTGGGGCTCGTGATGAGTAAAACGCTATATCGCGATGGGGCGAACTTTAAATCGGTATTTCGCGATATACCAATATGGTTTTGATCTGATAACTGCATAAATCGGTATATCGAGTTATAACGATATGGATGGCGCAGTGCTAAGCTGCGCCCATGAACTATCTCGCACATCTGCACCTTGGTGGTCAGCGCCCCGGTCAAATGCTCGGCAGTCTGTATGGCGATTTCGTCAAAGGGCAGCTGCAAGGGCAGTTCGATCCGGAGATCGAGGCGGCCATCCAGCTGCACCGCAGCATCGATGTCTTCACCGACCGTCATCCGTTGGTGGATGTCTCGTTGTCACGGTTTTCCATCACGCGCCGGCGTTACGCGGGGATCGTGCTCGACGTGTTTTTCGACCACTGCCTGGCGCGGGACTGGGCGCTGTACGCGGACCAGCCGCTTACGCAATTCACCTCGGATGTTTACCGGGTGCTGCTGGCCGAGCCGCAGTTGCCGGAGCGCCTGGCGAAGATTGCGCCGCACATGGTGGCCAATGACTGGTTGGGGGCTTATCAGGAATTCGAAGTGCTTGAGCAGGTACTGCGGGGGATTTCGCGCAGGTTGACCCGGCCCGAGGAACTGGCTGCGGCGATGCAGGAGTTGCGGCGGTTGTATGAACCGTTGAGCGAGGATTTTCGGTTGTTCTATCCGCAGCTTCAGGATTTTGTGGCGCGTCGAGTGTAGAAAAGATCGCAGCCTTCGGCAGCTCCTACAGAGGTACGCCATTCCAATGTAGGAGCTGCCGAAGGCTGCGATCTTTTTCTATCAGGCAGCGATCAGCTCGCCGGCACGCCGTGGCTCGGCAGGTTTCGCGACTTCACCAAACAACGCCTTCTGCACCGCCTGCTGCGCCTCGAACGCCAGCGCCGCGCGTTCCCGGTCCTGGCACTCGATCGGCTTGAGCAGATGAATCTCCACCTCACCCCGATCATTGGCGAACAAGCGCATCAGGTGCGACAGCAAATCATCATCGCCAATGAACGGTGCCAGGGTATCCAGCTCGCCGTTGCGCAGATAACGAATCGCCACCGGTTGCAGCGCCACTTCGGAGTCGATCGCCGCTGACAGCAAACGACCATGAAACGTGCGCAGCGAACGCCCATCGGTGGTGGTGCCTTCCGGGAACATCAGCAGCGGGTGTTCCTGTTCCAGATGGCGAGTCATCTGTTTGCGGATCAACTGGCTGTCGCCTGAACCGCGGCGAATGAACAGGCTGCCAGCCTTGGCCGCCAACCAGCCCGCCACCGGCCAGGTGCGCACTTCAGCCTTGGACAGGAACGACAGCGGCGTGAGCATGCCCAGCAGCGGAATGTCGGTCCAGGACACATGGTTGCTGACCCAGAGCATCGGCGCCTTCGGCAATTGACCATGGACGGTGACGTGAAAGGGCAGGGCGTTGCTCAGCCGCGCCATGAAAAAGCGCGACCAGCGCTGGCGACGGACCATTGAATGGGCAATCCCCAGTCGTTCGAACACACCGAACACACTGGCCATGCTCAAGCCCAGCGCCACCACCATCAGCACTCGCGCAATTCGCGCGTACACCCGCAAGCGGCTCATTACACAGCCGCCTTGAAGTGCTTGGCGTAACGCGGGCAGAGCTCGTCGCGCTTGAGCAGGATGAACACGTCGGCCACCTGGAAGTCTTCATCCCAGCACGGCTCGCCGCAGATTTTTGCGCCCAGGCGCATGTAGGCCTTGAGCAGCGGCGGCATTTCGGCGATGACGTTCGATGGAATAGCCAGCGTCGGCAACGGCTTCTTCGGTTCGGCCCGCAGGTGCTCGGTGCACAGGTAACGTTCGCGCAGGCGTTGCATGATCGCGTGGGCCTGGATGCCGCCGTCCTGCATTGGAATGCTCGCGCACCCCATCAAATAGCTGTAGCCGCCCTGGTTCAGCACTTCGGCCAGTTCACCCCAGAGCACGGCGATGGTGCCGCCGTTGCGGTAGGCCGGGTCGACGCAGGTGCGACCGATTTCCAGGATCGGGCCTTTCAGATGGACCAGGCCATGCAGGCTGAATTCTTCTTCGCTGTAGAACTTGCCCAGGCTGCTGGCGGCCGTATGGTCGAGCAAACGAGTGGTCGCTACCAGGCGCCCGGTGTTCAAGTCACGCACGCCGATGTGGGCGCAGTGAACATCATAGTCATCCATGTCCAGACCCAATTCCGCGCCTTTCAGCCTGGCGTTGAATTCGCCGCTGAACACGTTGAAGCGCAAGGCCTGGGCTTCCTGCAGCGCCTCGGCGCCCACCAGGCGTTCGGCTTGCAGGCGGCGTTCATTGCCGGTGTCGCTGATGCGGGCGATCTGAGTCATTGCGAATCTCCGTACGGGCTGGCCACCCGTCTTGGGTTGCAGCCGATCGACTTTCTTTATGCAGCCGTGTTGTGCAAAGTCAGGCTATGTAGCCCCGGTGTCATCGCCATGAAGCTTTGGTGATGTTTATATGACAGCCCACAAGGAGCCTCTTATGCCCTGGCAAACCCTGTTGAACCGCAGCGATCGCCTGCCCGCCGACCCCGACCTTGGCGAAGGCTTTGCGACCTTGTTGCACCGCTTGGGCACGGTCACGCCGTTCGAACTGGCGGTGGCCGGCGGACGGCTGATGGCGACACCGGGGTTGGCGTTTCTGGTGGGGTATCAAGCGGCGCTGCGGATGCTCTGGCCGAGCGCGCCGCTGAGCCTCGGTGCGTTGTGCGCGACCGAGCAGCGCAGCTTGCGGGTGGCAGACATGCAGACCCGGCTGCGGGATCTGCGTCTGAGCGGACGCAAGGATTTCGTCACCGCCGGCGATGCCGCCGACTGGCTGCTGGTCGCCGCTCGCAGCGAAGAGCCAGGCAGCGACCCGCGCCTGAGTCTGGAGAAACTCGCGCCGTTGCCGTTGATGCCCGAGATCAGCCACGGTCGGTTGTTTCTCGACAACGCACTGTGCGAATTGCTGGCGGGGGACGGCTGGGACGCTTACGTCAAACCGTTCCGTACCCTGGAAGACATTTATGTGCTGAGCGCGATGACTGCGTGGCTGTTCGGCATTGGTCAGGACAACGACTGGCCGCACACCTTGCAACTGCGTTTACTGGCGCTGCTGGCCGGGTGCGCGGAAGTCAGCCGCCAGGCGCCGAACAATCCGGCCGGGCATGTGTTGCTGGGCGGATTGTTTGCACAGTTCGATGGGCTCAAGGCTGAAGTGAATCAGGCCATGACCGATGGCCCGCCGCAATGGGCGGCGATGTGGCAGCGCGATCAGGCCGTGATGGATCTGGCGGCAGGGGCGCGGGGCAAGCGGTTGGCCAAGGCGTTGGCGGGATCTTCGTTAGTGTGACGGGCCTCCCAAAACTGTCATCAAGCTCGACTAGGCTCAGCAGGTTCATCCTCCGAGCGCCCTCCATGTTCAAAGGCTTGTCGCTGATTTCCATCCTGCTGTTCAGCTTCACGGCCCAGGCCGAAAACTGGCCGGACGAGCAGTGGCCAACCGGCCCGACAGTCGCCGGCCCGGCCCTTCAAGCCCTGGAGAACTACGCTTTCCCACCCCGCAACGACAACACCCGCGAGGGCATCCGCACCGATGCCTTGCTGGTGATTCATAACGGCCAACTCGTCTACGAGCGTTACGCCGCCCCGACCCGCGCCGACACCCCGCACCTGACCTGGTCGATCAGCAAAAGCCTGATGGCCACGGTGCTCGGCGTGGCCTATGGCGAAGGTCTGTTCAAATTGCAGGACCCGGTGGCGCAGTTCTATCCAGCGCTGGAAAAACACCCCGCCATGACCATGGCCGACTTGCTGCATTGGGCCTCGGGCCTGGATTGGCAAGAAGACTATGAGTACGCACCGTTGAAGTCCTCGGTGGTGGCGATGCTCTACACCCGAGGTCATCGCGACATGGCTGCGTTTACTGCCGACCACGACGCGTATGCCAGGCCCGGTCAGGCCTTCCGCTACTCCAGCGGCGACAGCAATCTGCTTTCCGCCGCGTTGAAGGCCATTGTTGGCCCGGCCCGATATCCGGATTATCCGTGGACCGCGTTGTTCGAACCCTTGGGCATTCGCGGCGCGGTTTGGGAAGCGGATGCCACGGGGACATTTGTCGCTTCGTCCTATGCCTACCTCACCGCCCGGGACCTGGCACGGGTCGGTCTGTTGATGGCGCGCGACGGTCGCTGGCGCGAGCGGCAGCTGCTGCCCAAGGAGTGGGTCGACTTCAGCCGTGAGCCTTTCGACCACTACCGAGCCAACCAGGATGAAGCGGTGCCCGGCGGGCATTGGTGGCTCAATCGCGCGGTGGCCGGTGCAGCACAACCCTGGCCCGATGCGCCCGTCGACACCTTCGCCGCGCTGGGCCATTGGGGCCAGGCGATGTACGTGATTCCCAGCGAAAAGCTGGTGATCGTGCGCTACGGCGATGATCGCGATGGAAGTTACCGGCACAACGAACTGCTCAAACTCGCGCTCAAGGCGTTTGCCATGAAGGTGCAACCATGAGTCGTCGCAGTTTTGTTCGCCGTCGGCCGTTCAGCACATTGTTGCTGGTGCTGCTGATCGCTTTGCTCGGCTGGGGCTGGCAGGAACGCGTGGCGCTGTGGGCTTTTCCCGACATCATCAGCGCTTACACCGCCAAGGAATACTGCTCGTGCCGGTATGTGATGAACAATCCGGCGGCGTATTGCCAGGGTTATGTGAAGCAGTATTTACCCACCAGCAGTTTCGTCGATGATGCCGCGAGCAAGCGGGTGACGGTCGGCGGATTGGGGCGCAGCAACAGCGCACAGTGGATCGGCGAGCGCCAGGGCTGCCGCCTGCAACCCTGAACTTTCCTGTGCAGCAGGTTTGCAACTGACTCGCGGACAGTTAAGGTTCGCTCAGGTTTATCTGCCCATGAGTCTCTATGTTCAACCGCTTTGTCTGCAAAACCCTCGCTTCCCTGCTGCTGGCCGGTGTCACCGTGTCGGCCCAGGCCAATTGGTATCTGGACGGCGAGTCCTCGCGACTGTCGTTCATCAGCACCAAAAACGCCAACATCTCCGAAGTGCAGCGCTTTCTGGTGCTGCATGGCAAGGTCGACCCCAAGGGGCTGGCCGAGGTGGAAGTCGAGCTGGAGTCGGTTAATAGCGGCATTCCGCTGCGTGACGAACGCATGCGCAAGGAACTGTTCCAGATCCAGACGTTTCCCGAAGCGCTGATCACCACGCAGATCGATTTGCGGCCAATCAACGACCTGGCGCCCGGTGCGCAACTGGAATTGCGCTTGCCGGTGACCGTCAACCTGCATGGCAAGCAACACCAATACAACGCCGAACTGCTGGCGACCCGTCTCGATGACCGGCGCTTTCAAGTGGTGACCCTCGAGCCTTTGGTGATCAGCGCCGAAGATTTCGACCTGGCCCCAGGCCTGGAAAGCTTGCGCAAGCTCGCCGGTTTGTCGGCCATCAGTCTGTCGGTACCGGTGGGTGCGGTGCTGATTTTCACGGCGCGCTGACATGCGTGGTGCAATTTTTCCGTGGCGCGAAGGCAATCGCTTCGAACTGCTGATCGACGGCCCGCAGTTTTTCCCGCGCATGCTGGTGGCGATTGCCCGCGCCGAAGAACAAGTCGAACTGGAGCTGTACCTGGTGGAGGCGGGGGCCTGCGCCGAGGCGATGGTTCAGGCGCTGGTTCAGGCGGCCGAGCGCGGCGTGCGGGTGCGCTGCCTGTTCGATGACTATGGCAGCCTGGCCTTCACCCTGACCTTGCGTCAGCGCCTGATGGCCGCCGGTGTCGAGTTGCGCTTCTACAATCGCCTGAGCTGGCGACGCTGGGTGGGCAACTTCTATCGCGATCACCGCAAGTTGCTGCTGGTGGATCAATCCCTGGCGGTCGTCGGTGGCACCGGGGTCACCGATGAGTTCTGGTCACCGGGCGAAGACACCTGCGAATGGCACGAAGTGATGGTGGAAATCACCGGTCCCCTGGTCATCGACTGGCAATTGTTGTTCGACCGCCAATGGATCGCCAACCGCTATCGGCGCGCCTGGAAACCCGTTTCGCACTTCGGTTTACCGCGCCTGCCGCGAGTGCCGGTGATGGGCGAAGGCATGGGCCGGGTCGCTTATGCCGACGCCCGCCAACATCGGGACATTCTGCAATCGCTGATTCGCGCGCTGAACAGCGGCAAGCAGCGAATCTGGCTGGCCACGCCCTATTTCCTGCCAACCTGGAAAGTCCGCCGCTCGCTGCGCCGGGCGGCGAATCGTGGCGTCGATGTGCGTCTGCTGCTAACCGGGCCGCGTACCGATCACCCGTCGGTGCGCTACGCCGGGCATCGCTACTACCCGCGACTGCTCAGGGCCGGGGTGAAGATCTTCGAATACCAGCCGTGTTTCCTGCACCTGAAAATGGTGTTGATCGACGATTGGGTGAGCATCGGCTCATGTAATTTCGATCACTGGAATCTGCGTTTCAATCTGGAGGCCAACCTCGAAGCCCTGGACCCAGGGCTGACCCGAGCGGTGGCGGCGAGTTTCGAGAATGACTTTGCCTTGAGCCAGGAAGTCAGTCTCGAGGCGTGGAAGCGCCGACCGTTGTGGCGGCGGGTCAAGCAAAGGGTTTGGGGATGGGTGGATCGGCTGGTGGTGAATCTGCTGGATCGGCGGGGGTAGGTTCTTCAGGATCAAAAGATCGCAGCCTTCGGCAGCTCCTACACAGGTTTTGTGTACACCCTGTAGGAGCTGCCGAAGGCTGCGATCTTTTGCTTTCAGGCGGGGTTACAGCAACTCAAAGCTCTGCTGCGTCACGTCCTGTGAGTCCAGGCCGATCTCCACGTTGAACTTGCCCGGCTCCGCGGCGTACTTGAGCTGGGCGTTGTAGAACTTCAGGTCATCCTCGGTGATGGTGAAGTGCACGACTTTCTGTTCGCCGGCCTTGAGCAGCACTTTCTGGAAGTTCTTCAGTTCCTTGACCGGGCGGATCATCGAGCCGGTCACGTCCTGGATGTACAACTGCACCACGGTTTCGCCGTCACGCTTGCCGGTGTTCTTCACCACGACGCTGGCGTCGAGCTTGCCGGTCTTGTTCAGCGTGGTCGACGACAGCGCCATGTCGGTCAGGCTGAACTGGGTGTAGCTCAGGCCGAAGCCGAACGGGAACAGTGGCCCGGTGGTGTCTTCAAAATACTGCGAGGTGTAGTTGCCCGGTTTGCCGGGAGTGAACGGCCGGCCAATGCTCAGGTGGTTGTAGTAGGTCGGAATCTGACCCACCGAACGCGGAACGGTGATCGGCAGCTTGCCCGACGGGTTGTAGTCGCCGAACAGCACGTCAGCGATAGCGTTACCGCCTTCGGTGCCGCTGAACCAGGTTTCCAGAATCGCGTCAGCCTGCTCTTTCTCTTCGAGAATCGACAGCGGACGACCGTTCATCAACACCAGCACCAGCGGTTTGCCGGTGGCTTTCAACGCCCTGATCAGCTCGCGCTGGTTGCCCGGGATGTTCAGGTCGGTGCGGCTCGACGATTCGTGGGACATGCCACGGGATTCGCCCACTGCAGCCACTACCACATCAGCATCCCTGGCGGCTTTTACCGCTTCGTCGATCAACACGTTGGCCGGGCGCGGATCGTCCACCACTTCTGGCGCATCGAAGTTGAGGAAGTTGAGGTAATCGAGGATTTTCTTGTCGCTGGTGATGTTCGCGCCACGGGCGTAGATCAGCGTCGACTGCGCGCCGAGGGCATTTGTCATGCCGTCGAACAGGGTCACCGATTGCGCCGGACGGCCAGCGGCGGCCCAACTGCCCATCATGTCGATCGGCGCCTTGGCCAGTGGGCCGACCAGGGCGATTTTCGCGGTTTTCTTCAGGGGCAGGGTATCGCCCTGGTTCTTCAGCAACACCAGGCTGCGGCGCGCGACATCACGGGCCTCGGCGCGGTGCAGGCGGCTTTCGGCGTAGGTGTCGGCCGGGTCATCCTCGGCCTTGCCGATGCGCAGGTACGGGTCCTTGAACAGGCCCATGTCGTACTTGGCGGCGAGCACTTCGCGCACGGCGTTGTCGATGTCTTTCTGTTCGATTTCACCAGCCTTGAGCAGCCCCGGCAGCTCTTTGCCGTAGAGCGTGTCGTTCATGCTCATGTCGATGCCGGCCTTGATCGCCAGCTTCGCCGCTTCACGACCGTCGCGGGCGACGCCGTGTTTGATCAGCTCGAAAATCGCCCCGTGGTCGCTGACTGCCAGGCCCTTGAAGCCCCATTCCTTGCGCAGCAGGTCGTTCATCAGCCAGGTGTTGGCGGTGGCCGGTACGCCGTTGATCGAGTTCAGCGCAACCATCACCCCGCCGGCACCGGCGTCGATGGCGGCGCGGTACGGCGGCAGGTAATCCTGGTACATCTTGACCGGGCTCATGTCGACGACGTTGTAGTCGCGACCGCCCTCGACCGCGCCGTACAAGGCAAAATGCTTGACGCTGGCCATGATGCTGTCGGCTGCGTTCGCACCGCTGCCCTGCAAGGCCTTGACCATCACGCCGGCGATTCGCGAAACCAGGTAGGTGTCTTCGCCGAAGCCTTCGGAGGTGCGGCCCCAGCGTGGGTCGCGGGAGATGTCGACCATCGGCGCGAAAGTGATGTCGAGGCTGTCAGCCGCGGCTTCCTGGGCGGCGATGCGCCCGGACCGGCCAATGGCGTCCATGTCCCAGCTCGAGGCCAGGGCCAGGGGAATCGGGAAAATGGTGCGGTGGCCGTGGATCACGTCATAGGCGAAGAACATCGGGATCTTCAACCGGCTGCGCATGGCCGCGTCCTGCATCGGACGGTTTTCGGCGCGGGTGATCGAGTTGAATGTGCCACCGATATTACCGGCCGCGATTTCCTTGCGGATCAGCTCCCGAGGCATTTCCGGGCCGATGCTGATCAGGCGTAACTGACCGATTTTTTCGTCGAGGGTCATTTGTTTCATCAGGTGGCTGATGAAGACGTCCTTGTTCTCTATCGGTGCGGGCGTCGTGGCGGCCAATACGGTATGACTGGCCAGGCTGACGAACAGGCCCAGCAAACACAGCTTCTTCATGAATGTTCTTCTCAAAAGGCCCAAGCGGCAGTGAATACGCGCCGGTCAGCCAAAATTTTGGGAGCGACTATTGTTGTTTGGGTGTTGCTCAGAAAAATGCAGCACACTTCTTACTGTTTTTTTGCTGGGCATCTTTTAGCCCATTGGCTCGATGCAATCCAGTAGCGGCGCAGATTATGCCCCAAGAGCCGGGGTCAAAGTTCGCCGGTTGTTTTATCAACGCAATGTGCAAGGGAGCATCAACCAGATGAATGTACGACACCCCTATCGGTCGAGCCTGCAGGTTGCAGCCTTGATGTTGCTGACCACTCTGCTGGCCGGTTGCGGCATCAACACTATCCCGACCCTCGACGAACAGGCCAAGGCTGCCTGGGGCCAGGTGCAGAACCAGTACCAGCGCCGCGCCGACCTGATCCCCAACCTGGTGGAAACCGTCAAGGGCTACGCCAAACACGAGGAAGAAACCCTGACCGCAGTGGTTGAAGCCCGGGCCAAGGCGACGTCGATTCAGGTGGATGCCAGCACGCTGGACAATCCGGAAAAACTCAAACAGTTCCAGCAGGCGCAGGATCAGCTGACCGGCGCGTTGAGTCGGTTGATGGTGGTGTCCGAGCGTTATCCGGACCTCAAGGCCAACCAGAACTTCCTGGCGCTGCAATCGCAACTTGAAGGCACCGAGAACCGCATCGCCGTGGCGCGTCGCGACTTCATCCTCGCGGTGCAGAAGTACAATACCGAGCTTCGCACCTTCCCCGGTCGCTTGTGGCACACCGTGATGTACAGCGACTTGCCGATCCGCGAAACTTTCGAGGCCACCAGCCCCGGTGCCGAAAAAGCGCCTGAAGTGAAGTTCCAGTAGGCGCTGGACCGGGTTTGAAGTGCCACCAAGGATGAGGTTGCCAATGCGCGTGATGAAAGTGGGCCTGGTGCTGTTGCTCTGGGTGTTTGCCCTGACGGCCCAGGCCGGGTTGAAGTTCCCGGAATTGACCGGACGGGTGGTGGACAACGCCCAAATGATCGAGCCAGCGGTGCGCGAGCAGCTTGTTCAGCAGCTTAATGCCCACGAAAAGACCACCGGCGAGCAGTTGGTGGTGGTCACGTTGCCGGACTTGCAGGGCACCGACATTGCGGATTTTGGTTACCAGTTGGGACGCTATTGGGGCATCGGCCAGAAGGACAAGAACAACGGCGCGTTGCTGATTGTCGCGCGTGCCGAGCGAAAATTGCGGATCGAAGTCGGTTATGGCCTGGAAGATCGCCTGACCGATGCGCAGAGTTCGGTGATCATCAATCAGGTGATCACACCGGCGTTCAAGGCCGGCAATTTCAGCAAGGGCATCAGCGATGGCGTTTCGGCGATGCTGGTGGTGCTGGGGGGCAATCCGCTGAACGAGCCGTCGACGGTGTATGAGTCGCAGGGCAATCAGGAGAGCGATTTCGTTGCGCGGCATCCGGGGATATTCGTGTTCCTGGTGCTGCTGTTTATCCTGACGATCTTCGTCGGCCAGATGTTCGGTATTGTGCCAAGTGGAGGGGGGAGAGGCCGGGGCGGCTCGGGAGGCGGTTTCGGTGGCGGAGGTTTTGGTGGCGGTGGCGGTGGCGGTGGCTTCAGTGGCGGCGGGGGCAGTTTCGGCGGCGGTGGTTCGTCGGGCGGCTGGTGATCACACTGCAGGAAACACAACAACAATAGCGAGCAGGCATTCATAAACATGGCATTACTGACTGAACACGAACAACGCAAAGTCGCCGAGGCGATTGCCCGGGTCGAGCGCGACACCGACGCCGAACTGGTGACAGTGCTCGCGGCCCGCGCCGACGACTATGCGTATATCCCGCTGCTCTGGGCCAGCCTGCTGGCGCTGGTGGTGCCGGGTATCGTGCATTACCTGACCGGTTGGCTGACCATGCACAGCCTGTTGCTGGTGCAATGGGTCAGCTTCATCGTGTTGTGCCTGGTATTCCGCATTCCGAAAGTCACCACGCGCCTGATCCCGCGCTCGGTCCGTCACTGGCGTGCGTCGAACCTGGCGCGTCGGCAGTTCCTGGAGCAGAACCTGCACCACACCGTGGGCGGCACCGGCATGCTGATTTTTGTCTCCGAGGCCGAGCGCTATGTGGAAATTCTGGTGGATGAAGGGATTTCCAAGCGGCTGGACAACAAGAATTGGGACGCGATTGTCGCGGTGTTTACGCAGCAGGTGAAGCAGGGGCAGACGTTGCAGGGGTTTGTGACGTGCATCGAGGCGTGCGGCGAGTTGCTCAAGGTGCACGTGCCGGTGACCCAAGTGCGCAATGAATTGCCGAATCGGTTGGTGGTGTTGAGCTAAAAAGATTGCAGCCTTCGGCAGCTCCTGCAGGGAACCGCGATCGGCGTAGGAGCTGCCGAAGGCTGCGATCTTTTGATTCTGCACCGTTCGGGAAATTACCCGTGCCCTTGCACCCCCATCCCCCCTAAAATACCCGCCATTCCCCGATTCGCACCGCCCGAGGCCGTTTTTTCCATGTCTGTCACCGCCACCCCCGCCAGCCTCGCGCCGGATCACCACGCCCAGTTCATCGACCTGCTGCAAACCAGCCTCGATCAGAATGCCTTCATCAAACTGGTGCTGGCCAAGTACGTCGGTGGCGAAGCGGACTTGCAGCGGTTGATCATCAAGCAGCTGACGGTCAAGGATCAGCCGTGCCTGTCCTTCGTCTACCGCTACAAGACCCGCGACATCACCAAGAACCTGCCGATTGCCGAAGGTGTGGCGACCATTGCCGAGCTGTTACCGGCATCGTTCAAAAATGCGCATTTACTGTCATTGACCGATGAAGCCCAGCTTGAATACAGCAAAAAGGGCAAATCTTCGCTGTTCAAGAGCAAGCCTCAGCAATTGCGCGAAGTGCCGTCCGCCGAACACAACCGCGAGAAGAACCGCTTCCTCGACCTGAGCCGGCCGTTCCTCAAAGACCTCGGTGTGACCAACGCCCAGCATGAGCTGATCCCGGCGATGTCGCGCAAGTGGAAGCAGATCAACAAGTTCATCGAAGTCTTCAGCCATGCGCTGACCTCCTCGCCGCTGGCGCTGGACAAACCGGTGCGGGTGGCGGATTTCGGCTCGGGCAAGGGTTACCTGACGTTCGCGATCCATGACTACCTGCGCAACACCCTGAAAGCCGAGGGCGAGGTGACCGGCGTCGAGCTGCGCGAAGACATGGTCAAGCTGTGCAACAGCGCGGCGGCGAAGCTGGAACATCCGGGGCTGGTGTTCAAGTGCGGTGACGTGCGCAGCGTGGCGCCGAGCGAGCTGGACGTGATGATCGCGTTGCATGCCTGCGACATCGCCACCGACTATGCGATTCACACCGGCATTCGTTCCGGCGCTGCGATCATCATGTGCTCGCCGTGCTGCCACAAGCAGATCCGCCTGCAGATCCAGAGCCCGGCGCTGCTCAAGCCGATGCTGCAATACGGCCTGCACCTGGGCCAGCAGGCGGAAATGGTCACCGACAGTTTGCGTGCGTTGTTCCTGGAAGCCTGCGGCTACGAGACCAAGGTGTTCGAGTTCATCTCACTGGACCACACCAACAAGAACAAGATGATTCTGGCGGTCAAACGCGCCGAGCCGGTGGACCCGGCTCAGCTGTTGGTGAAGATTCAGGAGCTGAAGGATTTCTACCACATCAGCGAACATTGCCTGGAAACCCTGCTGCGGGATGACGGGTTCCTGGTCGCTAAGGCTTGAGCTGAACCCCCGCCGGTAACGTGCCCGGTTGCGCCGGGCGCACTGCTGTCTTGCGCCCGAGCATCACCGTCACGATCACCCCGGCCGCAAACAGCCAGGTAATCGGCTCGACGTGCTCACCGAAGAACAACGCTGAAAACGCGATGGTGAAAAAGATCTGCAGCAACTGGATCTGACTGACCCGGGCAATGCCGCCCATGGCCAGCCCGGCGTACCAGGCAAAGAAGCCGATGAACTGCGAAAACAGCGAGACATAACCGAAGGCCCACCAGGTCCTGGCCGAAATCTCGCCCTGATGTTGCAGCGCCAGGTACAACACCGGCCCGATCAGCAATGGCGTCGACAGCACCAGCGCCCAGCAGATCACCTGCCAGCCGCCCATCTCCCTGGCCAACCGGCCGCCTTCGGCATAACCCAACCCGCCCACGGCAATCGCCCCGAGCATCAGCAAGTCCCCGGCTTGAATACTGCCGGCTCCGCTGATCAGCGCGTAACCGAGCACCAGCGCACTGCCCAGCGCGGCGCAGGCCCAGAAGGCTTTCGACGGACGCTCATGGGACAGCCACGCGGCATACAGCGCCACGCACAGCGGTTGCAAGCCGTTGACCAGTGCGCCGTGGGAGGCGGGCAGCGTCTGCATGGCCCAGGCCGACAGCACCGGGAAGCCGAGGATGACCCCGGCGATCACCAGTGTCAGGCCTTTGACCTGTTTCCAGGTGGGCCATTTTTCCCGGCGCCACAGCAATAACAGAGCTGCCGGAATCGCCGCGAACAGCGCCCGGCCGAGGCCGTTGAGCAGCGGATGGAGTTCCTGCACGACGATCCGTGTGAAGGGCAGGGTCAGGCTGAAGATAACGACGCCGAGCAGGCCGAGGGCCATGCCGGTGTTTTCGCGCGAGGACATGATGGCAACCAGAATCGAGGGTGGCGGGAAGAGCCTTCATCTAGCCATAAACCGGGGGCGTTGCTCTGTTACAGCTAGGCGCAGAGTTATCCGTACAGTTGGGGGGAATGCCCTCGCCACAAAAACCATTGCGTCCGTAGTAACTGGTTATTACCCGACCCGCCGGATAAGGACTACCTTGAATACTCCTGCAGGCCCACGCATTTTCCAGAGGAGTCCTCCCCATGGCTGCTAAAAAAATCCTGATGCTGGTTGGCGATTACGTCGAAGACTACGAAGTGATGGTGCCCTTCCAGGCGCTGCTGATGGTCGGTCACACGGTGCATGCCGTTTGCCCGGACAAAACCGCCGGCCAGACCGTGCGCACGGCGATCCATGACTTCGAAGGCGACCAGACCTACAGCGAAAAACCCGGTCATCTGTTTGCCCTGAACTTCGATTTCACCAAGGTCGATGCGGCGGACTACGACGCGCTGCTGATCCCGGGCGGTCGTGCGCCGGAGTACCTGCGCCTGAACGAAAAAGTCCTGGCGCTGGTGCAAGCGTTCGACAAGGCTGGCAAACCGATCGCCGCCGTGTGTCACGGCGCGCAATTGCTGGCCGCCGCCGGGATTCTTGAAGGTCGCGAGTGCAGCGCCTACCCGGCCTGTGCCCCGGAAGTGCGCCTGGCTGGCGGCACGTACATCGATATCCCGGTGACGGAAGGCCACGTTCAAGGCAATCTGGCCACAGCCCCGGCCTGGCCGGCGCACCCGAGCTGGCTGGCCGGTTTCCTCGGGTTGCTGGGCACCAAAATCACGCTGTAACGAGGGACCTGTCCATGTGCGAGCTCTACGTCAAGGCCGATCCGATTCTCTACGAATCGCGCTCCCGCTCGCTGCGCATCTGCGGGGTGGTGACCACCCTGCGGCTGGAGAATCAGTTCTGGGACATTCTCAGTGAAATCGCCGAGGTCGACGGCATGACCACCAATCAGTTGATCGCCAAATTGTATGAAGAGGTGATGGACTACCGCGGCGAGGTGGTGAATTTCGCCTCGTTCTTGCGGGTCAGTTGCATGCGTTATTTGAGCCAGCGCCGGGTGCAGGCACCTGAGTTGTCGGTGGTGCGGACGGGGGTGAAGTAGGGCTGTTTTGTTTGGACCTTACCGGCGACAGAAAGCCGGGCTTGGTCTTTACTCTGAAGCGCGAACCCCCTCAATCGCCAGGAGAACAAGCATGTCTGGATGGTACGAAGTGAGCAAAACCAGCAATGGTCAGTTCAAGTTTGTGTTGAAAGCGGCCAACGCCGAAACCATTCTGGTCAGTGAGCTGTACACCACGCGCGGTGCGGTCGATAGCGGAATCGCCTCGGTTCAGGCCAATAGCCCGCTGGACGAACGCTACGAGAAAAAAAACACCAAGGACGGCCATCCTTACTTCAATCTGAAGGCCGGTAACCACGAGATCATTGGCAGCAGCGAGTCTTATTCATCCGATGCCGCGAGGGAAAAAGGCATCGCCAGCGTCAAGGCCAACGGTCCGACCACGGTGATCAAGGACAAGACCTTGCCGGTGTTCTAAATACACCGCATACCCACTGCGGGAGCGAGCCTGCAGGCTCGCTCTCACAGTGGTTTTGTGTGTTCCCGACGATCAGCGCAACGCGTTCAACAAACCCTGCAACTGACTGCGGCCAGTCTCGCCGAGTGCAAACACCGGCAACCGCGGGTCGCCCGCTTCCAGCCCGACCAGGCGCAAACCGGCCTTGATGGTCGCCGGCAGACCGCCCTTGAGGATGAAGTCCAATAACGGCAACTGGCGATAGAACAGGTCGCGAGCCTTGCTCAGATCATTGGCCAATACCGCTTCGTACAAGTCGAGATTGAGCTGCGGGATCAGGTTCGGCGCCGCTGTGCACCAGCCTTTGGCACCGGCCGCAAACGCTTCCAGCGCCAACGGATTGCAGCCGTTATAGAACGGCACCCGGCCTTCGCCCAGCAGTTGCAGTTTGTGCATGCGCTGAATGTCGCCGGTGCTTTCCTTGACCATGGTGACGTTGTCGACCGCGTTGAAAATCCGCAGGATCAACTCCACCGACATGTCGGTGCCGCTGGTGGCCGGGTTGTTGTAGAGCATGATCGGCACGCCGATGCTCTCGCCGATGGCGCGATAGTGGGCGAGGATTTCCGCCTCGCTGAGTTTCCAGTACGACGCCGGCAGCACCATCACCACGTCGGCGCCGTGGGCCTCGGCAAAACGCGCACGGCGCACGGCTTTGGCGGTGGTCAGGTCGGACACGCTGACGATGGTCGGGACGCGTTTGGCGACGTGGCGGAGGCTGAATTCGCTGACTTGATCCCATTCCACGTCGCTCAGGTAAGCGCCTTCGCCGGTGCTGCCCAATGGGGCGATGGCGTGGACACCGCTGTCGATCAGGCGGTCGATGGAACGCCCGAGCGCGTCGAGATCAACGCCTTCGCCCTGGGCGGTGAACGGGGTGATGGTGTAGCCGATGATGCCGTGAATGTTTACGGTCGACATGGCGTCTCTCCTTTCAAGAATGAGTGGGGTCAGTGCAGGCAATCGGCGTGTTGGCGCAGGTTCTGCCGGGCGTAGTAGTTGAATGCGGCAGCGTGGCGCTTGGGCTTGGATATCCAGTCATGGGCTTCACGGCCCAGCTCGGGAAGAATCGGTTTGATCGAACCCGCGGCCATGGCTAGCAATTGCAACTTCGCTGCGCGTTCGATCAATTGCGCAATGACACAGGCCTCTTCGATGGTCGCGCCGGTGGACAACTGGCCATGGTGGGAAAGCAGGATCGCCCGCTTGTCGCCCAGGGCCCCGGCAATCAGTTCGCCTTCTTCATTGCCCACCGGTACTCCCGGCCAGGCTTCGAGAAACGCGCAATCGTCGTAGAGCGGGCAGAAGTCCATGTGGGAAATCTGCAGCGGTACTTCCAGCATCGAAAGCGCCGCGACGTGAGTCGGGTGCGTGTGAATGATGCAGTTCACGTCCGGCCGGGCGCGGTACACCCAGCTATGGAAGCGGTTGGCCGGGTTGGGCATGCCATGGCCCTCAAGCACTTCCAGGTCTTCGTTGACCAACAGCAGATTGCCTGCCGTGATCTCGTCGAAACCCAGGCCCAGTTGCTGGGTGTAATAGGTGCCCGGTTGCGGGCCGCGAGCGGTGATTTGCCCGGCAAGGCCGGAGTCGTGGCCGTTTTCGAACAGAATGCGGCAGGTCAGGGCCAGCTTTTGCCGGTCGGTCCACGTATTATCCGCCAGGGTGTTTTGCATCTGTGTCAGCGCTTGCTTGACCAGTTGCTCTTTGGGTAGTGCTAATGTCTTGGCCATATCGGTGTCCTTTGGGTGGGGCATGCAAATGACATAAAAGAGGCTATATGACACTTTGTGTCATTGGCAAGGACAAATCGTTGCCTCCTTGATGGATTAATCGCTCCGCATGTCTATCCGTTTGAAATTATTGAGAAAAAAACTTGGCGTGACGCTGGAGGCCCTGGCCGAAAAATCCGGCATGACCAAGAGCTATCTGTCGAAAGTCGAGCGCGGGTTGAATACCCCCTCGATCGCCGCTGCGCTGAAACTGGCCCGGGCGCTGAACGTGAAGGTCGAGGAATTGTTTTCCGAAGACAACGTCAGCCTCGACAGCTATAGCCTGGTGCGCAGCGACGAACGCCAGTCCCTGGCCGCCAACGACCAGGGCCCGGGTTATGCGGTGTTGGCCCATCAGGTCAGTGAGCGCAGCCTGCTGCCGTTCATCATTTACCCGCCGAGCGAGTTCACTGACAAAACCTTCAAGGAACATCTGGGGGAAGAGTTTCTGTTCGTCCATGAAGGGCAGGTGGAAGTGGACTTCATGAACGAGCGCGTGCTGCTCAACCGTGGGGATGCGCTGCACTTCAACGCGCAGAAACCCCATCGCATCAGGTCAGTGGGCGAGGTGCAGGCGCAGTTGTTGGTGGTGGTGCATAGCAACGAGGAATGAGGTTATCGGGTCTTTGTGGCGAGGGGGCTTGCCCCCTCGCCACAGGTCAGACCTCGACCGGCACGGTCAGCTTAGGGTGACCGAGCGCATGCGTCTTCGAATCAAAAAACCGCAACGCCACACCCGTCCCCTCGAACACCTTCGCGTAATGCCGCTTCTGATGCTGGATGAACGCCTTGCTGCGCGGGTAAATCGAGATCGCTACGACTTTCGGCTTGGCCTGGCGCAACGCATGAGCGATGTGACTGTCCTGCTCGCCAAGGGCATGCCCGAAGATGCACAACCCGTCACCATGGCCGAGTAACTGGTCGTAGCAGAACGACAGGTAATCCGAACTGCGAATTGTCTTGAGCTTGTCCTGCGCCGGGCCTTCGTTGACGAACAGCGGCACGTCGTCGAGGGTCTTGATCGTATTGTTGATCGCGAAATTGCCGAGCAACGTCCCTTCGGTCGACATCAGTTTGCGTGCCGTGCCGTCCTGATTGCGCACCAGATGCAGGCCGCCGTGCAGGTACAGCAAACGCGGTTTGTCGGTGGCGCTGGCGCTCAGATCGAAGCCGGGCTCGGCACCCTGGAACAGGTCGGTCACGACGTCCGGCCGATGCTGGATCGCCCAATAGCTGAGCAAGTCGTAGTTGGTGGTGAACACCGTCCGATAGCTGCCCAGTTCCTGATTGATCGTCGCCAGCGTCGAAGGCTTCACCAGCCGCCACGGGATGTGTACCGCGTGCACGGTGTTGATCAGCGCTTCCTTGATTGCGTAGTAGCGATTGCGCGGTGCTGCGGAACTGACGGCCAGGGCCTTGTTGACCCGGCTGGTGGTTTTCAACGCCCCAAGCACTTGTTCAAAACTGCGCGTCTGCATCGCGTCGAACACGCTCAGCTCGGACTGGCTCAGCGGTTTTTCTTCGACGGTGCGGGCATTTTCGAACAGCGAGTCGTAGCCGAAGTCGTCCCACACGGCGCGGCTGGCGCCGTTACCCACCAGCAAGCCGCCGAACGAGGCGGTGGTGCGCAAGGCGTTCCAGTCTTCAAGTTGGGCATCGACATCCTGGAAATCGGTCATTGCGTTTGTCGTCTCGAAGCAAAAGGTCTGATGGACGGCGACTTTATCACGCCCGGGCGTTGAGCCAGATCAACATACCGCGTGACTGATCGGTCGACCCTGTGCGCACCCGCCGAATCGGCATTGCCGATTCGGTTTCAGCCAGGAGACTCGCGCATGAGCAGTACGTTTTTCATCCCCGCCGTGAACATCATGGGTAGCGGTTGCCTCGACGAAGCCATGGACGCCATCGGCAAGTATGGTTTTCGCAAGGCACTGATCGTCACCGACGCCGGGCTGGCCAAGGCTGGCGTGGCGACGATAATTGCCGAGAAACTGGCGATCCAGGACATCGACTCGGTGATTTTCGACGGCGCCAAGCCGAATCCGAGCATCGCCAACGTCGAGCGCGGCCTGGGCCTGCTCAAGGAAAGTCGCTGTGATTTCGTGGTGTCTCTGGGCGGCGGTTCGCCTCACGACTGCGCCAAGGGCATCGCCTTGTGCGCCACCAACGGTGGGACGATCCGTGACTACGAAGGTGTCGATCGGTCGGCCAAACCCCAGCTACCGTTGATCGCGATCAACACCACTGCCGGCACTGCCAGCGAGATGACCCGTTTTTGCATCATCACGGACGAGTCGCGCCACGTAAAAATGGCCATCGTCGACCGCAACGTTACGCCGCTGCTGTCAGTCAACGACCCGGAGCTGATGGTCGCCATGCCCAAGGGCCTGACCGCCGCCACCGGCATGGACGCATTGACCCATGCCGTCGAAGCCTACGTCTCCACGGCAGCCAATCCGATCACCGATGCCTGTGCGCTGAAAGCCATCACGTTGATCAGCGACAATCTGCGCCAGGCCGTGCAGGACGGCAGTGACATGATCGCGCGGGAAAACATGGCCTACGCGCAATTTATGGCGGGCATGGCGTTCAACAATGCGTCCCTTGGTTATGTTCATGCGATGGCCCATCAGTTAGGCGGGTTCTACGACCTGCCCCATGGCGTGTGCAATGCTGTGCTGCTGCCTCATGTGCAAAGCTTCAACGCGCTGGTGTGCGCCCCTCGGCTGACCGATATTGCCCACGCGATGGGGGCCGACATCCGCGGGTTCAGCCCGGAAGAGGGCGCGCAGGCGGCGATCGAGGCAATCCGCAGCCTGGCCAGGGATGTGGACATTCCCGCCGGTTTGCGTGAGCTGGGTGCCAGGCTCAATGACATCCCGCTCCTTGCCAGCAATGCCCTGAAAGACGCCTGCGGACTGACCAACCCACGGGCAGCGGATCAGCGGCAGATCGAGGAGATTTTCCGCAGCGCGTTCTAAGCGTTTCGACGGCCGGGCGCGAGCACTACGCAAAGTAGCGCGCCCAAGGCCAGCAAGGTGCATAACAGCGACAAAGGCCATGCCTGCTGGCTGGCTATCAGGCTGGCGATTGCGCCGATAACGGCGGCCATCAGTTGATGAATGAAACCGCTCAACGCCATCGCATAAGCACCGCCGACCGGCGAACCGTGGTTGGCCAGGGACAGGCTGATCGGGTAAATCAGCGATTGGCCGAATACTGCAAAACAATAGGGCAACCAGAACAGCAGCGCGATAGACGTGCCTGCGAGGCTACCCAGCAACATGACTGCGCTGCCGGCCAGTATCAGCCCGACGCCCGCCGTCATCAGCCATCGCTGACCGGTATGCAGTACGAAGCGATTGACCGCCACGGCCCCGAGAAAGTACGCCGCGCTGATCGGCCAGCCCAACAAGCCGTATTCCACTGCCGACCACTTGAAGGCGCCTTGCAGAATCAGCGGCGCAGCGGTGTTGAACGCGACAATCACCCCATACCCCAAGCCACCGGCAAGGGCCGGTAACAGAAAGGCCCGATGACGCAGAATGTGCACGTAGCTCGTCCAGGCGGATGATGGTGTGTTCTCTTCTGCCAGCATCGGGAACGTGACCCGCGCCACCACCAGCGCCATCAACAGGCTTGCACCACCCAATAAGTAGAATATCGCTGACCAGCCCAGTGTCACCTGGATGATCGACCCCAGGTATTGGCCGATGCCCAGCGCCACCACAAAGGAAATCGATATCCACGACAACGCCTTGGCCAGCAGATCGCCGCGAAAACTGTCGCGGATCAGCACCCGGGCCATGACTGAAATCCCGCTGGCGCCAATCCCCTGAATCAGGCGAAAAACCAGGAACGATTCAAGCGTCTGGCCCAGGGGCAGGGCCAGGTTGCCCAGCCCATAGAGGCCGAGCGCCGCGAGCAACACCGGCTTGCGGCCAATGCGCTGGCCCAGGCTGCCCCAGAACAGCATCGGCAGCGCCATGCCGATCAGATACACCGCCAACCCCCATGAAACCTGTGAGGCATCTGCGGACAGATCCCGGGCAATATCCGGCAGCGCCGACAGATAAATGCTCATGCCCAATTGGGCGAGAAAAACCGTACAGCAGGTGATCAGGAGGGTGGTGCTGCTCTTCATTTAATCTTCCCTGTTTTTCAGCCGCCGATGTCCCGGCCGTGAGCACGTAAAAGCTCGGTGATGAGTCCACAGAAATGGCGGATCAGCGTCGTCCCCATGTCGGCGCGCAGGGTGATTCTGATGGCTGCCTTGCCTTGTGCAACCACCGGGAAAAAGACTGCCGAGGTGAAGAATCCGTGATTGGCCAGTTCAATGGCGATGTGGTTGGCCAGCGATGCCTCACCGCAATTGACCAGTCGAATCGCCATGTTGCTGTTGTGTTGTGCGGTTCGGATGAGGCTGTCAAAGAGGCGGATATTAACCTGAAGCTTTTCCTGCAGCGCGGCGAATTCCAGGGTGTGGTGTAGCTGGATGGATGCCCGGCCCGCGCCAATGGCTGCACTGTTCAGGCTTTGCGACCAGTTGCTGGGGCCGCCGTAACGCGCAATGAGCTTCTTCTGCCGCTCACTGCCCAGCATCACCAGGCCGCCGCTGGCGCCGAACGACTTGGCCAGCGAGGCGACGATGAGGCAGTCATCATCCAGGGTATGCAGCCTGGGACGCACAAGACCGGCACCGAATGTTCCTACAGAGGAAAGCGCGTGGGAATCGTCCAGATAGAGAAACAGCCCATAGCGGTCCTTCAGATACAAAAGGCTGTCCATGTCCGCAACCCCGCCCATGCTGTAGGCGCCGTCGGCGACATACGCGACCCTGCTGTGCTGTTGACACAGCGTCTCGAGGAAGTCCATGTCGTTATGCGGGCACGTCACGACCTTCGTTTCATCGGCACAGGCGGCTTTGAGGTGATTCATCGAGTAATGCGCCAACCGGTCGAAAGCCATTACCGGAGGGCGATTTTCCGTGAATACGCCGCTGGCCAGCAGTGGCAGGATCCCGGCACTTGCCGCGCTGCACGATAGAGTGCTCAGGCAACTGGCGCCGAACAACTCGGACAGTTCGGTTTCGTATTGGTCCAGAATCGCCAGCTTGCAGCGGTTCTTGGAAGTGGCGATGCGAAGTGTGCCGGTTTCCCACAGCGTGGTCATGGCCCCGTCGAGAATATCGGGATGGTGATCCAGACCCAGGTATGACGTCGTACAGAAATGATGAAACGCTCTCCCGTACTGATCGAGCATGCGGTTGGCACTTTTTATCTCAACGTTGAGCCCCGCGACTTTTCCGGTTTCGGCGGCTTCCCAATCATGGTCAGCCAATGAAACGAGTTTGCGGTAGTTGGTGAAGGTGTGCGCCGTGTACGGTATCTGGCTCATGTGTGAGTGACATTCCTTGAGTGAATCTATCCGTGGGTTTGTTGCAGTTTGTGTGTGTTGCCAGACTTTACAGAGAGTCCCGATGGGCTTTGAATCGGCTGTTTCCGGTAGTACTGAGAGTTGTAAGAGTATTAGTTGTAGGGCGATGCCCTGGGGTGCTGTGGGTAATTGGATGGCGGGCACGAATCGAATCCGGGCTATCCTGCCGACTCAGTCGAACCGAAATCATTGAGCCCTGCCATGCTGCAAAAAAAAGTTACTGTGGGAGCGGACTTGCCCGCGAAGACTGACAGCCAACAAAGCCCTGGTGGCTCTACGCTCAAAGGGCGTTTCAGTTGTACTCTCCGTTCGCACCCCACCCAGAGCAACTCAAGGTTACTGGATCGATGCTGACCGGCCTCAACCACCTGACCCTCGCCGTCACTGACCTGAACCGCAGCGTGACGTTCTATCGCGATCTGCTGCAACTTCAGCTTTCAGCCACTTGGGACACCGGCGCCTATCTCTCGCTACCCRGTCTGTGGCTTTGCCTTTCTCTCGATCCACTGCGCGACTGCGCGCCGGTCGCCGACTACACCCATTACGCCTTCAGCCTCGAAGCTGAGGACTTCCTGCCGTTCGTCGAGCGCCTGCGATCCGCCAACGTGCGGGAATGGCGGGATAACCGCAGCGAAGGTGCGTCGTTCTATTTTCTCGACCCGGACGGGCACAAGCTCGAGGCGCATGTCGGGTCTCTGGCGTCGCGGCTGGCGGCTTGTCGGCAGCGACCCTATGCGGGGATGAAGTTCTTCGACGATCAGTAAGTCGATGTTCGGGGTCCTGAGATAGAATTGCGCCCCTTGTCCAGCCGTGCAGAGTTGCTGCATTGGTCCATGTTGCCCTGGTTGATCATCTTGAGCTTCATTGGTGGCCTTTTGGCCTACGCTATTCTCATTGGCATCGTCGGTGCGCGTCAGGTGCGCACGTTGTATCAGCGTCATGAACTGGCGATCACCCGCTTATGCGGGGTCATGTTCATCGGTTTCGCCATCAATGCCCTGATGCATGCGCTGCCGGGGCTGGTGACGAACAAGGCTTGAGGCTGAACGCAGGGAAGCGTCGGCTGCACAGTCATCGCTTGGGCGTATGACCGGTCAGGGAGGGTTGTTCAATGTTGCATTGTCCGGACACGCTCTCGGCATCATGGAAACCAGAAATTCCGCGCCACTGGCGAGCTACATCGACCTCTTGCTGGACGCCGTCTGTGCGGTGGACAAACAAGGTCGCTTCGTATTCGTCAGCGCGGCCTGCGAGCGCATTTTCGGTTACACCCCCAACGAGCTGATCGGCCAGTCGATGATCGACCTTGTTCATCCCGCCGACCGACAGCGTACCCTCGACGCCGCGCGAGAGATCATGGGCGGCGAACCCAAGCTCAACTTTGAAAATCGTTACCTGCGCAAGGACGGCCGGGTGGTGCACATTCTCTGGTCGGCACGTTGGTCTGAGGTCGATCAGTTGCGTATCGCCGTGGCGCGCGACATCACCGAGCGCAAACAGGCCGAGTCCCGACAAGCGGCGCTGTATGCGATCTCCGAAGCGGCCCACGCGGCGGAAGATTTGCTGGCGCTGTTCAAACGCATCCATTTGATCATCGGCGAATGGCTGCCGGCGTTGAATTTCTCCGTGGCGCTGTATGACGAGCACTGCGCGCAGCTGAATTTCCCCTATCACGTCGACGACCATGAGCTGCAACCCGAGGATCCCGGGACTGTTACCGGGCGTTTGTGCGCCGAAGTGATTCGCAGTGGCTTGCCGATCCTGCTGACCCCGGATCAGGACAATCTGCCGGAAGGGTTTGCGGCATTGGTCAAGGGCCAGGAGTCACCCTGCTGGCTGGGCGTGCCATTGAGTTCGCAAAACGGCACCATTGGCGCTCTGATCGTCAAAAGCGTACCGGGCGGCGAACGCTACACCGAGCAAGACAAGGAGTTGCTGCAGTATGTTTGCGCCCAGGTCGCGACCGCGATCGAACGCAAGCAATTGCACGCCCGGCTCCAGCGCATGGCCCAGTACGATCAACTGACTCAGCTGCCCAATCGCGAATTGCTGCGCGAACGCCTGAAAGCCTCGCTGGCACTGGCCCGGGCAGACTCCGGACGAATGGCGTTGCTCTACGTCGACCTTGACCGCTTCAAGCAAGTCAACGACACCCTCGGTCATGCGGTCGGCGACATGCTGCTGCAAGCGGTCGCCAATCGGCTCAAGGGCTGCGTGCGTGAAACCGACACGGTGGCGCGCATTGGCGGTGATGAATTTGTCGTACTGCTGCACAGCATCCACGCCGCGGAAGACGCCGAGAATGTGGCGGGAAAAATCCGCCAGGTGTTGGTTCAACCCCTGCGCCTGGACGGGCACAACCTGACGATCCAGCCGAGCATCGGTATCGCGCGATACCCCGAACATGGCACTGAAGAAAAGCAGCTGTTCAGGCATGCCGATGAGGCGATGTACGCCGCCAAGCGCCAACACCATTCGCGTCTCGAGGTCTGAAAAACCGTCACCGTTCGTCGCGGCGCTCCCAGGTTTTCTAAACCTTTTTGGGTATGGAAATTCATATCCTATGCGGGCGACTGCTCGCTGTGATCATCACCAAGAGGATGAGAACCATGCCTACTTCAAAAAATCCGACCCCGGGCAGCGCCATCGATCGAACGAAGGCGTCTGAAGCCGGTCGCAAAGGTGGGAAAACTACCACGACGACTGTTGATAAAGACCCTGCCAAAGGCGGCATGGGCCGCAAAGGCGGTCAGAAAACTCCGTAATAGGTGAAGGTAGTTTTGTTTAATGGACGGGGGCGCAAGCTCCCGTTTGAATTTTCAGGAAGGAGGGCGCGACCATGAGCCGGATGGCCACCCGTTTACGCAATGCCGGTTTGGCGACGTTGCTGGGCCTGTGCGCCAGCAGTGCCTTTGCCCAGTCTCCCGCTGAATTCGTCAATGAGGCGTCGGCCCAAGGCATGGCCGACATCGAAGCCAGCCGCCTGGCGCACCAGAAAACCGCATCCAAAGAGGTCAAGGATTACACCATCGTGGTGATCAACGATCGCACCACCGCCAACCAGCATTTGGCGAAAATTGCCAAGCAACTCGATTTACCGGTCGCGCCACGCGAAGAGGTGGTCGACAAGGCCAAAGCCTTGATACCGGAGATTAAGGACGATACCTCTTTCGATCAGGCGTACGTCGACAGTCAGGTAAAAACCACCCAGGAAGCCATCGAGCAACTTCAACAACAAGCACAGACCACGAACGTGCCGCAAATCAAAGCGTTCGCCGAAGAAACTCTGCCCAAGCTGCAAAACCATCTGCAAATGGCCAGGGCGCTGCAAGCCAGTCGCTAGTCAGCATGTTGCGCGGGTGACGTCGGTCAYCCGCTGCCGGGGTCAATCCTGATTCGAATCCTTCTTGGTTTCCTCGACGACCGTGCCGTCCAGGGAAATCGTTTCCCCCTCGCCGAGGGTGCGATATTTCTTTCTCAACGCTTCCAGCTGTTTGAGGTCCAGGGACTCGAGCCCCAGCATCGCGTTCTGCGCTTCCTTGGTCACCCGCAATAACTCGTCAACCTTCAAGTGCAAAATGTCCGTGTCACGGTTCTGGGTGTTCTGGATCAGGAACACCATCAGGAAGGTGATGATCGTGGTCGAGGTGTTGATGATCAGTTGCCAGGTATCGTTGAAATCAAAAATCGGCCCACTCAGGCCCCAAAGGCCAATCAGGATGATCGCCCCCATAAACGTCCGGGGGGTGCCGGCCCACAGGGCGAGTTTCTGTGCGACTGTCGCGAATTTCATTGCCGTGCTCCTTATAGGGATGCGCCTGATTTTCAGACCGCACGGGCATGATGAAAATTCTGCTGGAAAATCTCATGTTCGATGAAAAACCGATGCTCTGAAGGGCGTTTGCTGCGTTTGGAATCTTTGATTGGAATCTTTCTTTGTGCCGGTTTGTGTCTAGTATCAATGCAAGTCAATTTGCCAGCACGCAAACACACGGATCGACACCAAGTAAGAGGTCACTCATGGAATTCTTTGAGAAGTTAGCAAGTCTAGCCGCCAAGGTTCGTTTGCAAAGCGCTGCAATTCAGACGGAGGAGGCCACCAAGAATGCTTTCGTCATGCCCTTTATTAGTACGGTGCTGGGCTACGACGTCTTTGATCCAAGTGAGGTGACTCCGGAATTCGTTTGCGATATCGGAACGAAAAAAGGAGAAAAAATTGACTATGCGATCATGAAAGAAGGAGAGGTGCAGATCCTCATCGAGTGCAAAAAAATAGGCGAGCCGCTGCACATCAATCATGCTTCCCAGCTGTTTCGCTATTTCCATGTCACCAGCGCTCGAATCTCCATCCTCACCAATGGCCAGGTCTACAAATTCTTCACCGATCTGGATGCGCCCAACAAGATGGATGAGAAGCCGTTTCTTGAACTCGACCTTCTGGATATCGACGAATACTCCGTCCCCGAATTGATTAAGCTCACCAAGTCTGCATTCGACGTGGATTCGATCATCAACGCCGCGGGTGAGTTGAAATACGTCAGTCAGATCAAGAAGGTCATTGCTTCGCAGGTCCTCAAACCTGATGACGACTTTGTAAAAGTCTTTGCCTCTCGGGTGTACGACGGGGTCATCACCCAGAAAGTCCGTGAGCAGTTTCAAGAGCTGACGAGAAAAGCGGTCGTGCAGTTTCTCAATGATCAGATTAATGATCGACTCAAATCAGCTATGAGTGGTGCCATTCAGCCTGCGCTGGCATCGATACCGGCACCTGCTGGCGGCGGTGATCAGACAGGTCCGCGTGATGAATCAGAGGATAAAGTGCTGACGACTCTGGAGGAGTTGGAGGGGTATCACATTGTCCGGGCAGTGGTTCGTTCGGTTGTGGATGCTAAACGGATAGTGCAGCGCGATACGCAAAGCTATTTTGGCATTTTGCTGGATGACAACAATCGCAAACCGATTTGTCGCCTTCACTTCAACCGTTCACAAAAGTACATTGGGATTTTTGACGAAGAAAAAAATGAGACGCGGCATCCGATTGGATCGGTTGATGAGATTTACGATTATTCGGATCACTTGAAGAAGACTGTTGGATATTACGACTAGCACTGTTGAATACGTACCATAAAAAGAACCGGCCCTTGAGGCGCCCTTGAGGCCGGTTTTTTGTGGTGCGCCGTAGAGGTATTGAACGAATCTTAGAGGCCTGACGTTTGACATGAGAGACTTGGCCAGGCTTGCCAGAACAGCCTTTCGATGGATGGGTTAGACCTCAGGGGGCATACAGCGCTCTCAGCCTTAGGGACAGGTAGCCAGAGGCCAACCGATGCGCGCAGCACGGAGGAGGCTGGCCTTGACAACCAATCGGTGAAATGGRGCAATAACGAAGATGTAGGCCCGGCCTAGACGGTTGTGGCACTGGACCACGGTTGAAAAAACGAGTTGGCGAGTGCCTTCTGGCTCTGCCTCTCCAGAACATAGGATCGATATCCGGAAGTCGAGGTGCTTGTCGTCCTCTCCCAACACTATTTCAGTCTGGTTCGTGCTGTAGACCTTGAAGATTCCAATCCGATTAGCAAGTGATGCCAGATGTTTGGTGGTCTTGAGACCAAAACAGGCAACGATAGTGTCTCGGACTTTCATGAGCCATCCGATCCAGGATGGCTGGTGGGAAAGGATGAATCGAGCTAGCAAATCTGGATTGCTGGATGTGCCCGCAGGGAGCCGAATCGCAAAAGCGTCCGCCAGGTTCATTGACTTGTAAAGGTGGGTGATGCCGGACCTCGAGGGGACTGGCACGGACATAATGAGCTCAAATTCTCGGGGCATCGGGGATCTCTCCTGAGTTCTAACTACCAATTAGACGACATGCCATGTCGCGTTTCTTGTTGCGATGGTTTGTCGTATAACGCTCCTTGTCGCCCTGTAAATGCTTGTCGGATACTGAACCCGATCAAGGCATCATAGAGCTCTTGCTGCCCGGCTGGCAGAACAGGGAGCAACGTCGCGCGGCGCTTGTCGACATCGAACCAGGATTCAACCAACCATCCCACCAGATAGAGCGCCGAAAGGCATCCGCCAGCGGTTGCAACGTTCCCCTGGCATACAAGAGGCTGGTCCATGGGCTCAAGTCCCAGAGCTTGCAAGCTCGATCGTGCATCCGGGTGTGTAGTTGCTTGGCCGCTGAGCAGCCCAAGCCGTTCGAGAATGAAAGCTCCGGCGCATATGGAGCCGATTCGCTGGCGTCTGGAGTCAAGTTCAAACGACGGCAGGAAATCTGGGGCGGCAAGTGCAGCGGGTATCCCTTCCTTGCCGCTGACGAACAATACCGCGTCGGCACTATTGGCCTCGGAAAGCGGACCGTGCACCGAAACAGGCAGGCCGTGCGCCGATCGCACGATAGAGCTGGAACCCAATATTCGGACGTGCCAGTCCTCGGTGTTGCGGCCTAAGATGTCCCACATCAGGAATAGGTCGATATCCGTGAATTGGTCGAAAGCAACCAGAACGATTTTCTTCAAGGCGAGCTCCATGAAAAGTGCTGGCGTGCAAAACGCAACGGCCATCTTTGCTGGTGTTCGCAGCGTATCAATCGGTTGCGCACCATACACAGTCTGTATGGCGCTAAACATGGAGCGAAATAACGGGTGAGAAAACTAACTCGTAACCATTGGATTGCGGCTGGTTTTGAGGCTCTCGACCAAATAGGGCACATTGGCGTTTCGGCCGAGAGTCTATCGCGCCGATTGAATGTGACCCGCGGATCGTTCTATCACCATTTCCGCAATCGCGAAGACTTTGTCCGCACCTTACTGGCCGCTTGGGAAGAAGACTACACGGAGCGCATGCTCACTTATGCGGCGCAGGGCCGTAGCGCGGGCGAAACCTTGAAACGCTACTTGAGTATTGCCGCTGAGAAACAACCTGGGCGGGAAGTTTCCATCCGAGCCTGGTCGCTGCACGATCCGTTGGTAGGCGAGTTCCAGCAGCGTGTTGACAAAAGGCGACTGGACTTCGCGATACGGACGTGCCGCCGCTTGGTCCCTATGCCAGGCCAAGCAGAAGTGATTGGTCAGGTGGCCCATCTGTGCCTGATTGGTGGTCAGCAGGCAGGGTTGCGACGTGATGCCGCTCGCTTCAACAGTTTCCTGCATCGAGCTTTTTCACTTTTCGAAGGGGCTCTTCCACCGTGGCGGGCCTAAGTCATGAGCTAAATGGGGTAACTGAATAAATAGAGTTCGCGTGCCACTGCAAATGCGCGCCACTGGTCTCGTAGGGCTAAAAACAGGACAAATGAGGTGAGGATTGACAGGCGAATGCAATCAGGTGCGCAACTGGAATGCAGTTTCGCACCTGAAAACTATTGGAGGTTGATTGACACTCCAAAGAGACCTGACGAAATGCTGGATTAATGCAATAACGAGCGGCGCCTCGCATAGGCGAAGTAGATCACCAGGCCAATGGCCAACCACGCCCCAAATGCAAACCAGGTCGTCTGCTTGAGGAAGGTCATCAAGGTTACGCAGAACGCGATGGCGAGCAATGGAACGATGGGCACGCCCGGGCATCTGAATGCGCGAGGGAGATCGGGTCGGGTCTTGCGCAAGACGATCACTGCCACCGAGATCAGACTGAATGCGGCCAACGTACCGATGTTGATCAGCTCGGCGAGGACGTTCAGTGGAATCAGTGCCGAGATCAGCCCGAAGACTATTCCGACCATCCAGGTGGCGAAAAATGGGGTGCCGAATCGTGTATGAACCCTGGAAAGGCGCTGGGGAAGCAGTCCGTCGCGCGACATCGCGTAGATGATCCTGGTTTGACCGTAAGCCATCACCAGAATGACAGTCGTCATGCCAACGATTGCGCCTAAATCAACGAACCCGGCAACCCAGCTTTCACCGGCATGTTGCAACGCCAATGAGACCGGATGATCAACGCCAAGGAATTGGGCATAGGGCACGATGCCGGTCATGATCATTGAAACGGCAACGTATAACACCGCACAAACGGCCAAGGAACCGATAATACCGATGGGGAGGTCACGCGCCGGCTTTTTCACTTCTTCGGCGGCAGAGGAAACCGCATCGAAACCAATAAAAGCAAAAAAAACCAAGGCCGAAGCACTCAAAATTCCATGGCCACCGAAGGGCGCGAAAGGTTGCCAGTTAGCCGGCTGAACATGTCGCACACCAACGGCGATGAAGAGCAGCACCACGGCGATTTTGATGATCACCATCACGTTGTTTACGCGCGCGGATTCCTTGATGCCGATGGAAAGCATCCAGGTAATTGCCAGCATAATCACCAGCGCGGGTAGGTTGAACCAGGTTTCCACACCGGGCAAAGAGCCTGGCGCCGCCGTAAGCACGACCGGAAGATTCAGCCCAAATCCGCTCAGCAGGGACTGGAAGTAACCCGACCACCCAACAGACACAGCCGAACTGGCCAGTCCGTATTCGAGCATCAGATCCCAGCCGATCATCCAGGCCACCAACTCTCCCAGCGTCGCGTAGCTGTAAGTGTAAATCGAGCCTGCTACCGGTACAGATGAGGCGAACTCGGCATAACAGAGCGCTGCAAATGCACAGGCCAACGCCGCTATCAGGAATGAAACCATGAGGGCCGGTCCCGCAGTCAATGCGCCGGTTCCGGTCAATACAAAGATGCCCGTCCCCACGATTGCACCGATACCAATCAGGACCAAATCCATCGGCCCCAGCACTTTTTTCAACCCTGCAGGAGCTCGGGCAGCAGCAATCATTGCGTCCAGGTCTTTTGTTCTGAAAATGCTCAATATTGCCTCCGTTGTTACTTATTTTTATTGTCAGAGCCAGTGGCTTGGGTGTCGGAAACGACAAGAAATTGTATTTCAGTGCCTCGAAAATTAGTTTTCGAAACGGGTCCGTATTTAGTTATTTTTCAGTCGTTAATTATCCAAAATGTGTTCTTTATGTAATTTTCTTTCTAGTATTTGTAGTTTCTAGAAATGGATGCTTGATCAAGGACCTGCGGGATGGGGCCAATCGCCCTACCGCGTACGCATTGTTAAAGGGAGAGAACACATGGCGGAAATGGATAAGGTTGATCGTTCAATTCTGGAAATTCTGCAAATGAATGGTCGCCTGACGAACGCCGAGATCGCCGCTCGTGTTTGCCTGTCAGCGCCAGCCTGCTGGAAGCGCCTGAAGCGCCTGGAAGAGGAGGTGATTGTCGGGTATCACGCGCACTTGAACCCAAAGTCCATGGGGCTGGGACTTTTTGCTTTCATCAGCGTCACCCTCGATAGTCACTCCGAGCAAGCCATGGAACATTTCGAAGCGGGCGTCCTGGCGCTGCCCAACATTATTGCCTGTCACAAAGTGTCGGGGAAATACGACTACCTCCTGCAGGTAGTCGTCAAGGACATGGAGGCATTCCATGAACTCGCCATGCATCGCATACGTACGCTCGGCAATATCAAGGAAATGTACACCGGTTTTTCGCTCAAGGAGATCAAGCACTGCAATACCTTGCCACTGTAAGTGCCTGGACGTGCTCGTTTCCGTACGTACGGTGGTGTGAGAGGACGGCGGCTGAAAAGCCGCCTCCTACTCGATAATCTCTATTCACGCCGACAGCGTCACCTCAGTCTTCCAGCTGAAATACCCGAGCGCTTCGCAGCGCTGGTTGATCAGCATGAAGCTCAGTTCGCAGGTGGTCACGCCCGTGCTCAGTTGCGAGCACTCCCAATAATGATCATCGGCCTTGTGGCTGCCCGGCTGGTTCGGGTTGGCGGGGTCGGGCGCGGGGACGGTCTGGTCGCCGTGGACGATCAGTTTGGGCGGCGAAAGGATCCCGGCATCGTCCACTGTGATGTTGTGGAATACCACGGTGTGTTCGGCCAGCAAACTGACGGTCCTGCCGCGAATATGAAAGACTTTTCCGTTGTTGGTGGTTAGCGTGATTTTATTGTCATTTTTAACACTTTCTGTTGCCGTCGTAGCACTAATGGCGAAGATGAAGCCATCTTCAATCACCGTCGGCTTTTGCGGTTCAAGGCTGGGTTGCGGATAGCGCGAAAGCAGCGATTCGGCATCGACGATCAGCAGTACACTATTGGCTGACATGGTGCTCGCCGAAGGGGAAGTAATCGGTTCGGAAGTCATCATGGATTCCTTTCATGATGTTGACGCAAAACGGTAGCCGCTTCGGTTTCAAGCAAGACATCCTGTTCCAGCCGAGGCGGCAACGGACTGGAGGTGACCCCTCGTTGCCAAGGGGTCGATTCCATCATCAGTTATGGATGGAAATGAACGGGTCCCACGAGCAGCAGCCGACAATCTGACAGTTGCGGTCGACGATCAGGAAGTTGAAATGGTAGGTCACGCGACCACACGCCAGGGTCTCCGAGGACCAGTAGTGGTTGGCAACTTTCTGACAGCTAGGCACCGAGGGATTGCTGGGGTTGGGTACCGCAACGCTAGCGGTAGCCGTGCGTGGCGAAGGCGGGGAGATCAGATCGTTGCCTTGGTTGCCGATGAATTTGTAGAAGATCACGGCCTGTTCGAAGCTCTGGGACAGGCTGGTTTCACGCCAGCGAATCAGATCGCCAACCTGGGCCTTGAGGTCCAGCTCGCCACCGGCCTGGCCACTGATCACGTTATCCTGGTTGGTGACCATGTAGACGTGCTTCCAGTCGATCAGCGTCGGTGAAGCAGGGTTTTTGCTGATGTTCGGGTAGTTTTTCAGAATGGTTTCAGTGTCGATGGAAACAAGTACATCCGTGACTCGAGACATAGTGAAGCTCCTTTTAACATAGTGATTGTCTGGCTACTGACCAGACACGACAACGCTTGTTTGCCTTGTGGCCGTTGCGAACACACTACTGGGGAACCCACTCGATCACGGGTACGAGCTGGCCTTGCTCCTTGCCTTGAAATGACGGGTTGGGTTCCTTCCAACAGGCCGCGATAGGACTATAGATGCCATTTTTATACTGTCAAAACTGCTTTGCTGGTCGGTCGACGAACGGTCATTTTGGTTATGGCTTCCTACGATTTGGCGATAAAAAAGGCTCATCCAGATCCCCTGTGTTTTCCGATCGTCAAGTGATCCGGGTTCAGGCAATAGACAGACAAGACCTGTTAAAAAAGCAGTGAGCCAGGCAGGAGCATGGTGGAAAAGGGGGCGTTTTTTTGCTGGTTTACTCAACTTGGCTTTCAAGCCAGAGGAGGCGGCATGTTGTTACGTTACATGGTGTTGCTGGCAGTGGTGGTTACCGCAGCGGGTTGTGTGCAGGAACGGGTCGTTCATGACCGGCGTCCGGTGCAGCGTGAATATGTTGAGGTCATCGCACCGCAGCCGCCGCCGGAACGCGTTATCGAGGTAGAGCCCGCCGGGCGACCGGGTTACCTCTGGTCCAGGGGGTACTGGCGTTGGGAAGGCGGGCGTTATGTCGCGGTTCATGGCCATTGGGTCCCGGAGCGACCGGGGTATCGTTATGTGCATCCGCACTGGGAGCAACGTAACGATGGCTGGCATTGGCGGGTGGGGGCGTGGGTTAACTGACGCGGACGATGTATCGTAGCCAACCGGTTGTCTGCCCCTGGCTACAACAATGCACCCGACAGGAGAGCGATATGAGTTGGTCCGCCAAACAATACGTAGCTTTCGAAGATGAGCGCACGCGCCCGGCGCGTGACTTGCTGACCGCCATCCCTGCGGCGAACGTCCGTTCGGCCATCGACATCGGTTGCGGCCCCGGCAATTCGACCGAATTGCTGGTGCAGCGCTTTCCCGATGCCGCGGTGCGTGGGTTGGACAGTTCGAGCGATATGATCGAGGCCGCCCGCAAGCGCCTGCCTCAGGTACGTTTTGACACCGCTGACATTGATAGCTGGAACGAGACCGGCCCGTTCGATGTGATTTTCGCCAATGCGGTGCTGCAGTGGGTGCCGGATCACGCCAGGCTGCTGCCGTCGCTGGTAAACAGGCTCACGCCCGGCGGCAGCCTGGCGATCCAGATGCCCGATAACCTCAACGAACCGTCGCACCGGTTGATGCGCGAGGTCGCAGCGAACGGCCCGTGGGCTGACAAGCTGGCAAGGGCTGCTGGCCAGCGAACGGAAATGGAGGGTGCAAGCGGCTACTACTCAATGCTGCGTGGCCACTGCACTCGCGTCGATGTATGGCGCACCACTTACTATCATCCGCTCGCGGACGGCGCATCGGGCGTGGTCGAGTGGTTCAAGGGCTCCGGTTTGCGGCCTTTTCTCGAACCATTGGATGACGTGGAACGTGCGCATTATCTCAAGCAGTATCAGGTGGCAATCGAGCAGGCCTATCCGGCGCTGAGTGATGGTTCGGTGCTGCTGCCGTTTCCACGGTTGTTCATGGTGGCAACGCGCTGACGAATCAAAGGGGACACATTAGTCCCCTTGATTGGCCCGATTTTCAGGCTATCAACTTTGCTGCAAGACCTTGAGCGCCGCCGAGGCTAGAAACCCTGAGCGACTTTTCTCTTCCGGATGGTGCAATACGTACTCATCGATGCGGTTGAGCAGATAGCCAGGCAGGGTGATGTTGAGTTTCTGCGCCTTGCCCAGGTATTTGGTGACGTCGATATCCACCACGGCCCATGTGCACCCTGCGTACCGTGGATTGGCCGCATGCAGGGTCACTTTGTTGGCGGGCGGAATCGGTGATCCGTCTTCGGCCAGAATCTCGAAATGACCTTCGATGGCTTCGCGAGCCATGGCCATGGCGTCATCCAGATCTTCACCGGCGGAGAAGCAACCCGGAATATCCGGAACTTCTACGCCCCAGGCGTGTTCGTCATCACCCATGGAAATCGCGATGGGGTAAAGCATGTTCGTTATCCTCCGAGGGCGCAGTCCATCGGTTCGTCAGAGCAGCGCCTGTTGCAAAATACTAATGGCCGTTTTCTTGAGCAGGTCCTTTTTCGGGTGAGGAACCGTCACCAGTCCAGGCTTGGTCGGATGCTTGAAGTGGTGATGACTCCCCCTGATTCGTACCAGATACCAGCCGTCCGCGACGATTTGGCTTATCAAAAACCGGCTATTCACATCACCTCCCTGTGGTGTGCCTGTGGTTACTATACCTACTGAAAATCACTAATCAACACTATAACCACCAACGTACCCTGGATACGGATGGAAGAGCGGCCTGAAACGAGTCCAGGAGGGCATGTCGCGATGGTTTGGGTAGAACCCGTTTTCTGTATTGCAGGGTTTTGCCGCAGCGCTGAAGCGCCAGGAATACTCAAATTTCAGGCATAAAAAACCGGCCGCTGCGGACCGGTTTTTGCGTTCCCGCGCATCATGCGGCGTTTCTAAAGCAACTGATCAATCATAACCGCGTTGGTATAGATCACGCTGCCATCGCTCGCTCGATGCCCGACCAAATGGAACTGACCTCGCTCGTAATCGTGCTCTTTATGTATATAGACGCGCATTTGGCAATCGGACAAGGGGCCGCATCCCTCTGGCAAGACCAAATCCATTGTGCTCATGTCGACGTCGACCATGGCTTCACGCTCATGGGTCTTCTGCAGGCGTTCTTCAGCTTCCTCCAGACGCAGATGGAGGGGGCCGTCGACGTAAAAATGGATCTCACCGACCGGGATGGACTTCTGGTCGGGACTGGGCTTGCACCAGCCTTCGAGCGTCAGGGCACTCATGACAAAACCTCCATCGTGGACTGCTGGACTCGGCGGCGCTTGTCTCTTTTTAACTCAACGCCATCACTGATCTGACTGCTACGCATAGGCAGGGTTCGTTTTTTTGGGCCGCTGCTGGCCGATCTCTGCCGTCCGTAATCTGAAATTGAGTATAGCTGGCAACCGGACCTCGCTTGCCCACCTCACGGTCCAGCCCGATGGCTCTATACTTCTTACTGACTTTGCCACCGGGATGGGTGGCAGTTGTCTGCCCTGCTTGGACGTCAGCGGCGATGCTTTGGCATAACCAATGAGCAACAGGAACAGGATGAAGAGAACATGGCAATAGCAATTGTCTTGATACTAATCGTTATTGCATCAGTACTCTTCAATATACTCGCGCCTTGGCATGCAACACCGGCAGCTTCCAACTGGGGATCCATAGACACCACCCTGTTCATCACCCTGATCATTAGCGGAATATTTTTCATCGCCATCACGGTATTCATGGCGGTAGCCGTGATGCGTTATCGTCACAAGGAGGGGGCCAGGGCGCACTACCAGCCAGAAAGTAAAAAGTTGGAGTTGTGGTTAATCATCATTACCTCGGTAGGTATTATCGCCATGCTGGCGCCAGGCCTGGTTGTTTACAATGATTTTATCCGGGTGCCGAAAAATGCCTATGAACTTGAAGTGATCGCCCAGCAGTGGCAGTGGGCCTTTCGCTTCCCTGGTACAGACGGGAAGTTGGGTAAGTCGGATATCAAGTTTGTTGATTCCACTAACCCCCTCGGCCTTGATCCCAATGACCCTGCCGGACAGGACGATGTACTGATAAAAAGCAATGAAGTTCGTCTTCCGCTGGATAAGCCGGTGAAAGTTTTACTGCGATCCAAAGATGTACTGCACGATTTCTATGTACCGCAAATGCGCAGCAAGATGGACATGGTGCCGGGGATGGTGTCGTATTTTTGGTTTACGCCGACCAAATCCGGGAACTATGAAATCCTGTGCGCTGAATATTGTGGCGTAGGTCATTACAACATGCGCGGCCATATGATCGTGGAAGAACAGGACGTCTTCGATCAATGGCTGAACAGCCAACCGACGTTTGCGCAGACATTAGCGACAGCTGCCAAGCCCAGCCAGGACAGCGTGCTGGAAAAAGGCCGCCTGTTGGTCGAAAAATACGGTTGCGGGGCCTGCCATAGCCAGGATGGCAGTGCCAGTCTCGGGCCGGGATGGAAGGGCTTGTACGGCCGCACTGAACAGCTTGCCGATGGCACCAGTGTGCAGGTTGATGAGGCTTACCTGAAAGAGTCGATCCTCGATCCGAAGGCCCGTCTGGTACAAGGCTACCCGCCGGTCATGGTGACCTATACTCTCAATGACGATGAACTGGGTGCACTCATTGCCCTGATCAAATCACTGGGTGCTGCGCGACAAGGCGACGAATCTGCTGCCGGCCAAGCGCCGGGCCCAGGTGAAGACTTGGCGGCGCAGGGACAGCAGTTGGCCGAATCGCTCGGTTGCCTGGCCTGTCACAGTGTCGATGGCAGCAAGGGCATCGGTCCCAGCTGGCAGGGCCTGTACGGCAAGACAGAAACCCTTGCCGACGGTACGAGCATCAAGGTCGATGAGGGCTATATAAAAGACTCGGTTCTTAATCCCGCTGCCAAAATCGTCAAGGGTTATGCACCCGTCATGCCGGTCTTTGCTCCCAGCGATAAGGAGTTGAATGCACTGATCGCTTTTATCAAATCCAAAGCGAATGCCGACGCTGATACGAGCAAGGCGCAGCCAGGGAAATAGCCGTAAGCAGCCAGCAGTACACCGAAACTTCGACAGGAGGATGACGTGATGGCCTATGCGGAGCAAGCCGAGACAGAAGCACTTCACGAGCCCAAAAGTTTCCTGACCAAATACATCTGGAGTCAGGACCACAAGGTCATCGCCATTCAATATTCGTTGACGGCTTTGTTCGTGGGCATTATTGCCGTGGTGTTGTCCGGCTTGATGCGCATACAGATAGGCTTCCCCGGCAGTTTGGCGTTCATGGATGCCAATACTTACTATCAGGCGATGACCATGCACGGCATGATCATGGTCATTTATTTGCTGACGGCCCTGTTTCTGGGTGGCTTCGGTAACTATCTGATCCCACTGATGGTGGGCGCCCGCGACATGGTCTTCCCCTACGTCAACATGCTGAGCTACTGGTTCTACCTGGTGGCGGTACTGGTATTGCTCGCCGGTTTCTTTGTTCCAGGCGGTCCCACCGGTTCGGGCTGGACGCTTTATCCGCCGCAGTCCATCACCAAGGGGACACCCGGGGTCGAATGGGGCATTGTCCTGATGCTCGTCTCTCTGGCGATTTTTATTGTCGCCGCCACCATGGGCGGGCTGAACTACGTCACCACGGTGTTGCAGGCGCGCACGCACGGCATGACATTGTTTCGCATGCCGCTCTCCGTATGGGGAATCTTCATGGCCTCGATCATGGCCTTGCTGGCCTTCCCGGCGTTGTTCGTCAGTGCGGTCATGATGCTGTTCGACAAGCTGTTGGGCACCAGCTTCTTTATGCCGGCGATGATCTCGCTGGGGCAGCAGCTCGATCATCAGGGCGGTAGCCCGATCTTGTTCCAGCACTTGTTCTGGTTCTTCGGCCACCCGGAGGTCTACATCGTTGCTCTCCCAGCGTTTGGCCTGGTCTCCGACTTGATCAGCACCCATGCGCGTAAAAATATCTTTGGTTACCGGATGATGGTGTGGGCGATTATTGCGATTGGCGTGCTCAGCTTTGTGGTCTGGGCGCACCATATGTATGTCAGCGGGATGAACCCGTACTTTGGCTTTTTCTTCGCCGTCACCACCTTGGTCATCGCGGTGCCGACTGCACTGAAAGTCTATAATTGGGTGTTGACCCTGTGGCGGGGCGACATTCATCTGACTGTGCCGATGCTGTTTGCCCTGGCCTTTATCGTTACCTTCCTGGTGGGTGGTCTGACCGGGTTGTTTCTCGGCAATGTGATCGTGGACATTCCGCTCTCGGACACCTATTTCGTCGTCGCCCATTTCCATATGGTCATGGGGGTCGCACCGGTACTGGTGGTGTTCGGCGGCATCTATCACTGGTTCCCGAAAGTCACCGGGCGCATGTTTAACGACACCCTGGGCAAGCTGCATTTCTGGATTACCTTTCTGGGTACCTACGCCATTTTCTTCCCCATGCACTACTTGGGTTTCCAGGGTATGCCGCGCCGTTACTACGCCTATGAAAACTACGCGTTCATCCCGCAGTCGGCGCAAGAGTTGAATGCCTTCATTACGGTGGTCGCATTGACCGTCGGCGTTTCCCAGTTGCTGTTCGTGTTCAACCTGGCCTGGAGTGTATTTAAAGGCAAACCCGCGGGCAGTAACCCTTGGGGGGCGGCCAGCCTGGAATGGCAAACGCCTAACACCCCACCGATACACGGTAACTGGGGAGCGAAACTGCCGGTGGTGCATCGCTGGGCCTATGACTACAGCGTGCCGGGGATAGAGCAGGATTTCGTGCCGCAAACGGTCTCCGCCGAGGAGCTGGAGCAAATGCGGCAACTCAGTGCCGGCACCAAGATAGCGGACGTTAAAACATGAACAGACTGCTATTGAGAAACGCCGACGACGCTGACCCCGGTGGCAGTTGGGGGCGCGATCCTGAGGGAGCTCACGCCACCGAGGGTGCCGATAGAAGCCAAATCGCAAGAACAGGCCTGCGCTTGTTTCTCGCTGTGGTGAGCTCGTTATTCTTTCTCTTCCTGCTTGCCTTCATCGCCCGCTCACAAATGGCTGACTGGCTACCCCTGACAGACCCTTTGGCGCCGTTAGCCAATCCATGGCCGTTGTGGGTGAATTCGGCTTTTCTGGTGCTGAGTTGCATCGCACTGCAGTGGTCGCGCATGGCCGCCCGACAGGCTCGACTGGACGCAACGGTCATGGGTTTTGTAGTGGGCGGTGTATTTGCAATTGCCTTTCTGACGGGACAAGTCTGGGTCTGGCAGCAGTTTGTCGCCTGGGGCTACTTTGTCGCCAGCAATCCGGCCAACAGTTTCTTCTACCTGTTGACCGGTGTGCATGGCCTTCACCTGTTGGGCGGGTTGATTGCCTGGGGCATAACCGTCGCCAAATTCCTGCGTCACGTGCCGTTGCGGCAACTCAGCACCAGCGTAGAGCTCTGTACCATCTATTGGCACTACTTATTGGGTCTTTGGTTCGTGCTATTCGCGCTGCTGACCAGCACGCCGCAAACCTATGAAGCCATCGCCAGATTTTGCGGCCTGAGGTGAAAATCCATGGCATCGCATCCACAAGCCCCAAGCGAGTCAAGTTCATCCAATCCACCAGGTTCGCCACCTGCACCCGGATGGCAGGGCATCGCCAGCGACTGGGCCTCGGATAGGGAGGCTTTCAGGCAGGTCCCCTGGGGCAAGGCGATGATGTGGATATTCCTGCTCAGCGATACGTTTATATTCACCTGTTTTTTAACCGGCTACATGTCGGTCCGCATGACCATCACCGCCCCTTGGCCGAACCCCAGTGAAGTGTTCGCATTGACGATCGGCGGTAGAGAAATCCCGCTTATTCTGATCGCCATCATGACCTTTGTGCTGATCAGCAGCAGCGGCACCATGGCCATGGCCGTTAACTTCGCCTATCGCCGTGATCGTGCGAAAACCACGGCCCTGATGCTGGCGACCGCGGCCTTGGGCGTGACCTTTGTCAGCATGCAGGCATTTGAATGGAGTAAGCTCATCGCGGAAGGCGTGCGTCCTTGGGGGAACCCCATGGGCGCGGCACAATTTGGGGCCAGCTTCTTCATGATTACCGGTTTCCACGGGCTGCATGTGTCAATCGGCGCCATCTACCTCAGCATTGTGGCGATGAAAGTCATGCGAGGAGATTATGAGCGCTCCGGAAACTATCAGAACGTCGAAATAGCCGGGCTTTACTGGCACTTCGTGGATTTGGTGTGGGTGTTTATTTTTGCTTTCTTCTATTTATGGTAGAGGAGCACGGGTGATGGCGCATGCTCAGGGTCAACAACATCCGATTAGTTTGTACCTCAAAATCTGGGGGCTGTTATTCGTCCTCAGTACGATGTCGTATCTGGTCGACTATTTTCACTTCCATGGCTACCTTCGGTGGGCCCTGATTATCACTTTCATGTTGTTGAAGGCAGGCTTAATTGTCTCCATCTTCATGCACATGGCCTGGGAACGGTTGGCCATGGTCTACGCCATATTGGTGCCACCGTTGTGTTTGCTGGTGCTCGTCGGGCTGATGGCCACCGAGGCGGATTATGTTTTCCTCAGCCGGGTCATTTTCTTCGGTCAATAAGCAGCTAACGGAGGGCCTCGAGCCTCCGGGGTCAACCCGCAGTAAATGGCGTTATATCGTTCGCTTGAACTGATGCCATTTGTGCAGCCAGGCGACTGTCCAGTGAGGGGATGCCGTACCGGTGCCGGCGATCTTCAGTTTTGGATGATGTTCAATGACCCGATCCAATACCGGCTCCTGATTCGGTTCAACATCCACGAAGAAGATATGTTTGCCGTCTTCCACCATCTGTTTAAAGTTGCGGAAGTGCGCGTTAGGTACCTGAATACCAAAAAAGCCGCCTTCCCAGATGCAGAAGCCAAATATAACAATGGCAAGGAAGATAAAAGGCACCCAGCCTGCAGCGGTTTCGGTCCAGCCCATCCAATAGGCACCGCCAAGCACCAGCGCCGCGAGTGGCACACCAACCACCGCACCTATCTCGCCAGAGTGAACAACATCCTGCTTCATCAACGAGTTGACCTCGTGGAGATGATGTTCTTCAACATCAGCCACTTGTTCGCTGAGCACATGAATTTGTTCGGTATTGATGCCGTTGGCTTCCAGTTCATTTTCAACGGATTCGAGATCGTCGAGATTGTCACTGATGTAATAGTGTCGGTTCATGCCACACCTCCCATCTCGTGTTGGCCGTAGGCCTCCTCTGTCCCGCAGCCGTAAACTGAGATTTGCAGTCGGTATCTGCGCCCGTGGGGAACGTTGCACACTTCATGCAATCCGTAGGAAGTATAGCATTCGCTAGTATGCGGGGCCGGAGGCGTCAGGGTCTGGAAGGAAGCATTGGGGCTTGGTGCGCGCCGATGAATTCTCCATAGCAACGTAACCGGTTCGCCCCAACGAGGGCGGAAACAGGAGCAGATGCTCATCCCATCTATCGATCCTCAAACGCAGAACGCACGGCCTCCACAACGCGTTCCGCCATGCGCTCATCTTCAAGCTGCGGGTACCCTTTCTTTAGCTTGCCGGACACTACCCAGCCGTTCTCCTTGATGGAGCGGATGATGCGGTTCGCATCCAGGTCTGGCATCTCCAGTACCTCTTTCAGCTGCTCCTGAGCTCGCTGAAAGATCACCAGTACTCTGGCTTCATCCGGCATTTCCTTTCGAATCGTGTGCTCGACGACGCGTGCGGTGTACAGAACGTGTTCGGTCAGATCGGGATAGCGCCAGGCGAAACACGCGTCCTCGTATTCATCGAAGATGAAGTTGCTGCGAGTCCCGTCCTCGTAGGTCACGAGTTCGCCGAACCGATAGGCCGCTGCGTAACGTCGCATGAACGGGCGTGAGAACACTTCGAGCGTACGGTCGTAGCCGGCCCTGAAGTCGATCGAGCTGGTGATTGTGGCTGACACTGGCAGTATTACGCCGTCGGGCACTGCCTTATCCCGAATCAGGGTGTCGTTGATCAGGAAGCGATGAATCCGGCCATTACCATCGCGCATGGGATGGATGTACACGAAGCCAAAGGCCAACACAGCGGCACGTGCCAATGATTCCGCACCACGCGTTGCAACTTCAAACTCCTTGAGTCCTGCCAATAGCTGAGCGAGATCCGCGAAATGCGGGGCAATGTAATGCACGATGTCCTCGCGCATCGTGGCTTGTCCCACAAACACCGGAGAGCCTCGCAGGCCCAGTCCAATGGCATCACGCCCCAGAATGCCGGCTTGCAGGGAGTGCAGGCTGTCGTTGCTCAACGGGTCTTTGATATGCCCGCAGTACTGGGCGATGACATGGGCAAACCGCTGGATGCGATCGGCCTGGTCGGCTTCCTTTTCGATGAGAAAGCTCGCGCGCGATTCCTTGAACGTCAGCCAACTGGCGGTACGCATCAGAATATCGGAGCCAAAGGCCTGATCCAATTCAGCCAATGCCTGGCGTAGATCGAATTGCAGGGCCTCCTGCACTGGCACCGTACGACGAACCAAGGGGCAGAACTCAGCCGTCCCCGGCAAGTTGTTATTGACTCGCCAGCGCCGCGTTCGCAGTGCCTCGCGACGAGTCAGGTAATCTTTTGGCGAGAGTACATCAACATAGCCGCCATTGGTCACGTCTGGCACATCCAGACGTAGCCCTGTCAGCCATTCGTAGAGGAATCCCGTGCGACGGGCATACTGGCCGAATGGTTCCCGTCGACACCAGTCTTCGACGGGCTGCGGACCTATGGCCGCAAACAGGCGGGCGAAGAACTCGAGATGGATCTCTTCGTACTTGAGGCCAAATTCGAAATGTCCTGCGAAATCGTCTGCGGGCCGATAGCTTGCCGGATACCGGTTCTCCACATTGCCGTCACTTTCGCGACTGACACGTACAGTGCCGATCATCGAGTCGACTCGTAGGGGCTGTGCCAGTGCGATGTCGTAACGGTTCGCGAGGGTCTTGAAACCGACTTGCATTGACGAAATCCTTTACTGGGGCAAGAAAAACGCTAACAGAACATCGATCATATGCGAAAACGCTAATTTCCGTAGATATCAAAATATTAACGCTTGATGAAATTTGATAATAAATCCGTGTTTTTCGAAAAAAACGCTAACAGAGTTCAGGGTAGTCGCTAACGCCCCGAGAGCACTTACTCATCGATCAGCGGGCAACGGACGAACATGGGGAGATGCCTCAGAGCCCGATTCCACCAAACCCCAGACACAAAAAAACCGGCCATCAAGGCCGGTTTTTTCTTTACCTGCATCCCCCGTCAAAAAACGACGTGAGACTGAAATCTGATTGGAGCGGGTGAAGGGAATCGAACCCTCGTTATCAGCTTGGGAAGCTGGAGTAATGCCATTATACGACACCCGCTCAGAGCGGCTGACTTTGTACCAGATGTGAGCGCGGATTTGAAGTTTTTCTTTGTGCGCGATGGCTTTAGCGCCGGGTGAAACACGAACAGGGACCGCTTGGCGGTCATTCGCGGGCAAGCCTCGCGCCTACAGGCGTGCGTTCAACACAGTAGGGGCGGGGCTTGCTCGCGATGACTCTGTTTCAGATTGCAAATGCATGGTGGTCCTGGACGTACTGGTAACGCGGTCGGCTTTCGAGTTGCGTCGGCTTCAGGAAGCCCAGCAGTGCGTTACGGCTGTCTTGGCAAGCGGTTTTGTGTTCCATGTCGAGAAAGTGGCCGGTGGCCTGAAGGGTGCTGAAGGTGCTGTGCTCCACGTGGCCGGCGAACAGCCTGGCATCGGCGGGTGCGGTGTACTCGTCCCATTCGCCGTTCATGAACAGCACTGGCACATTGATTTTCTTCGCCGCGTTCAGGTAGCAGTTGCGGTCGCTGTTGAGCACGTCGTTGATGTGAAAATGCATTTGCCCGTATTCATGTTCGGCCAAGGTGCTGACGTGACGGTGGTTGAAGCGCTTGAACAGCGAGGGCAGGTGTTTGCCGATGGTGCTGTTCACCAGGTGGCCGACCCGGTTACCGTCGCGGCTGCCGAGGTAATCGACACCGCGCTGAAGGTAGTCGAGCATGTGCTCGTTGACCACTGGCGAGAACGAGCTGATCACAGCCTTTTCGATGCGCCGTGGCCGGTGGGCGAGGGCGACGAGCGTGGCGGCGCCACCAAAGGAAAACGACAGCACGTGTTCGGCGGCGAAGTGGTCGATCAGCTCCAGGAGGATCTGCCCTTCGATTTCCTTGGTCAGCATTTTCTCATGCAGGTTGTGAGCCTTGGACTTGCCCGCGTAGGGCTGGTCGTAGCACACCACATTGAACTGCGGATAAAGGTTTTTCACGGTTTGGGCAAACGACGCAGTCGTGGACATCGAGCCGTTGACCAGAATGATGGTCTTTTCTGCGGCGTCTGCGCGATAGAACTCCGTGTAAACCCGATACTGACCCTGTATATCCAGCACAGCGATTTCTGGCCTCATGACATAAGACTCCTGGCAAGCGGGTATGCGCGCAAATCAGATTGCACGAGCTTTGTGACAGGTAGGCATACGCCTGGAATTTTTGAAGGCCCATGTCGATCCATTGCAGGCCGGTCGACGGGTATTGTTATAAGCGGGCAGTTTGCCGGGGGAAGGCGGAACCTGAGGGTTCTCTGCCGGCAAAAAGTTTCTTAGAGTAGTTTTGGTGACTCGTCGGTCACATTTCGCGCCGACGTCCTGATTCAAGCAGGGGTCACGTCATCGCGCAAGTATCTTTCGAAAAATGTTCGACAACTTCTGCTGAGCGGTCGTCGGCTTAGATCAATCGGATCTCTTCGCTGCTCAACGGCCGGTATTCGCCGGGCTTCAGCGCGTCGTCGAGCAGCAGCGGCCCCATGCGTTCGCGGTGCAGGCGCAACACCTTGTTGTCGAAGTGGCCGAACATCCGTTTTACTTGATGATAACGGCCCTCGACGATGCTCAGGCGCGCCGATTTTGCCCCGAGCAAGACCAGTTCGGCAGGTTGGGTTGTGAGGTCTTCGAAGGCGAAGTACAGGCCTTTGGCGAACGTGATCGCGTAGTCAGCAGTGATTTCCTGCTCCGTCTCGACGTAGTACACCTTGGGCAGTTTGGTCTGCGGCTGGGTCAGGCGTCGCGACCAGGTGCCGTCGTTGGTGATCAGCATCAGGCCGGTGGTGTTGAAGTCCAGGCGACCGGCGATGTGCAGGTCATCCTTGTCCGCTTCATGGATCAGGTCGAGCACCGTCGGGTGTTGCGGGTCGCGGGTGGCGCTGACGCAGCCGGGCGGTTTGTGCAGCATGAAGTAGCGGGCCGGCTTGCCGGCTTGCAGCACTTCGTCGTCGACCTCCACGCGGCTGAACTCAAGCACCTCGGTGTGAGGGTCGCTGACAACATTTCCGTCGACCCTCACGCGTTTTTCCACCAGCAACAGGCGTACCTGCTTACGGTTGAAGCGGGGCAGGTTGCTGAGGAAACGGTCAACGCGCATGGCCAGGGATCGGTGGGGAAAGGGCTGCGTATGTTACGTGATCGGCCAGGCGGCTGCCTGCAACTGCGCCTCGACCCGGGCGCAGGCCGGGCACAGGCAGGACTTGTCGCGCAGCTCGGCCGGCAGCGTTTCGAACACCGCCGGGTCAATGCTGACGCCGTAGCACCAGCAGGCACGATCGACGGTTCGTGGGTCGGCCAGGCTGCAGTCGTTGGAAGCGCCGCAGGCCGGGCAGAGGTCTGGCTTATTCATGAAAGGGGCATTCGGTAATGGCCGGTTTGCTTGGCCCGAGCTGCGCATGATCGTCCCGCAGGCCGCCATGTGCAAGCTAACGCCCGCACATTCCTGAGAGGTGTCTTGCCGGCGATCAGGCGATCAACCCAGGCTTTTCAGATACGCCCGCCAGCCACCCAAATGACTGATATCCAGCGCGCCTTCCAACCCATACGGTTCGCAGATAAACCCGCTCTCCCAACGCCCATCCGCCAGTTGCACCTTGCCCAACCCCAGCGGCGCAGGAATCCCGGTCAGGAATGAACCCAATTCACTGCTCGGCAACTCCCATACTTCCAGCGCGATGGCCACGCCGCCCTCTTTAACGCGAACCATGCCGGGGCGATACGGCGGGCCGCCGTCCAGGGCATACAGCTGATAGTCGGGCGAACTCCGAGTGGTTTCGACCAGCCGCGCTCCACGCTGTTTGAGTTGCCAGTTCAGCGCCAGCCCCTCCAGGTGCGCGCCGCAGACCACCAGCCGTGCCCGGTCATTGCGCGCGATGGCCGCCGGTACAGGGGAAGCCAGGCCCTGCTGACGTTGCAGGGCATCCGCCACACTCAACAGATACTGATCGGTAAACGCACGACCAAACAAGGTCACGCCCCATGGCAAACCGTTGCCCATGACTCCGCTGGGCACGGCGACGGCGGCGTAGTCGAGCAGGTTCATGAAGTTGGTGTAGTAGCCCAGTTCCGAGTTGCGCAGTACCGGTTCGGCCGCCAGTTCCGCCAGCGTCACCGGACGGCCGATGGTGGGCGTGACCACGCAATCAAGGTCCTCCAATGCTCTGTCGCACAGCGCCTTCAAGGCTTGCAGCCGGTAGTGGGCGCGGAAAGTTTGCACGCCAGTCACCGCCGGGGCCTTGGCCAACACGGTACGAATCACCGGCAGCACCGCTTGAGGATGTTGCTCCATCAACTCGCCGGCCACGCTGTAACGCTCGGCCACCCACGGCCCTTCGTAGAGCAACCGCGCCGCTTCAAGGAAGGGCGACAAATCCAGTTCGACCGCTTCACCGCCCAGGGCTTTAAGCTGGTCGATGGCGTCGCCAAACAACAACGGGCCTTCAGGGCAGCCGAAGAACGCCAGGTCCTGTGCACGGGGCACACCGAAACGAAACACGCGCGGCGTGCCGAAGGCCGAGCCGTCATTCCACAGCGGATTGCGGCGGCTGTATTCATCCCGTGGGTCGAGATGAGCGGTCAGTGCCAACAACTGACTGGCTTCCCGAGCCGTGGCCGTAAAGGTCGTGACGCAATCGAGCGTGCGACAGGCCGGAACCACCCCGGCCGTGGAGATCAGCCCTTTGGTGGCTTTCAAACCGACCAGATTGTTCAGCGCCGCCGGTACGCGCCCGGAGCCTGCGGTGTCCGTGCCCAGGGCAAAACTCGCCACGCCGAGCGCCACCGCCAGTGAAGACCCGGCACTGGAACCGCCTGACGGATACTCCGGCAACACGCTGTTCGGACAAGCGCCATACGGCGAGCGGCTGCCGTTGAGGCCGGTGGCGAACTGGTCGAGATTGGTCTTGCCCAGCGGGATCGCGCCCAGCGCCAGCAGTTGCTCGACGATGGTCGCCGAACGCTCCGGCACGTAGGTAAACGCCGGGCACGCCGCGGTGGTCGGAATGCCCGCCAGATCGATATTGTCCTTGATCGCAAACGGCACGCCGTACAGCGGCAGGCTGCCTGGGTCACGACCATCGAGGGCGGCGAGGTACGGTTCCAGTTCCTCGGTGCTGAGTAAATGGATGAACAAGTGATAGTCCGGGTTCAGCGCCGCGGCTTTTTCCCGCAGGCTCGGCAGCAGTTGCCGAGGCGTGATGTGGCCATCACGGTAAGCGTTGCGCAGGGCGTCGAGTTGCAGATTGATGTTCATGGTTCAGATCCTTGTTGAAATGGCTTCAGTCGAGTTCCAGCACCACGACGCGCTGTCCGGCGCGCACTGCCGAGCCCGGTTGCACGCGAATCTCCCGCACCACACCGGCCATGGGCGCGAGCAGCGGGATTTCCATCTTCATCGACTCCAGAATCACCAGCACATCACCCGCGACCACTTGGCTGCCGACCTCCACCTGAACCTGCCAGAGGTTGCCGGCGATGTGGCTGTCGATGCTCTGCTGACCGTCGGCCAACAGCGCCTCTTCGGCCACTTGCGGCGCCGGTTCTTCACTGTCGAAATGCGCCTGGCCGCTGGCGATCCAGCGTTCACGTTCGGCGTTGAACGCGCCTTTTTGCTGATCGCGGAACGCCGCAATGCTGTTGGCTTCTTTCGCCAGAAACGCCTGGTAATCCGCCAGGTTCAACTGACTGTGCTCGATGTTCAGGGCGAAGCGCCCGAGCGGAAAATCCCGTCGAATGCGCAGCAGTTCATCGGCGCTTACCGGGTAGAACCGGATCTGGTCGAAGAACCGCAGCAGCCACGGCTTGCCGTCGAACGCAGCGACCTCGCGATGGCGGTTCCACATCTGCAAAGTCCGGCCGACGAATTGATAACCACCGGGGCCTTCCATGCCGTACACGCACATGTAAGCGCCACCGATGCCCACCGAGTTTTCCGCGGTCCAGGTGCGGGCCGGGTTATATTTGGTGGTGACCAGGCGATGCCGAGGGTCGAGCGGGGTGGCGACCGGAGCGCCGAGGTAGACATCACCCAGCCCCATCACCAGATAGCTGGCGTCGAACACCGTGCGCTGCACTTCGTCGAGGTTCGGCAGGTCGTTGATGCGCCGGATGAACTCCAGATTGCTCGGGCACCATGGGGCGTCCTTGCGCACGGTGGTCATGTATTTCTCGATGGCCAACTGGCAGGCCGGGTCATCCCAGGACAGCGGCAGGTGGACGATACGCGAGGGGACCTGCAAGTCTTGGGCGGCGCACACGGCGTCCCACTCACCGGCGACAATGCCCAGCAGATCGGCGAGCGGCAGTTGCTCCGGTTGGTAATGCACTTGCAGCGAACGGATGCCCGGCGTCAGGTCGATCACACCCTGCAGGTGTTTGCTTTCCAATGCCTGCATCAGCGCGTGGGCGCGGAAGCGCAGGACCAGGTCCAGTTCCGGTGCGCCGATTTCCAGCAGCAAATGTGTGTCGCCCGAAAGGCGTGCAACCAGCCGCGTATCGTCCTGCCCGATATCCAGCACCACAGGCGACACAACCCCCTGTGGGAACACATTACCTGTGGCGAGGGGGCTTGCCCCCGTTGGGTCGCGAAGCGCCCCCAATACCTGCAATCGCGCGGCATCAGATGTATCGAGTTGACTGATTGGCGACTGCTTCGCAGTCGAACGGGGCGATGCGGCGTTCCGACAAGCCCCCTCGCCACAATGGTTCTGCATTGCCAGAGAGCGAGCGGTTTTCAGATCGACCGGCAAAAACTGCACCTTGTCGCCAGCCTTCAGTTGCCCGAGCTGCCAAAGATCCGCTTCGATCACCGTCACCGGGCAGACAAACCCACCGAGGCTCGGGCCATCGGGGCCGAGGATCACCGGCATATCGCCGGTGAAATCCACCGCGCCAATGGCGTACGGATTGTCGTGAATATTCGACGGATGCAACCCGGCTTCACCCCCATCGGCCCGCACCCATTCCGGCTTCGGCCCGATCAGCCGCACACCGGTGCGGCTGGAGTTGAAATGCACTTCCCACTGGGTCGCGAAGAACGTGCCGATGTAGTGTTCGGTGAAGTATTCCGGTGCGCCGTGGGGGCCGTAGATCACCCGGATTTGCCGCACGGCCGGTAATTCGGTGACCCGTTCTTCAGGCAATTGAACGCCCGCGCTACGGTTGATCAAGGCTGGCACATGCAACACGTCACCGGCACGCAATGCACGGCCGCCGTGCCCACCGAACTGCCCCAGTGTGAAGGTACTTTTGCTGCCCAGATAATCCGGCACTTGCAGGCCGCCGCGCAGGCACAGATAGCTGCGAGCGCCTGCACCGGCGATCGTGCCGAGATGCAATGTGGCACCGGCCGGAACCAACAACGCGGTGTTCATCGGCGCCGCTTCACCGTTCAGCGTCAATGGAATCTGCGCACCGGTCACCGCCACCACCGCATCACAATTGAAGCGCAACATCGGCCCGGTCATGGTGATTTCCAGCGCCGCTGCACCTTCGTCGTTACCCAGTAAAAGATTACCCAAGCGCAATGTGCGACTGTCCATCGGCCCCGACGGCGGCACGCCGACCGCCCAGTACCCGAGACGCCCCGGATAATCCTGAACGCTGGTCTGGGTACCGGCGCTGAGCACTTCAAAGGTGTTGGCTTGATAGACCAGGCCTTCCAGGCAACGGGTCCACGGCTGGCCGCTGGCAAAGGGCGTATCGAGCAGAATCTGTCGCAGGTAATCGCGGTTGGTTTCCACCCCGTACAGCAGGCTGTCGCCTAGAGCCTGATGCAGATCGACGCGGGCTTCTTCGCGAGTCGGCGCCCAGCGAATGAGCTTGGCGATCATCGGGTCGAAGTACGGAGGGATCTCGCAACCGGCCTCGACCCAAGTGTCGATACGCAGGTGTTTGCCATCGGCGACGGGGAAATTTACCGCCGTCAGCAGACCGGGACTCGGTTGAAAATCCCGCCCCGGATCTTCGGCATAGAGCCTTGCCTGAATTGCATGGCCGTCGGCTTTCAAGCCTTGGCTCAATGCGTTCAATGGCGGTAAATCTCCGGCCGCCAGTTCCACCATCCAGCGCACCAGGTCCACGCCCCACACTTGCTCGGTGACGCCGTGTTCTACCTGCAAGCGGGTGTTCACTTCCAGAAAATAGAAACGCTGGGCGTCACTGTCGAAGACGAATTCCACGGTACCGGCACTGCGGTAATTCACTGCCTTGGCGAGTTTGATCGCAGCAAGGCAGAGCGCTTCGGCCATGCCGTCGGGCAGGTTGGGGGCCGGGGTTTCTTCGAGGACTTTCTGGTTGCGCCGCTGCACCGAGCAGTCGCGCACGCCAAGGGCAATCACCTCGCCCTGGCCGTCGCCGAACACCTGCACTTCCAGATGTCGCGCGCGCTGGATGTACTTTTCGATGAACACACCGGCGTCGCTGAAGTTGTTCTGCCCGAGGCGTTTGACCGCTTCGAAGGATTCGCCCAATTCGGCGGCGCTGCGGCATACGCGCATGCCGATGCCTCCACCGCCGGCGGTGCTTTTGAGCATCACCGGGTAGCCGACCTGTTCGCCGGCGATCAATGCTGCGTCGAGGCTGTCGAGCAGCTCGGTGCCTTCGAGCATAGGCACGCCGTGTTGTTTGGCCAGGGCGCGGGCGGTGTGTTTGAGGCCAAACACGCGCAGTTGCTCGGGTGTCGGGCCGATGAAGGCGATGTCGGCCGCTTCGCAGGCCTCGGCGAACGCGGCGTTTTCCGAGAGGAATCCGTAGCCGGGATGGATCGCCGTGGCACCGGTGGCTTTGGCGATGGCGAGGATTTTGTCCACGGCCAGGTAAGTACCGGCTGCTGCGCCTTCGCCCAGGCTGTGGGCTTCATCGGCGTGCAGGATATGCAGGCTGGCGGCGTCGGCTTCGGAGTAAACCGCGACGCCCTTGACCTGCAACTCTCGCAGGGTACGCAGGATGCGGCAGGCAATGGCGCCACGGTTGGCGATGAGGACTTTTTCGAACATGGCATAACCCCTGGAGGCGATAGCGCATCAGCCTCGACCTGGGATGCGGGCCGTCCCGCAGTTTTTCGATGAGCGCCGGGGTCGTCCCCGACGGCAGAATCACTAAATTTGAAACCGCCGCTCCCACAGGGTTTATTGGTGTTTTAACTTTTTGAGGCACTGACCGGAGCGGGCCTGACACAAGGCAAACAACCACCGACGCAAACGCGCGAGTTTCAGTTCCATACCAATAGCTCCGCAGGCGTTGGGTTGTAGGCGTTGCACGGGTTGTTCAGTTGCGGGCAGTTGGAGATCAGCACGATCACGTCCATCTCGGCGCGCAGGTCGACGTATTTGCCCGGTGCTGAAATCCCGTCTTCGAACGTCAGCCCGCCGTCGGCCGTCACCGGCACATTCATGAAGAAATTGATGTTCGGCCCGATGTCACCCTTGCCCAGTCGACCGTCGTGGGCACAAGCGCGCAGGTAGTTGTCGCGACAGCTGTGCATGTAGCGTTTCTCCAGCGCGTAACGCACGGTGTTGCTCTCTTGCGCGCAGGCACCGCCGAGGGTGTCGTGACGCCCGCAGGTGTCTTCGACGATGGTCAGCATTGGCTTGCCAAGGTTGGAATAGAGCACGCTGCCGGTGCTCAGGTAGACGCTGTTCTGCCGACGCAACGTGCGCTGCACGTCATAGCGCTCCTTGGGATTGGCCAGGCTGTAGAACAGCGTGTCGACCGCCTGATTGCCTTCCAGGTCGAGGATGCGCAAGGTCTGGCCGGCCTTGACCTCCATCAGCCAGGGTTCACCGGCGGGGATGGTGGCGCGGTAGACCGCGGCTTCTGGTTGCTTGTGAACAGTAGCGATAGCGAGTGACATGGCAGCGATCCTCAGGCGAACAGACGGTCGGTGTTGATGAAGCCGCGCTCGTTTTCCGGGCGCGAGGTGCGGCAGTGTTTGGTGACACCGGCGTTGGCGTTCATCCAGCTGAGCTTCAGCGGTTTCGGTGCGTATTCCGGCGATGGATCCATCGGGTGTTGCAGCGCGGTGAGCACCACCAGAGTGTTCATTGGTGCGTACAACTCGATGTAGTCACCGGCCTTGGAGTTGCCTTCGACGAAGTGGAAACGACCAGCCTCATCGACGTTCACACGGCTGAACAGATTGAGCGTCATCAGCAGATCGGACAGGCCCAGCCCCCACTTGCCCAGTTCCACCAGCAAGTTGTCGGTGCCGTTGCGGAAGAAGCCGTTGCGCAGTTCCTGATAGCGGCCCTGGCCATATTTTTGTGCGACTTCTTCAGCGCACAGCACGCCACCGAGGCTGTCGCTCCAACCGCAGGTATCGGCAGTAATCGCCGCCAGCACCCGGCCCATGTCCGAGTACAGGCAATGGCCGCTGGTGAGCTTGGCGGTGTGTTGGCATTTGAGGCTGTCGGGCAGGTTCAGGCGCTCGGTTTTTTCATCGGCGTTGAGCAGCGTCAGGCTGACGTTGGCCCCGCCGCGCAGGTCGGTCAGGCGCAGCAGTTGGCTGCGTTTCAGGACGAATGAACGATGGCCGCCGCCGGGGAGCAGTTCTTCGGCGAAGGGCGGAAACAGTTGGGTCGAATCAGTCATGTGTAAATGCCTCTAAGCGATACGTAGCGACCCTGCCAACTGAGCCGGCAGGGTGTCGACGGCGGCACGGTTGGCGCGGCGGTCGCTGTTCAAAGGGATGTCGTAGGTGATGCGTGCGCCATAGGCGCTGGGGGCGTGCGGATCGACGCGGACCTTGTCGAACACCAGCAATCGGGTGCCGAGGCTGAAACCTTCGGACAAATCATGGGTGACCATGAACACTGTCAGTTGCGTCTCGCGCCACAGCTCCAGCAGCAGGCCGTGCATGTCCTTGCGGATGCCCGGATCGAGGGCGCCGAAGGGTTCGTCGAGCAGCAACACCCGGGGTTTCATGATCAGCGCCTGGGCAATTGCCAATCGTTGCTGCATGCCACCTGAGAGCTGCGCCGGGTACTTGTCCAGCGAATGGCCGAGACCGACTTTGTGCAGCAACACCGACGCCTGTTCCCGAGCGTCTTTTTTTGCATGGCCAAACAACCGCCCGAGCAGGGGCGAACGCGGCAGTTCGAGGCCGAGGGCGACGTTGTCCAGCACGCTCAGGTGCGGGAACACCGAGTAGCGCTGGAACACCACACCACGGCTCGAATCCGGTTCGCCAGCCAGTGCCTGACCGTCCAACAGAATCTCGCCGCGACTGGCGCGCTCCTGGCCGAGCAATAGCCGCAGGAAGGTCGATTTGCCGCAACCCGAGGCGCCGACCAGAGTGCAGAATTCGCCCTCGTTGACGTTCAGGTTCAGCCCTTCGAGCACCACTTGGTCGGCGTATTGCTGCCAGACGTTTTTCACTGTGATGAAGCTCATGCCCGCGCCCCTTCATAACTCATTTGGAGGCACCTTGGTGCCAGGGAAAGGCCCGTTGGGTCAGGCGCTTGAGGCCCCAGTCCATCAGCCAGGCGAGCAGGGTGATCCACACCACGTAGGGCAGAATCACGTCCATCGCCAGGTAGCGGCGCACGAGGAAGATCCGGTAACCCAAACCGTCGGTGGAGGCGATGGCTTCGGCGGCGATCAAAAACAACCATGCCGAGCCGAGCATCAACCGTAACGAGATCAGCAGGCGTGGCAGCAATTGCGGCAGCACCACACGCAGCATCAAGGTCCAGGTCGAGGCGCCAAGCGTCTGCGCCTTGATCAGCAGTTCGACCGGAATTTCCCGGGCGCGCTGTTCCAGATCACGGGCCAGGCACGGGGTGATGCCGATCACGATCAGCATCACTTTCGACAACTCCCCCAACCCGAACACGATGAACAGAATCGGCAGGATCGCCAGCGGCGGCACCATCGACAGCACCGTGAGCACCGGCGACAACGGTGTGCCGAACAGCGGCAGGATCCCGGCGGCGATGCCCAGGCACAACCCGGCCAAGGCACTGATGCCGAGGCCGATGGCCAACCGTCGCAGGCTGGCGGCACTGTCTTGCCAGAGCAGGTAATCACCGGTGCGGGTGTCGGCGGTGAATGCCAGGCGTTTCACCGCGTCGGTCATCTGCACGGCACTGGGCAGCAGTTTGTCGTTGGGGTTATCCATCAGCCGTTCGGCCGAGCCCATGAAGTAGGCGAACAGCACCAGGGCGAATGGCAGGATCACCAACAGCAGGCGACTGGGGCGATCCGGGTGGCGATTGATCAGGCGCATGGCCTAGTCCTCCGTTGTTACAACGTGGAGTCGGCTGCCATCTGTACGAAGCTCGGATCGAAGCGCAGCTTGAGGTTGGCCTTGTCGCCGCTGGTCACACCATTGGCGAACGCCATGCCGACCGCGCTGGTGTCTTTGGCGACTTCACCCAGCAAGCCGTGCTGGAAGGAAAACTCGGCCACCTTGCGCATCGTTTCCGGCAGCTGCTTGCTGGTGGAGAACGCCAGGGCTTCTTTGGGCGTGGCGAACAGTTTGGTGGTGTCCAGTTGCGCCTGGAAACCGGCCAGGTTGGTGCCCGAGGCTTTGGCCATGTGTTCGAGCGCGACTTGGCTGGCGGCGTTTTTCGCATTCATCAACTCGACCACTTCGAACCAGGCGCCGGTCAGGGCTTTACCCAGGGCCGGGTTGTCTTTGAGGGTGGCGCTGTTGACCACCATCATGTCCATGATTTCGCCGGGGATCTGGCTGGAGTTGAACACTTCGGTCACGCCGGGCCTGGCCTTGATGTCCGACAGCATCGGGTTCCAGGTGGTGACGGCATTGACTTGTTCGGTGTTGAACGCGGCCGAGATGTCGGCGTCGGAGGTGTTGACCACTTTCAGGTCTTTCTCGGTGAGATCCACCGAATCCAGAGCACGGGCCAACAGGTAGTGGGACACCGAGAGTTCCACCAGATTGACGTCCATGCCCTTGAGGTCAGCGACTTGCTTGTCTTCGCCTTTGAGCACGATGCCGTCGTTGCCGTTGGAGAAATCGCTGACGATCAGCGCCGTGCTGTCGACGCCACCGGCCGCCGGAATGGTCAGCGCATCCATGTTGGTCATGGTGCAGCCGTCGAACTGGCCGGCGGTGTATTGGTTGATCGATTCGACGTAGTCGTTGAGCTGCACCACATCGATTTTGATGCCGTACTTTTTCGCCCATTTGTCGACGATGCCCTGGCTGCCGGCATATTCCCAGGGCATCCAGCCGGCATAGATCGTCCAGCAAACGCTGAAATGGTCTTTCTGTGCGGCCTGGGACGAGACGCTCACGAGGGCTGCAAAAGCAGCGGCGAACAGGACGGGTAAACGAAGTCGGGACATGGGATGGTTCTCCAGTTGATCAAGGGCGGACAGGAAGGCAGCAGCACCGCGAACGGTGGCTTGTCTCCCGGGCTTTTGTCCCGCCGTGTAACCTCAACTGGAGGTCGCCAACTCTCGGACCAGTCACTCGCCTAAGCGAGCCGGAACCCTAGTCAGCCATTGCAAATTTTGGTGCCGCGAACCTGTGATGACTCCTGCACGCTTTTGCTTAAGCGAGAGCCGTGCCAAGTTGGCTGGAGCGCTCTGGCTGGGGTATGGAAGGGAAGGAGAGATCAACGGGACAGGGTGCTTTGCCTTGTCATGGTGCGCTGCGTATGGATATGCACCGTAGAAGGACGGCTAGCCGCTGATCTGACGGTCGCCGCGCACTGGCACTCGGTGCCGGTTTTAAAGTCAAAACAGGTGTGGCTCGACTGCCGTTGCAGGTCTTTCAGGAGGCCTCCATGTTCTGTCAGAAAAAGCTCCGCCAAATACTGCTCAGTGTGTTTTTTGGTTTGGGTCTGTCCGGGTGTTACTACTATGTAGGGGGCGCCGATGTTTATCCGGCACCTTATTACTACCCCGGCTATTACTACTCACCTTACTACTACGGCGGCCCACGCTTTTACGGGGGTTATCGTTACTACTATTTCAGTGGGCCTCGCCATTACCACGGGGATTACGGTCGCGGGCATCGTTAACCGGCTCATGAGTACAACGGCGCGTCCGGCTGATGGAGGCGCCGTTTTATGTTGGCCGGGATGAAAAACCTTTCATCGGCTACTTGTTTCGGCGTGTTACAGAAACGCACCAGATCCCGATTTCACGGTCTTATCTTTCGACAGTCGCCGAACAATTGACTGTCGCCTGCCAGCGTCGCTGGTGTGGCTCACTCGCGGTCCAGGAGGCCGCCATGCTCTGTCGAAAACAGCTCCGCCATATTCTGCTGATTGTTCTATCGGGATTGTTTCTTGGTGCGTGCGTGCCCTATTCCGATGGCGACAGCTACTACCGTTCCGAGGTCTACACGTCCCCGGCACCGTATTACTCCGACGGGGGTTACTACCCAGCTCCGCGCAGGTATTACTCGCCGCCTGCACGGTATTACCAGCCATCGCCGCGTTATTACTACCAGCCGCGGGTTTATCAACCGGCACCGCGCTATTACGACTACCGCGGCAACCAGAATCGTGGATGGGACCGTCATGACCGCGGTGGTTGGGATGGTCGTCGCGACGGTTGGGATGGTCGTAGTCGCGGCAATTGGAGCGACGATTCTCGGGGCCACAGTGGACGGGATCACCATGGCGGAAGAGGCGATCATGGCGATAACGATGGCCGAGGCGGCCGTCGCTAACTCCTCAATAAAAAGCGGCGCATGAAGCGCCGCTTTTTTGTGCCTGGATTTCAGTATTCCGACAGATCCGCCAACGGATGCCGACCTTCCCAGACCTTGTGAAAATGCGCTTCCACCGCAGCTTCCGGCACCGTATTGATATCCGGCCAGTGCCAGTGAGGTTTCTGGTCCTTGTCGATCAACCGCGCACGCACGCCCTCGCTGAATTCCGGATGACGGCAGCAATTGAGGCTCATGGTGTATTCCATCTGAAAGACTTGAGCCAGCGACAGGTGCCGGGCGCGGGCGATCTGTTCCCACACCAGATGAGCGGTCAGGGGCGAGCCTTCGATCATGGTGCAGGCCGCACGACTGAGCAGCGGGTCTTTATGAACGCGCAGTGCACTGATGGCCTTCCAGGCACAACGAACGTCGCTGACATCCAGCAACTCGTCGATCTGCTGGCGTCGTGGCAGCCACTGCGCTTCGGGCATTTTTACGAGCGCTTCTTGTTGCAAGGCCTTGAGCAGGCTGTTGAGCTGCATGGCGGTCTGTTCCTGCCAGTTCAATTGCAGCAAGCCTTCGATCAGATCCTGCTGTTGCTCATCGAGCAAGAAGCGATCGGCCAGGTCCAGATCGATTGCATCACGACCGTTCATCCGGGCGCCGGTCAGGCCGAGAAACAACCCGAGCTTGCCGGGCAGTCGCGACAGAAACCAACTGGCGCCGACGTCCGGGTACAAACCGATACTGATCTCCGGCATCGCCAATCGGCTGCTCGGCGTGACAACCCGAATGCCCGCCCCTTGCAGCAGCCCCATGCCGCCACCCAACACGTAACCATGACCCCAGCAGATCAACGGTTTCGGGTAGGTGTGCAACTTGAAGTCGAGGCGATATTCTGCCGCGAAGAAGTGCGCAGCCAAGGGCGGTACTTCCCCGGGATGGACGCGACACGCTTCCACCAGGCTGCGCACTTCACCGCCGGCGCAAAAGGCCTTGTCGCCATTGCCGCGTAGCAGCACACAAACAATCTGTGGTTCCTTGGCCCAGGCGTCCAGTTGATCGCGCAAGGCGTTGATCATCGGCAAGGAGAGGGCGTTGAGGGACTTCTCGGCATCCAGGCTGGCGATGCCGATGCGTGCGCCGTCGGTGCCGGTGAGTTCTTCGAAGTGCAGATTCATCGTGACCTCGATCGGGAATTTGAGCGTTCAGTATGATCGCTCTATAGGAAAGTGCCGGATCTGCGTCAGATCAATTGACAAGCATGGTCAGCTTTCCTAGGGTTCGCCCCATTGTTTTTGCCGGATGTAACCATGACTGCTGACGACCGTATCAAACTCGAACCGAGCTGGAAGGAGGCCCTCCGTGCCGAATTCGACCAGCCTTACATGGCAGAGTTGCGCACATTCCTGCAGCAGGAGCGCGCGGCGGGCAAGGAGATCTATCCGCCGGGACCGTTGATCTTCAACGCGCTCAATTCCACGCCGCTGGACAAGGTCAAGGTGGTCATCCTCGGTCAGGACCCTTACCACGGTCCGGGCCAGGCCCATGGGCTGTGCTTTTCGGTGCAACCGGGCGTACCGGCGCCGCCGTCGCTGGTGAACATCTATAAGGAGTTGAAGCGCGACCTGAACATCGACATCCCCAACCATGGCTACCTGCAGAGTTGGGCGGAACAGGGCGTGTTGATGCTCAATACCACCATGACCGTGGAGCGGGCGAACGCCAACGCCCATGCGGGCAAGGGCTGGCAGTATTTTACCGACCGGATTATCGAAGTGGTCAGCGAACACCAGCCACATCTGGTGTTCCTGCTGTGGGGCGCGCACGCCCAGAGCAAGCAGAAACTCATCGATGCCACCAAACACCTGGTGCTGACCTCGGTCCACCCGTCGCCGCTGTCCGCCTATCGCGGTTTCCTCGGCTGCGGGCATTTCAGTCGTACGAACAAGTTTCTGGAACAGAATGGCGAGACGCCGATCGAGTGGCGGTTGCCGCCGGTCTGAAGATTGTGGCGAGGGGGCTCATATCAGGGAGAATCCGGCTCCCGGTTCCAATACCTGAACAACGGCTCCGCCAAAAACAACACAAACAACAGCCGCATCACCTGCATCGCCGTCACCAGCGGCACCGACAGTTGCAGGGTCTCAGCCGTCAGACTCATCTCGGCAATCCCGCCAGGCATCATGCCCAGCGTCAGCGAACGCAGATCCAGATGGGTCAGGGCACTCAAGCCCAGCGCCGCCAATGTGGCGATCAACATGGTCAACACCGTGCCGATCAAGGTCCGGCCCATGAAGGACGGCGCCCGCCGGAAGAACTGTCGATTGAAGTGGCAGCCCAACCCGCTGCCGATCAGCCACTGGCCGATCTGACTGCCACCGTTGGGCAGGCCAATGTGCAGGTCCCAACCAATGCTCACCGCCGCACTCACCAGCAACGGCCCGAACAGCCACGGGTTGGGTTGACGCAAACGCTGCCACACCCAGGCGGCCAGGGCACCGGCCGGGAACAGAAGGGCCAGCCACCACCAACTGACGGTCGCTGCATGCAAGACCGGCGCACCGTCGCCCAACAGATATTTGAACGCCGCCGGCACACACAGCACCACCACCAGCACCCGCAAGCTTTGCCCCGCGGCAACACGGCTGAGCACCGCGCCGTTGCGGGCGCCGAGGTTGACCATCTCCCCGGAGCCACCGGGCATGCTGGAAAAGAACGCCGTGGCGCGATCTTCGCCGGTACGCCGCATCAACCAGACCCCGACCACCGCGGACAGGCTGGTGACCAATGCGCCGAAGAAGATCAGACCGAAGTGGCTCAGCACCTGCTCCATCACCATCGGGGTGAAGTGCAGGCCGATGCCGATACCGACGACCCACTGGCCGCACTTGCGACCGCCAGGGATTTCCGCCAATTGCCAAGGGGTCAGGCAGCGCACCAGGATGATCGCCAGCAACGAGCCGACCATCCACGGTAGCGGCCAGCCGATCTGGCTGGCGAGGTAACCGCCCAGCAGACCGACCAGCGGTGTACCCCACCAGGCTTTGAAGGGTGTTCGATCAGACATCGGCGATAGCGCGCCGGGCGACCGAACGTTTGCGCCAGATGCGCAGTAGCGGCATCAGCAACATGATTGCAGTCAGCACCCAGCAACCGAAGGTGATCGGGCTCGACCAGAGGATTTCCAGTGCACCGTTGGAAATAGACAGCGCGCGACGCAGGTTCTGTTCCATCAGACCACCGAGGATGAAGCCCAGCAGTACCGGCGACAACGGGAAGTCCAGCTTGCGCAGGATGTAGCCGAAGATGCCGATGCCGATCATCAGGAACAGGTCGAAGGTGGTGGCGTGTACGGCATAGACGCCGATCCCGGTGATGATCGCGATCACTGGCACCAGTGCCCAGTTCGGCACGGCGAGGATGCGGGTGAAGATGCGGATCATCGGGATGTTGAGGATCACCAGCATCACGTTGGCGACGAACAACGACGCAATCAGGCCCCAGACGATGTCCGGTTGTTGCTGGAACAACAGCGGACCCGGGGTGATGTTGTACAGCGACAATGCGCCGATCATCACCGCCGTGGTCCCCGAACCCGGAACACCAAGGGTCAGCATCGGCACCAAGGCACCACAGGCTGCGCCTCCGATGGCGGTTTCCGGAGCCGCGAGGCCACGCATGTCGCCTTGTCCGAAAGTGCCCTTGGCACCGGCGATACGTTTCTCGGTCATGTAGGCCACCGCGCTGGCCAGCGTCGCGCCGGCACCCGGCAACACGCCCATGATGAAACCCAGCAAACCGCAACGCAGGTTCACCACGAACACCGCCGAAGCTTCCTTGAAGTTGAACATCATGCGCCCGGTGGCTTTCACCGCTTCCTGGCCACGGTGGGTTTTTTCCAGCAGCAGGAGGATTTCGCTGATGGAGAACAGGCCCAATACCAGCACGACGAACTGAATGCCGTCTGTCAGATGGATGTTATCCCCGGTGAAACGGTATACGCCGCTGTTGGCATCGATGCCGACGCTCGACAGAAACAGACCGATCAGCGCTGCAATGAAGGTCTTGAGCGGTCGATCACCGGCCATGCCGCCGAGACAGACAATCGCAAACACCATCAGCACGAAATATTCCGCTGGTCCGAAGGCAATCGCCCATTTCGCCAGCAGCGGGGCGAACAGCACCATGCCGCAAGTCGCGATGAATGCACCGATGAACGAACTCCACGCCGACAGCGACAGCGCTACACCCGCCAGACCCTTGCGGGCCATCGGGTAACCGTCGAGGGTGGTCATGACGGTGGAGGCTTCGCCCGGAATGTTCAGCAGGATGGAGCTGATCCGGCCGCCGTATTCGCAACCCAGGTACACCGCCGCCAGCAGGATCAACGCCGACTCCGGTGGCAGGCCGAGGGCGAATGCGATGGGAATCAGCAACGCCACGCCGTTGATTGGCCCCAGCCCCGGCAACAGCCCGACGACGGTCCCGATCAAGGTGCCGCACAGTGCGGTCACCAGGTTGTACGGGCTCAGCGCGACGCCGAAGCCCTGACTCAAATAGCCAAGAGTATCCATATCAGTTCTCCAGAACGCCGAGCACGCCCAACGGCAGTGGCACGTCCATCAACTTGTCGAACAGCAGATAAAGACCGATGGCCATCAGGCTGATGATCACCGCGCTGGGCAGCCAGCGGCCGCCATACAGGCGTGCCATCGGGACCCCGATCAGAATGCTGGCGACGATGAAACCAAGGGGTTCGAAGGCCCCGGCGAACACCAGCAACAGCGCCACGCAGATGCCGATCTTGATCAGGGTTTCGCGGTCCAGTTTCGGGTCGTCTTCGCTGTGCACGATCGGCGCCGGCCGAAACACCATGTACAGCAAAGCCAGGCCCATCAGGCCGAGCATCAGCAGGGGGAAGGCGCGAGGCCCGACTGGTTCGTAGGAAAAAGCCGCTTGATACGGCCACGCCATCAGCGCCAGACCGACACAGGCTAGCAACAGCGCCGAAGCAAAAATGCGTTGTATGAGCATGGGGAACTCCTGGGCCACGACCCCGAGAACCGGGGCCGCAGCCGCTAGACAGAGGCGATCACTGGATCAGGCCGAACTCTTTGGCCAGCACTTTGTAGTCCGCGACCTGCTTCTTCACGTAGGTGTCGAGCTCCGGGCCGGTCATGGCGAACGGGAACAGTTCACGCTGATCGCGCAGCTTGGCGAAATCCTCGGAGGCCAGCAGTTTGTCGAAGGCGTTTTTCCACCAGGCGTAGTCTTCGTCGCTGACTTTTGGCCCGAGGTAGAAGCCGCGAACCACCGGCCAGACGATGTCGTAGCCTTGCTCTTTAGCGGTCGGAATGTCTTTCATTTCCGGCTCGTCCAGGCGCTTTTCGGAGAACACCGCCAGCAGACGCATGTCGCCGCTCTGGATGTGTGGCATGGAGTCGGAGATGTCGGTGCTGCCGACCTGGATATGGCCGCCGAGCAGGGCGGTGGCGATTTCACCGCCGCCTTCGAGGGCGACGTAACGCAGGTCGCGCGGGTTGATCCCGGCCGCCTTGGCGATCAGGGCGGTCTGCATCCAGTCCTGGCTGCCGACGGTGCCGCCGGAACCGATCACCACGGAGCTTGGGTCTTTCTTCAGGGCTTTGACCAGATCGTCCAGGGTCTTGTAAGGCGAATCGCTTTTCACCGCGATGGCGCCATAACTGGTGCCAACGGCGGCCAGCCAGCGCACCGCGCTTTCATCGAAACGCCCGAATTTGCCTTGGGCCAGGTTCAGCAGCGAGCCGCTGGACCAGGCCACCAGCGTACCGGCATCGGCCGGGCGCTGTGCGACCACCGCGTTGTACGCCACCGCGCCGACACCGCCGGGCATGTAGGTCACGCGCATCGGTTTGGTCAGCAGTTTTTCGTTGACCAGCGCGCTTTGCGCCAGTTTGCAGGTGAGGTCGAAACCGCCGCCCGGCGAGGCCGGGGCGATGCATTCCGGGCGTTTGGGTTCGGCCAGTAATTGGCCGGCGAACAGCATGATGCCGGTGGCCAGAGCAACTTTACGCAGTGATAGGTTCATTCAAGTCTCCTTAAGAGTTTTTGTTATGGACGTACTGAATTACCAAAGGGCAACGCTATAGCTCACCAGCAGACGCACTTCATCGGCATCGCGAGCGGAGTAGTTGGAACGGTAGGTGGCATTGCGCAGGCGTACGGCAACGTCCTTCAGGGCGCCACTTTGTACGACGTATTTGATCTCGGTGTTGCGTTCCCACTCTTTGCCTTCGTCACCGTTCTTGAGCTTGATGTTGTCACCGCTCACGTAACGGCTCATGAAGCTCAGGCCGGGAATGCCAAGTTTGGCGAAGTCGTAGTCGTAACGTGCCTGCCAGGAGTGTTCTTCGGCGCCGGCAAAGTCGTTGATTTGCACGAAGTTGACCAGGTACGGATCGCTGCCATCGACGTAGGGGAAGGCACTGTCGCCGGACATGTGCTGATAGCCGGCGCTGAGTTTATGCCCGTTCAAGGCGTAGCTCACCAGCCCGTTCAGGGATTTGTTGTCGATCTTGCCGCCACGGGCCGCGCCTTCGTCGTCACTGATGGCAAGTCGCAGGTCGGTACCGAAAGTGCCGGGGCCGACCGGTTGCGAAGCGACAACACCGAGGAAGTGCTGGTTGTAGACTTCATCGAGTTGAGCGAAGTGGTAGCTGCCGGTGATCTTGTCGGTGAACTTGTAGTCCACGCCGCCAAAGTCAAAATGCTTGCTGGCGACGGTGCCGGCGAAGCGGCTGTTCTTGTTGTTAAGGGCGATGTCTTCGAAGTCGGTGCTGTCGCGGTCCTTGGCTTTCTCCAGACGCCCGCCGGTGAAGGTCAGGTTCTTGATCTCTTTGGAGGTCAGCATCCCGCCTTCAAAGGTCTGCGGCAGAATGCGGCCGTCGTTGGGCTTGAGGATCGGCAGTTCTGGAATCAGGCTGCCGATTTTCAGTTCCGTGGCGGAGATTTTCACTTTGCCGGTCAGGCCGAGCTTGGAATACTCATTCGCCGCGCGCCCGTCGTCATGGGTCGGCAGCAGGCCGGTGCCGGTGCGATCCGGACTCGAATCGAGTTTTACCCCCAGCATGCCCAGTGCATCGACACCGAACCCCACGGTGCCGTCGGTGTAACCCGATTGCAGATTGAGCATGAACCCTTGGGCCCATTCGTCCCGCTTGGATTGCTGGGCGCTGGTGCCGTCACGAAAGTCGCGGTTGAAATACATGTTGCGGGTTTCGAAGGTTGCCTTACTGTCTTCGAAGAAGGCAGCCTGGCTCAACGGCGAAAAGCCGGCGAGGGCGGCGGCACTGACAAGGGCGGTGTGGCTGAGACGGGAAAAGCGAGCAGGCAGGGAAACCTGAGGCTGCGTGGACAGCATGGTGACGTACTCCGTTTATTGTTCTTATTGGCGAAAACGCTTCGGGGCGTTTTTCGTATCGCTATGTGGCAGTAACCACGGCAGTCGAAACTGTCCGTGGTTGGACTCTAACCGGCTTACCTTTCGCTAACCTTTCAGCTGACTTTCACGGTTTTCGGGCTTCACAGCGGCGGATGCGGCTGTAAACTCCGCGCCAAAGAATGGCGTCGACCATCCCTGAATGAGGTAAAGATCCATGCGTGTTCTGCTCGTCGAAGACCATCTGCAGCTTGCCGAAAGTGTCGCCCAGGCGCTCAAGAGCACCGGGCTGACCGTGGATGTGCTGCACGACGGTGTGGCGGCCGACCTGGCCTTGAGCAGCGAGGAATACGCCATGGCGATCCTCGATGTTGGCCTGCCGCGCATGGATGGTTTCGAAGTGCTGGCGCGCTTGCGGGCCCGGGGCAAGAACCTGCCGGTGCTGATGTTGACCGCCCGCAGTGACGTCAAGGACCGGGTCCATGGCCTGAACCTCGGCGCCGACGATTACCTGGCCAAACCTTTCGAACTGACCGAGCTCGAAGCCCGGGTCAAAGCCTTGCTGCGCCGCAGTGTGCTCGGCGGTGAACGCCAGCAGCGCTGTGGCGTGCTGGCCTATGATCTGGACACCCGGCGCTTCACCCTCGGCGAAGAATTGCTGACCCTGACCTCCCGCGAGCAGGCAGTGCTCGAAGCCCTGATCGCCCGTCCCGGCCGGGTGATGAGCAAGGAGCAATTGGCGGCTCAGGTCTTCGGCCTGGACGAGGAGGCCAGTCCCGATGCGATCGAGATCTACGTCCACCGCTTGCGCAAAAAACTCGACGGCCAACCGGTCGCCATCGTGACCTTCCGTGGCCTTGGCTATTTGCTGGAAAGCCGCGATGCATAAGCTCAGCAGCCTGCGTTGGCGGTTGCTGTGGAACCTCGCGCTGCTGCTGGTGGTGTTGATGCTCGCCAGTGGTTTGAGCGCGTACTGGAATGGTCGTGAAGCCGCCGACACCGCGTATGACCGGACCTTGCTGGCCTCGGCCCGGACCATCGCCGCCGGCCTGTCCCAGCGCGACGGCAGCCTCAGCGCCAACGTGCCTTACGTGGCCCTCGACACGTTCGCCTACGACAGCGCCGGGCGGATTTTTTATCTGGTCAACGACATCAATCAGAAGCTGATTTCGGGCTACGAAAACCTGCCGGCACCGCCACCGGGAACGCCGCGCACCGATGACTATCCGGCGCTGGCGCGTTTCTACAATGCCACTTATCAAGGGCAGAACGTGCGGGTGGTCAGCCTGCTCAAAGCGGTCAGCGAACCGAACATGAACGGCATGGCGGAAATCCGCGTGGCGGAAACCGATGAGGCGCGGGTCCGCATGGCGCGCAGCCTGATGGCCGACACCTTGTTGCGGCTGGGCATGCTGGCGATCGGTGCGTTGTTGCTGGTGTGGTTTGCGGTCAGTGCGGCGCTTCGTCCACTGGAGCGCTTGCGTACCGCGGTGGAAGAGCGTCAACCCGATGACTTGCGCCCCTTGCCACTGGTGGAGGTGCAGCACGAGCTGGGGCCGCTGGTGCGCGCGCTCAATCACTTTACCGAGCGTTTGCGCGGGCAGTTCGAGCGCCAGGCGCAGTTCATCGCCGATGCCGCCCATGAACTGCGTACGCCGCTGGCGGCGCTCAAGGCACGACTCGAACTGGGCTTGCGCTCGAATGAACCCGAAATCTGGCGCAGCACCCTGGAAACTGCCGCCCAGGGCACGGACCGCCTGACCCATCTGGCCAATCAATTGCTCTCGCTGGCACGGGTCGAGAATGGCGCCCGGGCCATAGCCGAGGGCGGTGCGCAGTTGCTCGACCTCAGTCAGTTGGCCCGTGAACTGGGCATGGCCATGGCGCCGCTGGCCCATGCACGTGGCGTGGCACTGGCGCTGGAAGCTGACGAGCCGGTGTGGATGCGTGGTGAGCCGACGCTGTTGAACGAACTGTTGAGCAATCTGGTGGACAACGCACTGGCCCACACGCCACCGGGCGGCAATGTGATTCTGCGGGTCACGGCACCGGCGGTGCTGGAGGTCGAGGACGATGGTCCGGGAATTCCCCTTGAAGAGCGGGAACGGGTATTCGAGCGTTTTTACCGGCGCAACCAGCAGGTGGCTGGATCGGGATTGGGGCTGGCGATTGTCGGCGAGATCTGCCGCGCCCACCTGGCGCAGATCAGCCTGCACGATGGCGAGCTGGCAGGGTTGAAGGTGCGGGTGAGTTTTATTGCGGGGGAGTGAGCAACACACCTGTGGCGAGGGAGCTAGTTCCCTCGCCACAGAAATCAGTAAAACATCGACCGCGACTCTTCCAGATCCTTGCACATCGCCTCGTTCTCCAGATCGATCCCCAGCTTCTTGAAGGCCGGCACACTGAGCGGGTCGATGCGGGCCAGGGGATGATCGGTGTCCTTGTGGCAATACAGGCTGGCCACTTGCACCAGATCGACATAGTCGACCCGCGCCGATTGCCGCTTGAAATCCAGATACAGCCCCGGCAATTGCACCAGCATTTCCGGAAAATCCCAGACCCTGAGCAATTTATCGCCGAGCAGCGGGTGGATGCGTTCGATCACATGGTTGAGGCTGACCGGGTCCGACAACAATTCATAGTGATCTTCGGCGTAGGTCAGGATCGGCAGCACGCCAATCTGATGCACCAGCCCGCCGAGCGCCGCTTGATCAGGCTTGAGTTGTGTGTAGCTGCGGCACAACGCATAGCTGACGCCGGCGATTTCCAGGCTTTTGCGCCAGACCTCGCGCATTTTCTGTTCCACCACTTCGGAACGGGCATTGAAAATCTGTTCCATCACCAGACCGATGGCCAGGTTGCTGCTGTAATTGACGCCCAGCCGGGTGATGGCCGTGTGTAAGTCAGTCACTTCCTGGGTCGCGCGCAGCAACGGGCTATTGACCACTTTGATCAGGCGCGCCGACAGCGCGGTGTCACGGCCGATCACTTTGCTCAGGGTGCTGACACTGATTTCCGGGTCTTCGGCGGCCTTGCGAATCTGCAGGGCCACTTCCGGTAATGTTGGCAGAACCAGGTCATCATTATCGATGGCCTCAACCAAATCCTGTTGGACCTTATCCGCCAGCTCACTCATTTCTTTTCTCTAGGTATTGCGACAAGTGCTGCTGTTAACGCTGGATTTCGCGATCACGATCCAGTTGGTAAGGCAGGTCGAGCAAATACAGGCCCGGACCTTCGAGTGCGCCAAGGTGCAGGTTGCCATCTTCTGCAGCTTCGGCTTGCAGCACGGCCAGGAGTTCAATGTTTTGCTCGGCGCGAGCAGCGATCACCACTTCACCGATCGAACTGCCGTGAGTCGGGGAGAACAGTGGGGTGCCGGGTTCAGGCAGTTCACTACCCTCCAGTTGCAAGCGATACAGACGACGCTTGAGTTTGCCCAGGTATTGCATGCGCGCAACGATTTCCTGGCCAGTGTAGCAACCCTTCTTGAAGCTCACGCCGCCGATGGCTTGCAGATTGAGCATCTGCGGGATGAACAGCTCGCGGGTGCTTGGCATGACCTGGCCGATCCCGGCGCGGATCTGGCCCAGCAGCCACTGATTCAGTTCGCCTTCGGCCAGCAGGGCGGACAGCTTGCCCTTGATGGTGTCGGCCTGCTCGGCGCCCACCCAGAGTTCAGCGCGCTCAGGCGATACGCGAATCGCGATCAAACTGTCATTGCGCACCACGCTGTCGGTGTCGGCCGGCAGGGCCAGGCCCAGGCTGGCCAGCGCCGCATCGCCATGCTCAAGGCCAAAACGAACCCAGCCGGCACTTTCGTCGGTCAGTTTCGATTTGGAGAACACCGCGTACTTTTTCAGGTCCGCCAATTGCGGCTCCAGCAGTTCGCTGGCCATCGCCATGAGCACACCGTCGCCTTCCAGCAGAATGCGGAAACTCGACTGCATCCGGCCTTTCTGCGTGCAACGCGCGCCAAGGCTGGCCTGGGTATCGCTCAGGTAATTGAGGTTGCAAGTCAATTGGCCTTGCAGGAATTTGCTGGCATCCGCGCCGCGTACCGCGAGAACGCCTTCGTGAGACAGGGTGCAGAAAAAAGCAGAATCGGCCATGGGTCATCGCAGGGTAAAGAGTCTGAGGGACATCATAAGGGGGCGCCCTTGAAATGGGTAGTTCACAAAGGATCGTCAGTGCCGACCAAAGCCGACTGTTCGGCTCGGCTCGGGGCTGTATACTTGCGGCCTATTTGAGGAGCGCTCCATGGTCGAAGATGTTGAACTGAATCGCCTCTACTGGCACAGCCGCCGCGGCATGCTTGAGCTTGACGTGTTGCTGGTGCCGTTTGTGAAAGAGGTTTACCCGCACCTCAACGAAGTTGATCGCGCGTGCTACGTCAGGCTGCTCGAATGCGAAGATCAGGACATGTTCGGCTGGTTCATGGAACGGGCCGAATCGGAAGATCCGGAGCTGCAGCGCATGGTTCGCATGATCCTGGATCGTGTCCAGCCCAAGTAACGCGTTCGAATGCCGCTGGCATGCCTCACGGCAGTTGCTGGCGGCCTATCTTCTCGCCCAGCTGTTCGCGTTGGGTTCGCTGTTTCTTCTCTCGATACCGCTCTGGGCCAGCCTGCTCGGCGTAGGGTTGTGCGTGGCTCACAGCATGTGGGTATTGCCGCGACAGATTCTGCTGATACACCCACAAGCCTTTCGCGGCTTGCGTCGCGATGCCGATGGCTGGCAGTTGTGGAATCAGGCGCAAGGCTGGCAACCCGTACAACTACGGCCGGACAGCCTGGCGCTGCCGTTGGTCGTGGTGCTGCGCTTTCGCCTGCGGGGCGAGCGACGTATCAGGGCGATATGCGTGCCGCGGGATTCGCAGGCGGCGGATGTGCACCGACGCCTGCGGGTTCGGCTCAAGTTCAGTCGGCGTAGGTGGGTGGCACCAGAATAGTGTCCAGGGCGACCGGCAGCAGGTTCGGGTAGTCGAGGGTGTAATGCAGACCGCGACTTTCCTTGCGCTCCATGGCCGACCGGATCATCAGGTCTGCTACCTGAGCCAGGTTCCTCAGCTCGATCAGGTCTCGGCTCACTTTATAGTTGCTATAGAACTCGTCGATCTCGTCCAGCAACAACTGCACTCGATGCTGGGCCCGTTGCAGGCGCTTGTTGGTGCGCACGATGCCCACGTAGTCCCACATGAATCGCCGCAGTTCGTCCCAGTTGTGCGCGATGATCACGTCTTCGTCGGAGTCGGTGACCTGGCTGGCATCCCAGACGGGCAGGGCGGTTGGAATCGACACCTCTGGCAACTGCTCAAGAATGTCCGCCGCCGCCGAACGGGCATAAACGAAACATTCCAGCAGCGAGTTGCTGGCCATGCGGTTGGCGCCATGCAGGCCGGTGAAGCTGGTTTCACCAATCGCATACAGGCCCGGCACGTCGGTGCGGCCCCGCTGATCGACCATCACGCCGCCGCAGGTGTAGTGCGCCGCCGGCACCACCGGAATCGGTTGTTTGGTGATGTCGATGGAGAATTCCAGGCAGCGTTCATAGACCGTCGGGAAGTGCGTCTTGATGAAGTCTTCAGGCTTGTGGCTGATGTCCAGGTAAACGCAGTCGATACCCAGGCGCTTCATCTCATGGTCGATGGCGCGGGCGACGATGTCCCGTGGCGCCAGCTCGGCCCGTGGATCGAAGCGCTGCATGAAGCGTTCACCGTTGGGCAGCTTCAGGTGCCCGCCTTCGCCGCGCAGGGCTTCGGTGATCAGGAAACTCTTGGCTTGCGGGTGATAAAGGCAGGTCGGGTGGAACTGGTTGAACTCCAGGTTCGCCACCCGGCAGCCTGAGCGCCAGGCCATGGCGATGCCATCACCGCAGGCGCCATCAGGGTTGCTGGTATAGAGGTAGACCTTAGCCGCGCCGCCCGATGCAAGGATCACGAAGCGCGCGCCGTAAGTGTCGACTTCACCGGTGCTGCGGTTGAGCACGTAGGCGCCGAGGCAGCGGTCGCCTTCAAGGCCCAGGCGCTTTTCGGTGATCAGATCGATCGCGACCCGCTGTTCCAGCAGTTCGATGTTGGGCCGCTGTATGGCCTGGTCGAGCAGGGTTCTGAAGATCGCCGCACCCGTCGCATCGGCGGCGTGGATGATGCGTCGATGGCTGTGACCGCCTTCGCGGGTCAGGTGAAACTCGAAACCGCCGTCTTCGGTGCCGGACTGTTCGTCGCGGGTAAAGGGCACGCCTTGGTCGATCAGCCATTGAATGGCTTCTCTGCTGTGCTCGACGGTAAAGCGCACGGCGTCTTCATGGCACAGGCCACCCCCGGCGTTGAGGGTATCGTCGACGTGGGACTCGACAGTATCGGTGTCATCCAGAACGGCGGCGACACCGCCCTGGGCCCAGAAGGTCGAGCCATTGGCGAGGTCGCCTTTGCTCAATACGGCGATGCGCAAATGACCGGGCAAGGTCAGCGCAAGACTCAAGCCGGCAGCGCCGCTGCCAATTACCAGAACATCGTGTTGAAACTGTTGGCTCATTTCAGGATTCCGCTCAAAGCGACCCGGGTCGGGGGTGGCGCAAGACAGCTGGATCGGCGAGTCAGGACAGCCACACAGCCCACTAGTATATAGAGGGGGGGAGCGGCACAATAGCCGAGCCCACATGGCATTGTGAAACTACTGTGACGGAAAAGACTGGACTCTTCGTCGGAAGTTTTTTTGACTGTATTGGCGACAAGGCGACTGTATCGTGGATTTAACAGTCTTTTTCGCTTCACGGTTGCACAATGTCGGTTGCAGGCGGCTATAAATATGGAACTTTTGCCAAAGGCTCAAGATCAATAGACGGTTGCCTGAAACAAGGGACAGTGTCGGTTTCGGTGCGGGACTTGCGGTTAGGTCCCTGCTGATGAATCCGATGACAAGATTATTCGCGCAGCCGGGTTATCCCGCGCTGCGCTTTTCGTGCGTGCCAAATCAGAGCCCGCAGGAAACTTGCTTGGAGGGGGAGAACTTTTGCGAAAAGCCCGAGTCTATGTTTGCAAGTCTGGTCGTTCAGTAATGCAAGCCTCCTTCGAGCTTATCGAGGAGTGTTCATGCTAACCCAGGAAGAGGATCAGCAGCTGGTCGAGCGCGTTCAACGCGGCGACAAGCGAGCTTTCGATCTGCTAGTGCTGAAATACCAGCACAAAATTCTCGGGTTGATCGTGCGTTTCGTGCACGACACCCATGAAGCCCAGGATGTCGCACAGGAAGCCTTTATCAAGGCATACCGTGCACTTGGTAATTTTCGCGGAGACAGCGCGTTTTATACGTGGCTTTACCGTATCGCCATCAACACGGCGAAAAACTATCTGGTTTCACGCGGCCGTCGGCCGCCGGATAGCGATGTCAGTTCCGAGGATGCAGAGTTCTACGATGGCGATCATGGCCTCAAGGATCTCGAGTCGCCAGAACGTGCATTGCTGCGGGATGAGATCGAAGGCACCGTCCATCGAACCATTCAGCAACTGCCAGAAGATTTGCGTACGGCTTTAACTTTACGTGAATTCGATGGTCTGAGTTACGAGGACATTGCCAGTGTCATGCAGTGTCCGGTGGGTACCGTGCGCTCCCGGATTTTCCGCGCCCGGGAGGCCATCGATAAAGCCCTGCAGCCGTTGTTGCAGGAAAACTGAGACAGCGGCGACAGCCAAGAGAGGAACGCCATGAGTCGTGAAGCCCTGCAGGAATCGCTGTCCGCAGTGATGGATAACGAAGCGGACGAACTGGAATTGCGTCGGGTGTTGAATGCCTTCGACGATGTTGAAACCCGCGAAACCTGGGCTCGTTACCAGATCGCTCGGGCAGTCATGCACAAGGACCTGCTGCTCCCTCGTCTGGACATCGCTGCGGCAGTTTCTGCTGCGCTGGCTGACGAAGCCGTACCGGCAAAAGCCTCTCGTGGTCCATGGCGCAGCCTGGGTCGTCTGGCAGTCGCTGCTTCGGTGACCATTGCCGTGCTGGCAGGTGTACGTCTGTACAACCAGGACGAGATCGCAGGTGTCGAACTGGCTCAGCATTCGAATCAGCCGGGTCTGACCACTCCTCAGATCAAGGGTCCCGCTGTATTGGCAGGCTACAATGAGAGTTCGGACGCCACTGGCCCTATGGCCAACGGCGTATTGCAAGGTCAGCCAGGCTGGCACGATCAGCGTCTGCCAGGTTACTTGCGCCAACATGCTCAGCAGGCTGCACTGAAAGGTACTGAGAGCGCTCTGCCTTACGCTCGTGCGGCAAGCCTGGAAAACCGTTAAGGAGGATCATGCGCGCCATCCCTCTACTTACGCTTCTGCTCAGTGGCTGGTTTATTGTTCCAGCCCACGCCGATGAAGCCCAGGACTGGCTGAAGCGTCTGGGACAGGCGGAGCAAACGCAGAGCTTTCATGGTACTTTCGTCTACGAGCGTAACGGTAGTTTTTCTACCCATAACATCTGGCATCGCGTCCAGGATGGCAAAGTCCAAGAGCGTTTACTTCAGCTCGACGGTTCGGCCCAGGAAGTCGTGCGCATTGATGGGCATACTCAATGCGTCAGCGGCACCCTGATAGCAGGGCTGGGGGACTCACCCAACTCCGCTGCTCGTGCACTCGATCCACAAAAGCTAAAGAATTGGTATGACCTTGCCGTCATCGGCAAGTCGCGCGTGGCCGGGCGTTCGGCGGTGATCGTCTCGTTGACGCCTCGCGATCAGCACCGCTATGGTTTTGAGCTGCATCTGGATAAGGAGACCGGCTTGCCGTTGAAGTCATTGTTGCTCAATGACAAAGGGCAACTGCTGGAACGGTTCCAGTTCACCCGGCTGGATACTGCCGAGGTGCCTTCCGACAGCGATTTGCAGGCAGGTTCCGAGTGCAAGCCCATTAACCTGGACAGTGACAAGGCGTCCGCCGTCAAGACTGCGCAGGTCTGGCATTCGGACTGGTTGCCGCCAGGTTTCGAGCTGACCAGCAGTACCTCTCACAAGGATCCGGATACCAAAGTCCAGGTCAGCAGTCTGATGTTCGACGACGGTCTGGCCCGATTCTCGGTGTTCCTTGAGCCATTGAATGGGGCAACAGTCACCGACACCCGTACCCAACTGGGGCCGACAGTCGCTGTGTCCCGTCGCTTGACCACTCCGCAAGGCGAAATAATGGTGACCGTGGTCGGTGAAATACCGATTGGTACCGCCGAACGGATTGCGCTGTCCATGCGCAACGATGCCGCGGCTACCAGCAAGCAATGAGCTGATCAGCCATGCTCATCAATCGGGGGCTGGATGGTGCGGGAGGTCAGCAATGGCTGCCCCGTCGTTGAGGCCTCGAAATGTTTTGCCGAGCATTTTCATTTGCAAATATCCCGAAAATTTTTTATAGGTCAGAGCCCCTCGGCTCTGGCCTTGTTTGTTGTTCCCGGAACAAAAATACCGGCGTATCGTTTCCGGTGTTCCTTGCTCCATATCGCTTAACCATGCTCGTCGTAACGGGAGCCGTATGTCGATACCACGCTTGAAGTCTTATCTCTCTATTTTTGCCACCGTGCTGGTGCTCGGTCAGGCGGTCACTGCGCAAGCGGCCGACTTGCCTGACTTCACGCAACTGGTCGAGCAGGCCTCGCCCGCGGTGGTGAACATCAGTACTACCCAGAAGTTGCCGGAGCGCAAAGTGTCCAGCGAGCAAATGCCTGACCTTGAAGGCTTGCCGCCGATGCTGCGCGAGTTCTTTGAGCGTGGTCTGCCGCAGCAGCCACGCTCACCTCGTGGCGATCGCCAGCGCGAAGCGCAGTCCCTGGGTTCGGGTTTCATCATTTCGCCTGACGGCTACATCCTGACTAACAACCATGTGATCGCCGATGCCGACGAGATTCTCGTGCGCCTCGCCGATCGCAGTGAGTTGAAAGCCAAGTTGATCGGTACCGATCCGCGTTCCGACGTCGCCTTGCTGAAAATTGAAGGCAAGAACCTGCCGGTTCTGAAGCTCGGCAAATCGCAGGACCTGAAAGCCGGTCAGTGGGTCGTGGCCATCGGCTCGCCGTTCGGCTTTGATCACACCGTAACTCAAGGCATCGTCAGTGCCATCGGTCGCAGCCTGCCGAATGAAAACTATGTGCCGTTCATCCAGACCGACGTGCCGATCAACCCGGGTAACTCCGGTGGTCCGCTGTTCAACCTGGCCGGTGAAGTGGTCGGCATCAACTCGCAGATCTACACTCGCTCCGGCGGCTTCATGGGCGTGTCGTTCGCAATCCCTATCGATGTGGCGATGGACGTTTCCAATCAGCTGAAAAGCGGCGGTAAAGTCAGCCGTGGCTGGTTGGGTGTGGTGATCCAGGAAGTGAGCAAGGATCTGGCCGAGTCGTTCGGTCTTGAGAAACCGGCCGGTGCGTTGGTGGCTCAGATCCAGGATGACGGTCCGGCTGCCAAGGGTGGCCTACAAGTGGGCGACGTGATCCTGAGCATGAACGGTCAACCGATCGTCATGTCCGCCGATCTGCCGCACTTGGTGGGTGCGCTGAAGGCCGGTTCGAAAGCCAATCTTGAGGTGATCCGCGAAGGCAAACGCAAGAATGTCGAGCTGACCGTCGGCGCTATCCCTGAAGAAGGCAAAGAGCTGGACGCCCAGCCTAAATCTGGCGCAGAGCGCAGCAGCAATCGCCTGGGTGTTTCCGTGGCCGAATTGACCGATGAGCAGAAGAAAGCCTACGACCTTAAAGGTGGTGTGGTAATCAAGGACGTGCAGGACGGTCCTGCTGCCCTGATCGGCTTGCAGCCCGGTGATGTGATCACTCACCTGAACAACCAGGCGATCGGCTCCACCAAGGAGTTCACCGAGATTGCCAAGGCGTTGCCGAAGAACCGCTCGGTGTCGATGCGTGTTCTGCGCCAGGGTCGCGCCAGCTTCATCACCTTCAAACTGGCTGAATAAGCCGGTTGTCGGCTGAATAAAAAACCGCCTCGAAAGAGGCGGTTTTTTGTATCTGAATTTTGTCCCTGAAGCAGTCAGCCCATCATGTCCTTGATCATGCGTTCCTGTTCCATCAGCTCGCGTTGTCGTGCGTCAATCCGCGATGACAGCGGGAAGTTGCTGCCCGCCTTGCGCTTGGCGAAGTCCAGTTGCTGGATCGCCTGGCGATAATCGCCGACTAGTGCGAAGTACTCTGCACGAGCCTGATGCAGACCGATGATGTTGCCAGACAGACCACGAGTCTCGGCCACCAGGTACCAGACGTCCGGATCTTCGGGACGGGTCTTGAGCAGGTTCTCCAGCGCCTTTTCCGCATCGGCTGCTCGATTCTGCTTGAGCAACAGGTCAACACGCACCTGATTCAGCGGGTAGTTGCCCGGATACTGAGTCAGCATCCGGTCAACCCGTGACTGAGCATCGGGCAGACGATTATTGGTGATGTCCAGATCGACCTGCGCCAGGTTGTAGATGATCTCGTTCGGCGATTTGGCCAGCAGCTGCTTGAGGTTCTCGCGAGCTTCATTCAACTGACCGCCTTTGATCTGGGCGATTGCCAGGCCATAGCGCGCGACGTCGTTTTTCGGGTTTTCATCGAGTTGGGCGCGGAAGCGCTTGGCACCCAAGCCTGGGGTTTCTTCATAGATCAGCTGCACACGTGCACGAATCAGCTGATAACGCATACTGTCTTCGATACCGCCCGGTTTGGCCTGTTCGGCACGGTTGCGGGTGTCGGCGATACGCGATTCGGTCACCGGGTGAGTGAGCAGGAATTCCGGCGGCTTGGCATCGTAGCGGTACTGGCGCATCAGCCGTTCGAACATGGTCGGCATCGAGCGCGGATCGTAACCGGCCTTTTCCAGATTCATGATGCCGATACGGTCGGCTTCCTGTTCATTCTGGCGCGAGAAGCGTCGTTGTTCCTGCATCGCCGCCGCCTGAGTGCCGGCAATGGTCGCGATCCCGGCATCGCCTGCACCGGCGGCGGCAATCACGATCCCGGCCAGCAACGCAGCCATCATCGGCACTTGCATGCGTTGCGACGCTTCGACACCACGGGCGAAGTGACGCTGCGACAAGTGGGCCAGTTCGTGGGCCAGGACCGAGGCATATTCGCCTTCGGTCTGGGCGTTGAGGAACAAGCCACCGTTGACGCCGACGATCCCGCCCGGCGCGGCAAAAGCGTTGAGCTGCGGGCTGTTGATCAGGATGAACTCCAGGCGCCGGTCATTGACTTGGCTGGTTTCCACCAGTCGATAGACGCTGGACTCGACATAATCCTTGAGTTGCGGGTCGTTGAGTTGCGACACCTGGCTGCGCAGCATCGCCAGCCACGCACGGCCCAGTTGGTATTCCTGTTGCGGCGAGACGATGGCAGAGCTGGCGTCACCGAGTGACGGCAAGTCGTCGGCGAAGCCTGGTGAGGCGAGCAGGCAAGCGAGCGTCAGCAGGGTAGGGCGCAAAAAAGTCATGCACAAAGCCTTAGTCGACAAAGACGTTACTGTAGCCGGACACTACGCTTGGGACCAGATATTCTAAGCGGCTCAACCCCCAGCCCCGGAGTGATTCGATGACTGACGCTGTAACCCACGACGCCGAGCTGGACGCCAGCGGACTGAATTGTCCGCTGCCGTTGCTCAAGGCCAAGATGGAACTCAACCGACTGGCCAGCGGTGCGGTGCTCAAGGTGATTGCCACCGATGCAGGCTCTCAGCGCGACTTTCGCACCTTTGCCCGATTGGCCGGTCATACGCTGCTTCGTGAAGAAGATGAGGCGGGCGTTTACCGCTATTGGTTGAAAAAAGCCTGAAACCTGCTGCGTTCGTTCCTAAGGATTATTGATGTTCAAAGTGTTACGCGACTGGATTCAGCGTTACTTCTCGGATGAAGAGGCCGTGGTGCTGGCGGTGCTGCTGTTTCTGGCATTTACCGCCGTACTTACCTTGGGCGGAATGCTTGCGCCGGTGCTGGCCGGGATGGTGCTGGCGTATCTGATGCAGGGCTTGGTGGTTATCCTCGAGCGTCTGCGCCTGCCGGGCGCCGTGGCGGTGGGGCTGGTCTTCGCGTTGTTCATGGGCGGGCTGCTGGTATTCATCCTCGTCGTGGTGCCCCTGCTCTGGCATCAACTGATTACGCTGTTCAACGAATTGCCCGGCATGCTCGCCAAATGGCAGTCGCTGCTGTTGCTGCTGCCCGAGCGTTACCCGCATCTGGTGTCGGACGAGCAAGTGCTGCAGGCGATCGAAGTGGCGCGGGGCGAGATCGGCAAGTTCGGCCAGTGGGCCCTGACATTCTCATTGTCGAGCCTGCCGCTGCTGGTGAACATCATGATCTACCTGGTGCTGGTGCCGATCCTGGTGTTCTTCTTCCTCAAGGACCGGGAGATGATCGGCCAGTGGGTGCGCGGTTACCTGCCGCGGGAGCGAGCGCTGATCACTCGGGTCGCCCAGGAAATGAACCGGCAGATTGCCAATTACATTCGTGGCAAGGTCATCGAAATCTTCATTTGCGGGGGCGTGACGTACATCGCTTTCGTGGCGCTGGGGCTCAACTACGCGGCGCTGCTGGCGTTGCTGGTGGGTGTATCGGTGGTGGTGCCCTATGTCGGGGCGGTGGTGGTGACCGTGCCGGTGCTGCTGATTGCGCTGTTCCAATGGGGCTGGAGCGATCAGTTCATCTATTTGATGGCGGTCTACGGGATCATCCAGACGCTGGACGGTAACGTGCTGGTGCCGCTGCTGTTCTCGGAAGCGGTCAACCTGCACCCGGTGGCGATCATCTGCGCGGTGCTGCTGTTTGGCGGGTTGTGGGGCTTCTGGGGCGTGTTCTTTGCGATTCCCCTGGCGACGCTGTTCAAAGCCGTGCTGGATGCCTGGCCGCGCAAGGAGCCCGAGGTGTCGCCGCTGCTTTGATCGTCGATTTGAGGGCCTCTTTGTGGGCAAGCCCCGCTCCCACAGGGTTCATACCATCCCCAAGGAGCGGGCTTGCCCGCAAAGGCGTCCGAATAGACGCCAAAAAAATCAGGCCTTGTTCAGCGCCTGAGCAGCCGCCAAAACCGCATCCACATGCCCCGGCACCTTCACGCCGCGCCATTCCTGACGCAGCACGCCATCCTTGTCGATCAGGAACGTGCTGCGATCAACACCCATATATTCCTTGCCGTAGAGCTTTTTCAGCTTGATCACGTCGAACAACTGACAGATGGCTTCGTCCTTGTCGCTGATCAGCTCGAAGGGGAATTCCTGCTTACACTTGAAGTTCTCATGAGACTTCAGGCTGTCGCGAGATAGACCGAACACCTCGGTGTTGGCCGCCTTGAACGCCGCGTACTGGTCGCGAAAGCCCTGGCCTTCGGTGGTGCAGCCCGGCGTGCTGTCCTTCGGGTAGAAGTAAATCACCACTTGCTTGCCTTTGAGGGCCGCGAGGCTGACGGTCTGCCCGCTGGTGGCGGGTGCTTCGAAGTCGGCAACCGGTTGGTCGATGGCTACGGCCATGAAAGCTTCCTTACATTGGGTTTTGTGGGCGCCACGGTTCAATCAGTGCGTCCAGGTTCATGGCGTCGGCGAAATCCAGGAACTGGTCACGCAGCCAGCTGATCTGGGTGCCGGCCGGCAAGGTCACGGTAAACGTGGCGTTGAGCATGGTGCCGCCGGTCTGCGGAGCCTGATAGGTGTCGCAGGTCAGATTCTCCAGCTCGACGTTGTGGTCCATGAAGAACTGGCACAGCTCGTTGATGATGTCCGGGCGGTAGGCCGAGCTGACGTAGGCGACGTACGGCAGGGCCTGGGGACGGTTCTCCAGGGCTGCGCTGCGCACCACGTTGACGGTGAAAGCATGCCGCTTGGCCAGCACCGGCAGACTGCCTTCGAGGCGCGCCAGGGCGTCCCAGCTGCCGGAGATCTCGAGGATCAGCGCGCTGCATTCGCCATGACGCGTCAGGCGAGAGGTGACCACGGCGCAGCGGTTTTCATGGCTGGCGCGGCACAGGACGTTAGTCAGCTCCATGGGGTTGGCGCCGAGGGCACTGATGACAAGGAATTGTTCGCGAACTGTGGGGGTGGACATGCAGCATTCCTAAAGCGATGAGCGGTCGATACTGTTTATGGGCTTTTTTACCGGGGACGAGCCTGCGGATGCGAATTCACAAACCCCCAGCCGAAGGTTGCAACGTGCTCCAGTATGGCAAGAGCGAGGGGTGGCAACGCTGGATCGGGGCTTGTGATGCCGAAAATGGAGGCTGGAAACCGGCGTACGAGCTTATCAGTACCGATCAAAGTCTGAAGGGTAGCGAAAAGCAGCGCCAAGGGGAATGGCAGCAGCGCAGTACTTCGCTTGTACAAGCATCTTGGCGCCAGTACCATTACCGCTCTCTTTTTCCGGCAGGAGCGGTTGCATGATTGCGGGCAGTATGGTGGCACTGGTCACACCCATGGATGCACAGGGTCGTCTCGACTGGGACAGCCTGAGCAAACTGGTGGACTTCCACCTGCAAGAGGGCACCAACGCCATCGTGGCGGTCGGCACTACGGGTGAGTCGGCCACGCTTGACGTGAACGAGCACATCGAAGTGATTCGTCGCGTGGTTGCCCAGGTTGCAGGGCGTATTCCGGTGATCGCCGGTACGGGCGCCAATTCGACGCGTGAAGCGATCGAACTGACGACCAACGCGAAGAACGCTGGCGCCGACGCGTGCCTGCTGGTAACCCCTTATTACAACAAGCCGACGCAAGAAGGCCTGTACCTGCACTTCCGCGCCATCGCCGAAGCGGTCGATATCCCGCAGATTCTTTACAATGTGCCGGGCCGTACCGCGTGCGACATGCAGGCCGAGACGGTAATCCGCCTGTCGACCGTGAAGAACATCATCGGCATCAAGGAAGCCACGGGCGACCTGCAGCGCGCCAAGGACATCCTGGCCGGCGTGAGCAGCGACTTCCTGGTCTATTCCGGTGACGATGCGACCGCGGTCGAGCTGATGCTGCTCGGTGGCAAGGGCAACATTTCGGTGACCGCCAACGTTGCACCGCGCGCCATGAGCGAGCTGTGCGCCGCTGCGATGGCCGGTGATGCCGTCAAAGCCCGGGCGATCCACGAAAAGCTGATGCCGCTCAATAAAACCCTGTTTATCGAATCCAACCCTATCCCCGTGAAATGGGCGCTGCATGAAATGGGCCTGATGCCGGACGGTATCCGTCTGCCGCTCACCTGGCTCAGTGCTGCCTGTCACGAACCGCTGCGGCAGGCCATGCGCCAGTCCGGCGTCCTGGTTTAATTGAGGAAGTACTACGCATGAAGCGAATGGCCGGACTTTCCGCACTTGCCTTGATTATCTCCAGCACCAGTGGCTGCGGATGGATCTGGGGCCCGGAAGGTTACTTCCGTGACCGTGGTAGCGATTACCTGGAAGCGCAACAGACTGCACCGATGCAACTGCCACCGAATGTCAGCACCTCAAAGCGTCTGGATCCACTGTTGCCGATCCCGCGCAATGTGGCCGACGATACGGCCAAGGGCGAATATGTCGTGCCTCGTCCGCAGCCGCTGTCGGCAGCGGCTGATATCAGTGCCTACTCCTTGCAGAAGAGCGGCGATTCGCGTTGGATCATGGCGCAGAACCCACCGGCCGAAGTCTGGGCAGTGGCCGTGCAGTTCTTCCAGGACAACGGTTTCCGTCTGGACGAACAGCGCCCGCAAACCGGTGAGTTCACTACCACCTGGCAGCATTCCGACGAACTGTCCGCAGCCATGGCCAAGCGCCTGAGCGCGGCTGGTGTCGGCGCCGATAGCGAAACCCGCGTACGGGTGCGTATCGAGCCAGGCGTGCAGCGCAACACCAGTGAAGTCTATGTGGTCAGCGCCGAGCGTCCTGCCGGCAGCACCGCCAACGTCGACTTCACCAATCGTTCGGTCAACACCGGCCTGGACGCAGCATTGGTCGACGACATGCTCGCGAGCATGAGCCGCACTTCGGAGAAGGGCGGTTCGGTCTCCATGCTGGCCTCGCGTGATTTCGATACGCCAAGCCGTGTCAGCCTGACCGAGGATGGCAGCGGCAACCCGGTGCTCAACGTCGGTACCGACCTGGATCGTGCCTGGTCGAGCGTCGGTCGTGCGCTGGAACAGGGCGAATGGCGTGTTGAAGACATCAACCGCAGCCTGGGCCTGTACTACATCAACCTCGCCGAAAAGGCCGAGAAGAAGGATGAGCAGCCAGGTTTCTTCGGCAGCCTGTTCGGCAGCAAGCCGAACAAGGAAGAAGTTGAAGCCCGTGCCGAGCGTTATCAGGTTCGCCTGAGCAAGGTCGGCGAGAACGTACAAGTCACCGTCGAGAAAAACATCAACACCGTGGCGCCAGCAGACGTGGCGCGCAAAGTGTTGACCGTGATTCAGGACAATTTGGGCTGATCACATGCGTTTTGCCGTTCTCGGCAGCGGTAGCCAAGGGAACGGCACGCTGGTAGCCAGCGATGACACGTATGTGCTGGTGGATTGTGGTTTCTCCTTGCGGGAAACCGAAAAACGCCTGCTGCGCCTTGGGGTAAACCCTGCGCAGTTGAGCGCGATACTTGTGACCCACGAACATGCCGATCACGTGCATGGCGTGGGTTTGCTGTCTCGGCGTTACAATCTGCCTGTCTACCTCAGTCGCGGGACCCTGCGCGGGATGCGCAAACCGATTGAACCCGCAGGCCTTCTGGCTGGCGGCGAGCAACTGCAAATCGGCCCTCTGAGCATCGGCGTCATTGCCGTGGCCCATGATGCGCAGGAGCCGACGCAGTATGTCTTCAGCGACGGTCAGCGGCGTTTTGGCCTGTTGACCGACCTGGGGTCGTACTGCAACAAGGTGCTGGACGGTTATCGGGACCTCGATGCGTTGATGATCGAGGCCAACCATTGCCGTGACATGCTGGCTCGCGGTCACTACCCGTACTTTCTCAAGCAACGGGTGGGCGGTGAATTGGGACATTTGAACAACCATCAGGCGGCATTCCTGGTGGCCGAGTTGGGCTGGCAAGGCCTGCAACACCTGGTCCTGGCCCATCTGAGCAGCAAGAACAACCTGCCGCAGCTGGCCCGGCAATGTTTTGTCGACACCCTCGGGTGCGACCCGGACTGGCTGCAACTGGCCGATCAAGATTCAGGGCTCGACTGGCGACACATCGCCTAGCCCACCTACTTAGCAAGCGGAGCCCATCATGGAAAAACGTGAAGAACTCTACCGCGGCAAAGCCAAATCGGTTTACAAGACCGACGACGCCGACCGCTTGATCCTGCTGTTTCGCAACGACACCTCGGCGTTCGACGGCAAGCGTATCGAGCAGCTCGACCGCAAAGGCATGGTGAACAACAAGTTCAACGCCTTCATCATGCAGAAACTCGAAGCAGCCGGCGTGCCGACTCAATTCGACAAACTGCTGGGCGACAACGAATGCCTGGTGAAAAAACTCGACATGATCCCGGTCGAGTGCGTCGTGCGTAACTACGCCGCCGGCAGTCTGGTCAAGCGCCTGGGCGTTGAAGAGGGTATGAAGCTCAACCCTTACACCTTCGAACTGTTCCTGAAGGACGACGCCAAGGGCGACCCGTTCATCAATGAATCCCACGTCGTGGCATTCGGCTGGGGCACCGCCGAGCAACTGGTTCGCATGAAAGAACTGTCGCTCAAGGTCAACGAAGTGCTGAGCAAACTGTTCGACGACGCTGGCCTGCTGCTGGTCGACTTCAAACTCGAATTCGGCGTGTTCTCCGACGGCTCCATCGTTCTGGGTGACGAGTTCAGCCCGGACGGCTGCCGTCTGTGGGACAAGGCCACCAAGAAGAAAATGGACAAGGACCGCTTCCGTCAGGGCCTCGGTGACGTCATCGAAGCCTACGAAGAAGTCGCCAACCGTCTGGGCGTACCGCTTTAATCGACGCAAGCATCTGATAGCACGGAAAAAAATCGCTAAAGGGGGTTCGCTTCCGGCGATTGTGCTGTTATGATGCGCGCCGTTGGAGAGATGCCAGAGTGGCCGAATGGGACGGATTCGAAATCCGTTGTACCTTCACCGGTACCTAGGGTTCGAATCCCTATCTCTCCGCCATACATAGAAAAGCCCCGTAATTCAATGAGTTACGGGGTTTTTTCGTTTCTGGTTCTACTACTCATTTCTACTACTCAACACCTCAGATTTACTCTGTGTAGAAGATCTTTGATGCAGATGAATTTTGCATCAGATTAATTGAGTGAGTGCAGTCTGATCGATTCACGTAGCTCTCGCTGCTTCGAGCGATTGCTTCTCCATTTTTGGCGTAATAGATCCAGTACCACTGTTTAGAGTTGTCTTTTTTCTGCCAGTAGCACGGATACGTAACCTCACCCATTTCCTACTCCTTCTATTCAGGCGGACACCATGTCCAGCGTGAAGCGTAGGCGAGTCTTGGTTTCGGGCAAGCCCCACCGCCATTGGCACATCTAATGCTTAATTTTGAATGTGAAGAAATTGTGACGGGGCGAGATGCCTGGTCTTCATAATCTAAAATGCAGTGTGAAAGCCGACCGTGACTAGACGGTGAGTGTTGGGGTAAACCATGAAAGTGAGAGCAACAGTGATTTGCAAGCGAGATGATAGTGTTCTCTACGTTCGCAAACAAAATTCGAGATGGGCTCTCCCCGGTGGAAAGGTCGAGGAAGGCGAAACACCTGAGCAAGCGGCTATTCGCGAGTTATGCGAGGAAACCGGGCTTGTAGCTCAAGATATGGTTTTTTTAGCTGAATTTGAAAAAGACAAAATCCTGCATCATGTGTTCATGACCGTCGTCGGGGCCTCGGACGAAGCATCTCCACAGAACGAGATTGCGGCTTGTAAATGGAAGCCCGCCAAAAATGTTAACGACCTTAAATCCAGTCCAGCAACCAAGTCGATAGTAAAGTCGTACGCCTAGAACCTCGCCAAGCAATAGCTCCCAGAGCGTAACCGTCCGGACAACACACCTTCCTGATGCCTACATCTCCTCAGCGTGAGGGCTGTCAAAAGAGCCCTGCACGCAGGGCTCACATACGAAGAGGAAACATTACATCCTCTTTGGCATGCCGTGCTCTGCCATAAAGTCAGAGAACTGAGTCCAGGTGAGATTGTATTTATTTACATGATTGCCTGATGGCAGCCATTCGATGTTGCCCTGGCTTATGAGAATAGTGCCGAGCTTGCCACCATCTTTTTTCACTTCAATTTCTACGTCCTGACGCTGCACCAGCATAGATTGAAGATTGATCTTTACTTCGTGAGCCATGGCGCCTTCCCTTGCATGCTTGTGACGTTTCGATGGTAGCTAGCTTAGAAGAGGGCTGGGTATTCGCAAATCTTGGCGCTAGGGCACCATCGTTAAGGCCAAATACAAATGCGAAGTAATATCATCAATGCGATGTAGAAATATCGTGGCTTTGAGGGCGTTTGAGGCTACCCCTGACTCAGAGAGGGGCGAGACGCTAGAGCGCCTCAGAAGGGTGTAAAGGCCCTTGTAATAGCCCGTTTCGACTTAGGGGAAGGTGATGCCGAGACGTTGAACCAATCGGCTCACTGTCATGGGGGTGAACTCAGCACCACGGCTAGTCTTGATCGACTGATTGTTGAGATAGGCTGCTACCCCTGCAAGAGTTTTGATTCCGTCGAAGCTTGCCGCCTTGATGTGGTTTTTAACAGTCTGAGCGTAAACGTCTGCCTTCTCTACCTTGGCTGCTGTTGCTGCCTTAGGTCCAACCTTATGAGCCTCCTTACGACCAGCATCACGCCGTTCAATCTTGGCCTGAGCCGATACATCTCCATTTTCAGCACGTTGCTTCAGCGAGCCTAGAGCGTCTTTGGTGCGTTGGCTGATGAACTCTCGTTCCTGCTGTGCGAGTGCGGCGTAAATGTGGAGTTGGAAAGCGTCGGCGTCGGGCATCGTCGCAACCTTGAAGGAAGCCCGTTTCATCAGGCCCGCAATGTGTTCAACATCACGAGAGATACGGTCAAGTTTTGCCACTACGAGGATTGCACCTGTCTCTTTAGCAGCATTCATTGCCTTGATGCATTCAGGGCGATCCGTTGGCGCTATCGTGCCCGATGCTGTATCGACGAATTCCGCGATGATCTCCCAGCCTTTCGCCTTAGCTGCAAGGGCGATGTAGTCACGCTGAGCTTCCAGACCCAAGCCCGACTCGCCTTGCTTGACTGTGCTGACTCGAAGATAGCTGACTACTTTCATGGTGGTAATTCCCGTCAATTCCTGTTGATGGGTCCATCATATCATAACGCTGACGAACGTCAATGGAATGATATGGCTAGGGGCGGGAGAACCCGATCAACCATTCAAGCCGCTCTTTGCAGTATGCCGATTCCTCTTCATAGGTTTGTAGTCCCAACAGTTCCGCCTCCTGTTGGTCAGTACATGCGTAGACATTCCACTCGGGGTCTATGCCTTTGAGCGGGACAATTAGAGAAAGGCCTGCCATAGCTTCAGCAATTTGACGGGGGTGGCCTGATTCGACCTTTACACAGTAGTCATCTAATACCGCGAATTTACTCATTGGAGGCCGCTTGTCTTCTTAGGATGGAAGGTGCAAGCGTAGACCAGCGGTGCAGTATCGGAGTGGGCAGGCAGGGGTTAGATGTTTTTGAACAACTCAGACAACTCGGTTTCCAGCGCGTCAGCGAGAACCTTGATAGCGTCTAAGCTTGGATTGGCTCCACCGGTTTCAATGCGGCTCATGTACGTCCTAGCGAACCCGCACTTGTCCGCGAAGGCTTCTTGAGTCATGCCGGTAGCAAGACGAAGCTCACGAATTCGATGGCCGAAGCGATGGCGGAGGGAGGGAGAAGGCATTCCCGTATCGTGGGCTGATGTGCTCTAATCGTGAACACACTAATCGTGACATTGACTGAATAGATCACCTGCTACTCAGTCAGCAGATGAAGGAGAAACAGGGATGAAGGACGGCATCATTAGACTCAACGACTACCTTTGTTACTTTGCCATTGTTGCCGTTGCGTTCGCGGGTTACGCAATCTATGGCGAATGGGGGGCAATCGGTGGATTCATAGCTGGAGCGGTGATGGCTGGGTTCTGGCTTGTCCTTAGCGGGATTTATGACGAGCTGAAGAAAATTACTGCATCGAAGGGATTGCGTTAATCAAGACACAAGGAATTGATTGATGGACAGCCAAGAAATTGAGCTTCGGCAAGACTCTGCAATGCTGCTTCGCACAGATATGCGTTCGAAGAAAATCAACCTCAAGGAAGCCAATGCAAAACATCGTGAAATCACTAGCACTGTAGCGGCGGTAGGTGAAGAGCTGAAGTATGCGGCCAGTCGCTTAGATGAGCTCAAATCCGGTAGAGGAAAAAAGCTTGCTTCAGCGCCTGACATAGAGGTTTTTGAATTTTGGCTGAGTATTCCCGGTTATAAAGGGAGTATTCAGAAGGCAAAAGCCGAAATGATAATGCATGGCAGTCTGCAACATGTCAGCAACGTCAGCAGTACCAGCAAGAGTGGGTTAGGTGGCGGCATTGTCGGCGGCCTGATTTTTGGGCCATTGGGGGCTGCCGCTGGTGTGTTGGCGACACGGAAAAGTAAAGTTAGTACCCATGTCCAACAGGTAGACACGCGACAAGTGGAATTGCAAATCACGGGGCCTGGCTATGCTTGGTCCGTCTTGGCTCACTCGGGTTATGCTGACAGATTCAGGGAGCTGAGAGATTTGATAAATGCTTACGGATCATCTCCCAAAAACATTCAAGACTCCCTTCGCGAACAAACCGCAACTGTAAATCTTCTACAAGAAAAGTCGGCCAAACAAAAAGCATATCTTCAACTCGCTGCCAAGGAAGCTGAAGAGCGAAGCGTTGCTTATGAAATAACGAAAAAAGAGTTCACAACTACCCGATTACCGCTCCTTACGGATTTGAAATTCAGATGGCAATGTCTATCCGATTTCTGGCAATGGTTGGCAGTGATAGGTGGTCCCGTCTTATTGACTATACTCGCCGGGGCAACTACGTATGCTCGCATGGCGGCTCAACCATGGCTTAGTCAAGCAATTGCTCTAGCTGTGGCGGATGTCGTGCTTTGGTGCGCTTTGTTCATATTCTATTTGATTCGCTACCGTATTTAATTACTCACAATGGGTTGAGAAGGGATTGAGCATAAGTGAGTGCATATCCCGCCACAAATGCAGGGAATGCCTCTGAGTCCCAAGGCCCACCAACGGCTATGCCATTAACGAACACGGCACCGTTGATCCAGCTACGTGACATTGCCGTAAGGTCGTAATATAAACCTACGGCTTGGCTAGGAGGGACTTCAGACTCGATCTGCACTGACCAACGCCCGGTGTGCTCCAGGTACTGCCATTGCTCTCTAACCGGTGAGAACGAGTCGATAGAAGGCTTTGTGTTGCTGTTTGGGCTGTCTGCTGAAGCCTTCAATATAAACCAATAGAAATAGGTCACTGGATACGACCTTGCAGAAGTTTTACTCGATTTTCGAGAATCCCCATTCGGCTTTCTAGATCGTTCTTTAACTGATCATGACTGGCAGAAAGGTTGTTGTGTCTTTGCTCTGAATAAATATTCAGATTTGTAATTCTGTCTTGAATCGCAGCTGGATCTGTTTGCAAGGGACGAAGTTCATGGAGAAGAAAACAAATGACCAGGAGAGCGATTGCATTAAAAGTCAAAAGGGTTGTGTTCAGACGACACTTTTTTGTATCGGCTAGCATAAAAATCCTTGTTAAAAATGTTTGAGGTTGGTTTGTTGTATTTTAGTTGTATATACAAGGGCGAGGCGACCCCGTGCTAAGCATTGACTCGGTATCAGCGGCATACAATCAGGTGTTGTGATGCTCGGGTGGAGAAAATGCTTGCACAGATGACAGTCTTATATACCTGCTTAATTATTTATCTTTAAAGAAATCTTGAGCCTCTTGAAGGTATTTGGTTTTCAGAGATGAGAGTTCTTTCTCTTTTTTCTCTGCCTCTTTTCGCAGGTGTGTTTGCAGGTGTTGCTCTGCGAGTGCCTCGATTTGTTTCTGTTTCTCTTCGGCAAGCTCGTTCAGATAGTTTTCTTCCACTTCCTTAAGGATTGTTTGAAGATCTTCATCTTGCTCTTCCTTTGTCTTATACACGTGGGCAGAGTGATAGCCTACGCCACTGACGATGTTGCTGTATTGGTGGCGAGCTTGCCCGTTGAGTGCTAGCTGCATCAACCCATCTACGAACAATTCCAAAGTCTGGGCATGAAACGTAAAGCAGCTTTCCAATACAAAGGAAGAGCCGTATTCTGATCGGCGAACATACCCGTTGACGTAATTGTATTTGGCTTTTTCTTTCCGAAGATCCAACTCTTCTTGTGAGAAGGAAGCGGGGATGGTTACTTTGGTCTTAGTGGCTGTCATAATTTTTATTACCTTTTAGTTTTATTTGGACAATAGCGTCCGTTGATTTGCTCTTGTTAGGAGCGAATACTGTTTATTTAAATTGTCTTTGGAAAGGCGGGAGAAACATCTTGCGGGACTTCTATCGAAGATCCCTTGCGTCAAATTCGCTGCGCTCTTTTGACTTACTGTAATCTATTATATAGATAACGCTTAGCGACCCTACATAACCTACATAAAGCTACAGCCCCCTTTAGATATGTGGCGTACAGCCATGTAGGATGTTCATAAACCATACATTCAATCCTACATAACATACATAGAAGCTGCATAGATTAGAACGCCTGAGACCTAATCTTAGCTTTCTTCAATTCTTCTTCTAACTGCTTTGGCGCTGTTTCTTTGGAAAAGCCTTGGCTCACCCCAAAAGGAGTAATGTGAAGAACTCCAGCGGTAATGCGTCTGCTCATGCATCCAAGTTGCTCAAGAATAGCAGCAATCTTGCGGTCTGATATTGGCTGGCGGCTTTCAACATCTGTTAGCTGCTGTTTAACCAATGCTACATTAACCACCGTCTCAGATTCTATTAGCTGCTCAATTTGCTCAGAAATTTTATCTTCCAAAGACCAGCCTAATCGAGCTTGTTTAGACTCGGTCATGATCGCTGGGTCATAAGGGCTGAAAGCCTTCAGGTCTATTGTTTCTAGATAGTCACGCACCTTCTGATAGCCGCCGTATTTTAACCAGTCCGCGAACATACCAATGAATTGCTTTGATTCAGCTTGGCTAACCTTGTATTCAATAAACTGAGGAAAGAAAAAGCGGCGATCCGATGATTCAAAATAAATTGGATCATAATCATTACTTGCCACAATCAAATTGAGCTTGTTATCGATGGTAATGGTGGGCAGATGTTTACGATTTACCATGATTGTTTCGTTACTCTGATAGACCTTCAGGACATTGGTGGTGCGGCGCTTATCTACGTAGCATTCGTCCAGGAGAAGGACAGTCTTGCCGATCAAAGCGTCTTGGAAGGTGCCTACGATATCGCTCAGGCCACAAACGTCAGCACTCGGCCCCATGATCCCTCTGAGCAACGTACCCACTAGGAACGTCTTACCAATGCCCTGCTTTGAGCGAAGCACGGGAGTGGATACTATCTTTTGCTCTGGTTTGATAACGGCATGCGTGATCCACCACAACATATATTCACGCTCAGCCAGAACCGGAAACATCCTTTCCATATACTCAAGGAAGGGGGCAACCTCTTCAGCTTTTACACATTGGCCTGAAAACTGATGCTTGTGAGGTATCCAAGTGTTTACGAGAGAGCCCGGTAGAAAGCGCGGGCCATTGGGTTGAAAGCCTTCACCATATGCAAAATCCAAACAGCCAAGTAGATACGCCGGGTCAACATCACTGTTCCCCCCATTCTTCTTATAGAAGTCACGAAGGATTCCGGCATACCCTTGATCAGTGTTTGTAATTAAGTCCCGAAACTGAGCGGATTGACTTTTAGATGGTACAAGAATAAAGCGTTTCTTTAGCGCTTCGATTGCTTTTTTATCGATTGCTGGTGCTGCGTTTGTCATTGGTGTTCACCTCATCTGATGGGTTTTTATGGGATGGATTAAATAGTGATTCGTATAATGTAGAAATAATTATGTTTAGTGTGTGATTGGTTGATGTGTAGCCATAGTGCTGCATGATTTCAAGCAACTCAGAGCTGGAGCGTTGGTTAAGGTTTGTCCTCATTGCAACACTCCTTCCAGTACGTCTTGTAGTGAGTTGTCGAAGTCCTTGATGTCATCAGGAGTCTTCAGAAGCTTCAACGCTGCATTGATTTGAAGTCGCACCTTCTTACGTAAGGAGTAAACTTTGACGACGCATAGGTTGCTACAGTATTTGTGGCGTTTGTCGGTAGGATCAAAGCTTTTGTTACAGACTAAACATTCGTTCATTTCTATTTTCCTTTTTGTTTGCCGTATTGGCTTCACAGCGTTTAATTATTGTTTGTGCAGCTACAGCTTTGGTTGTTAATCGTCAGGCGTAATTTTTAGTTCCTCCCTTACGTTGATAGGATGATTTGGGTTTGGATGTGTTCCTTCACGCAACCAGTTATCAATAGATTTGAATGCTACGGCTGGTCCTTCTCCGGGATGGTTTTTATGTCGCCAATAATGCATCTGGTTATGGCATTTCTGAGAGCAGAGAATCTTAGTGTTTCGTGTGGTTAGCATTTCACTTCCACACCATTTACATTGTTTTATCAATTTCATAGATATTACGGTGCCGTCCATTATTGTTTTGGAATATTCAAGAGTAAGAAATTTAATGCACAAAAAACCCACAACAAGGCGAAATGAAAACCTTAAATTGTGGGTTGGTATTTAATAGAAAAGGTTGAACAGTAAATAGCTATTCAACCTTTAATGCCGAGGAGGTAGACTCGGACTTGCGAACGACCAATGCGGCCACCAATGGTGGAAGATGCCGGTTATGGTAGTTCTGTTTGGAAAGAGAGGTATGCGAGAGGGTGAAGCTGATTAACTATCAAATAGAAGTGCGTTTCTTTTTCTTTCAGGCCCGCTTTCTCTTATTTGTTATCTAATACTATCAAATAAAACTGACAATTGTATAGGTACAGTTGCAGAAAGTTGCATTTATATTAGCAGTACAGTTGTGTGTTAGTGTGATTTGTGTGTAGTTTGAATGTTGGTGGAGCTGGCATAGCTACCAATGAAGATAGGATATCAAACTTAATTCTTAATTGCTTATCTAAGTGCGACAACTAATTGCTAATGCACGACAATTAATAGGCTTGTTTGAATTATAAGTGTATTTGGATGTTGTGAAGAGTAGAGATTGTAAATCTGTTATAGATACTCTGCACTGAGTTCAGAAAATTGGTAGAACTTCCCCAGGGGGATAGGAATACTCAAAAGAGCAGAGCCTTATCTCCAAGGTCTACACAACCTTCTGATCCAGTGCCATAGGCTAGGGCCTGCTCTGCACTTGAGACGAGAATGATCACAGCTTATAGGCTGTACCTAACACAAGGTTAGATGGTAGTCCGGCTCCCTGACTGACTTGACAAGCTCAATCACCCGCAGCCTCACCGGAACCGACTTGCGTCGGCAACTTCATGCATGCACCGTCATGCTTTGTAACGGCGACTGTGTAACCACTTCTTGAGGACAAGTATCTAGCCAAACCACAAAAAGGCCCGCCAATACGAAAGAAAAACTAGCGAGGGCGTCTATTCTACAGTATTAAACAAGTTGCGGGAATGAATTAGTCAAAATAAAGTTTCGGCGGAAGAACTGGCCTTCAAAACGACGTTAACCTCAAAACCAACCACGGACACGGGTTTAAGCTGGAAACGTCTCCAACCCTTAAAAACTCCCCCGAAATACCGTGATTGCATACGTTTAAAAGCACGGCCCCTTGTTCAATTTCGTAACGATCTGCCCTGAATCAATTTGCAGGGTGCTATGAGGGAGGTATCACGCCAAATCAAATTTGTACGAAAGTAGCTCAATCACTTTGGCCTTTTGTTCAAGGCTTGGCCCTGCCGAATATAGGTCGAAGGTGATCATTCCGGTTTCATGACCAAACAATGCAGGCATCACTGAAACATCTGCTCCAGCCCGATGCACCTCAGTGATCGCGGTTTTGCGAATTGAGTGCAGCACAAATGATTTATCAAATTTTGCAGCAGTCTTTAGACGTCCAAAGCGTTTTCCTACAGCATCTAGTCGGTTGCCATATTTGTTGGTTTCCCCAAGCGCTCGACCTTTTAGCAGGTATCCGTCTTCTGATGCATCTAGTAGCGACTGGACAAGCGGGGCAATGGCGGTATGGATTGGAACCTGACGGACGCCGGCGTCTGTTTTGCTCTCTAAAATTGAGAACGCAATCGGTACGCCATCTTTGAGGGTGATGGTGTCGCGGTGGACTCGGCCTATCTCCTCAAGCCTTGCCCCTGTGTAGGCTGCTAGAACAATCAGGTCAGCCAGTGGCTTGTCTTCCTTCTCCAAGGCTGCGACATGCAATCGCTCTACGTCCGTACGAGTGAATACAGCCCAACTGACTGACTCACCTTTGACCACGGGTAGGTCGTGCTTTTCAAATGGAGAGGGCTGGCCTTTGTACTGCTGACGCCAGTCTTCATCATATTTGATGGCCCATTTCCAGAACGTGTTACCTGCCCATATATGCTGCTTCTTGGTCTTAGAGGTAAGTGGCACGCCCTTAGCGTCAGTTAGCTGGTCCAGGTAAGCAGACACGAGGTCAAAGCTAATCGGTAGCCCTTTCTCACGTACGTAGGCACTGAATAGCTCTACGCGCTTCACCAAAGTATCAATTGTCTTTGGGTCTTTGCCGACCTTCTCTAGAAAGGCTCTGAGCTTCTGGATACGGGCAGGCGTAATAGGGCACTTGGGCTTATAGCTTTGCGGATCGGAGGCAAGCTCCTGCATATCCGCACGCTCATCTGGCGATAGGTCGTAATACTCAGCTGTAATTTCCATGTGCAGCTTCGTGAATGCGTCAGAAATCTTTGCTCCAAGGTCAGCGCCTTGTCCGGGCGTGAGCTTTTGGCTCAAACCCTCTAGGTATTCGTGGTAGGTCGCTATAAATGCTTTGACCGGACCTTCCATGCCACCGTCATAGAGTTCCTGAAGGATGGGAGCTATCGATTCTGTGTAAGCCAGGATATCAGGGGATGGAGTGGTGGCATCCTTAGAGCGGGGCATGAATAGGGTAGGCAGCCACTTTTCCTTATTGCTCTGGTTCCGCCGCGTTAGATCCTGAACTTTCTCTTTCCATTCATCCCGCTCCGACAGCTTCTTGTCTCTGGCAGCCGTGATGTCTGCTTTCCATTTGGCAAGCCAGATATGGCGGCGCTCCATGGCTTCTGAGCGTAGGCCTGTCTTCAGCGATTGGATTAGCACCCTGCGATTGTCAAAGGCCAACTGCACGTCTTTAGGAATGTCGAGACGTACATACCAAGTGGATTCGCCTTTCTTTTGGAAAATATGGTTTGCCATGAGTCGCCCTCGGATGAGGGTATGATTCTACTACTAATTTCTACTACTATACGAGCTTGAAGCCCTATAATGCCGTGGTTGCTGGGGTTGAAGGGTGGTTTTCGAGAGTCCCTATCTCTCCGCCATACATAGAAAGCCCCGTAGATGAGAATCTACGGGGTTTTTTCGTTTGCGCAGCTTTTTCCATCGGGCCGCTTTCGCGTCCGTCCCGCTTTTTCCCCAAGTTTTTGGTGTCGGAAAAGTCAGCACGACAGAGTAAGAAAGATGTGTCCGTCCACAGGAAAAGTTACTCCACCAAGTCGTTCTAATTACCGCCCCCCGTATTCATTGAGCGTTTCGTCAATCAAGGTTTTTCCTTCGAAATATCCCCTGACATTGAAAGACGTTGCCGCAAAAATTCCTCATCTACTCTGGTTTCGCAGGTCACTGACCTGTCGTAATCAGCCATCGCAAGGAGCGATCAATGTACTTTGAGATTTACAGGCAAACCCGTGGCACCGCACAGACCGGCAAGGGTCAATGGCGCTGGCGTTTGCGGGCGGGGAATCATGAAACGATTGCCAGTGGGGAGGCTTACGTCAATAAGTCTGATTGCGTGCATGCCATCAGTTTGATCAAGGGGACTCATGATCAGACTCCGGTCAAGGAAATATAGGTTCCAGGCGGTGAAGCTGCTCAATGGGAGCAGCTTCGTTTTGACCGGGTGGTCTTGAGTAGTGAGTGCCTCTGGTTTTTATGGGGCGGGTCGTTTGCCAACCTGCATAGACGCCGATCGCGACACCTCCCTAAACTGTCATCCAGTCTTGGGGGCCGGGGTGCAACGGATGAATCGCAACGAACTACGCAAGGCCGACATCAACCTTATGGTGGTGTTCGAGACATTGATGCTCGAACGCAACGTCACGCGGGTGGCGGAGAAGCTGTTCCTCGGTCAGCCGACCATTAGTGCGGCGCTGAACCGCTTGCGGACGATGTTCAACGATCCGCTGTTCATTCGGGTCGGCCATCGCATGGAGCCGACAGCGCGGGCCGAGGAGATCATTCAGCATCTGTCGCCGGCGCTGGATTCGCTGTCGGTGGCCTTGAGCCTGACCCACGATTTCGATCCGCTCAGCAGCACCATGACGTTTCGCATCGGGCTGTCGGACGATGTCGAGTTCGGGCTGTTGCCGCCGCTGCTGCGGGCTTTGCGCCAGGAGGCGCCGAAGGTGGTGTTCGTGGTTCAGCATGTCGACTACTGGCGCATTCCCGACTTGCTGGCGTCCGGCGATATCACGGTGGGGATCAGCCAGACCCGCGGACTGCCGGCCAACGCCAAGCGCAAATTGTTGCGACATATCCAGCCCAGTATTTTGCGTGCAGACGCATCGGACACTCCGTTGACCCTCGATGAATATTGCGCGAGGCCGCACGTGCTGGTGTCCCACACCGCCAACGTCAGTGGCTACGCCGATGAATGGCTGGCGGAGATCGGCCGTACGCGCCACGTCGTGCTGTCCGTTCCGCAATACAGCTCATTGCCGGCGTTGCTCGCCGGCACCGATCTGATCGCCAGCCTGCCGGATTACACGGCGGAGGCGATGGCCGCGTCAGGCCAACTGTTCAAGGAGCCGTTTCCGTTCAAGACGCCGACCCTGGACCTGTCCATGGTCTGGCTCAGCCATGTCGACAGCGATCCGGCGGAACGCTGGCTGCGCTCGCGCCTGGAGGCGTTCATGAGTGAACGTCCGATCCTTCCGCTGACAGAGTGAGCTGGGCGGCTCTGTGTTATATCTACGACCTTTCTGCCAATCCTCAGGAACCCCGTCATGCCCCATCTGCACATGGAATACACCGCCAACCTATCCGAACTGAATGCCGATGTGGCATTGATGCGACTCAACAACGCGCTGGTCGCTTCGGGGCAGTTTGAAGAGTTCGACATCAAGGCCCGTGCGGTGAAGGTCGAGACTTTCAGGGTGGGTACCGCACCGGGCGAGCGGGCGTTCATGCATGTAAAACTGTCGTTGTTGAGCGGTCGCTCGCCGCAGATCAAGAAGCAGTTATCTGACAGCCTGCTGGCGGTGGTGCAGGATGTGTGCGAGTGGCCGGTCGGTGTTGAGGTCCAGCTATGTGTGGAAATCATCGACATCGATCGAGAGTCCTACACCAAGACTGCCATCGGCCTCTGAGTTTCAGGCCATTTCCTGCTCGGCGCAGGCCTTGATCACTTGCTCGCGCAGCCAGGTGTTGGCGCTGTCCTGGTCGCTGGCTTCGCTCCATTGCATGTCGAGGGTAAATCCTGGCAAGCCGCTTGGTGCTTCGCAATGATTGAACACCGCATCATTGGCCAGCAGCGTGTGAATGCGCCGCGGTAGTGTCAGGATGAAGTTGGTGCCGGTGATCATCTTGAGTGCCGTCCTGTAGCTATTGGACCGCGCGATAAGCTGTCGTTTGTGATCGACCCCGTGGGTGTCGAAGGTTTTGTGTGAAGGGACTACATGACGATGCTCAGCAAGCGATCGCAGACCAGGGCGTGATTCCAGCGGCGTCGCACGTTTATCAAAGACATAAACCAGGTCGTCTTTAATTAATCTCCGGGATCTGAAATCGGCTTGGCTGCATTGAAAATCCGGACCGAAGCAGATCACCAGATCGAGGCAGCCATTGCGTAGTTCATCGACGGGCACGACAGTATCGAGTTTTTGCACATTGACGATCACCGGCAGGTTGGCGAAGTCGAAGGCTTTCAGCAACCTCGGCAACACCAGCAGTTCGAAATATTCCGGCGCGCAAATGTTGAAGGTGACGGCTTTTCGGGTGGGATCAAAGGCTTGAACTCCGGAATGGCAGAAGTTGATGCCTTCCAGGATTTTCAATACATGCTCGTGCATGGTGGTGGCTTTGTGGGTAGGACGCATGCCGGATCGGGTGTTGATGAATAACTCGTCCTTGAAGCCGGTGCGCAGTTTTTTCAGGGAATAACTAACGGTGGACTGGCTGACGCCGAGGGTTTCCGAGACGGCGGTGACGCTGCTTTGTTCATACACGGCGATGAACACCATGAGGTCTTGCATGTCGAGCTTTCTAAGTAAATTACTGTTAAGCATCTGCCCCATCTTGATGAACTCCCTGTTCTGTTTGAATGCAACCTGATCCGCGAAAGGATAGCGGAACGATAGTGCCAAGAGAATGCCTTGTAGGAAGCTTCATTGTCAGATGTGGGACACAACGTGTAGGTAACACGACCTGCGCATCAATCGCCAGTCTTGGCCCCGGCGCATTCGGCCTTGGAGGAGGCTCTTCGAGGAGCTGGATCAAAGTGATTTGGTACCAGACTGCCGGGCGCCGTTGCCCGGCAGTCAAGTGTTGAAGTACGACCAAACACCTGGCTTAGGTCGGTCAGTAGATTTGAAGTTAATTAATAAGCTTTATTACAGTAAGCCGTCTTGCGCACACACGCTGACAATTTGTTCGCGAAACCAATTATTGGCGCTGTTTTGGCCTGGTTTTTCGTTCCAAAACATGTCCAGTGTGAAGTTCGGTAAACCGGTCGGCGGTTTGCAGTGACTGAATTTATCTTCATTACTGATCAACATCTGAATGCGCCGAGGCAGGGTGAGAACGAAATCGGTCCCGGGAATCATGTTGAGTGCCGCCACATAACTATTGGCCCGTGCGACGATTTGGCGGGTGTAGTTCCATGTGCCGAGCCAGCCATCCACCATGTTGGTGTCCGAAGTCCACGGGGTCGGAAAGATGTGCTGGCGCGCGACAAAGGTGTCCAGGGTGAATTCGCCCTCTGGAGGAGCAAAGTTTTTATCAACGACGCAGACCAGGTCATCTTCCAGCAGTACTTGTGATTTCAAGTTTTTAGAGCTGCGATGAAAGTTTGGGCCGAAGCAAATGACCAGATCAAAGCGGCCATCTATAAGTTCATCGTTAGGAATGTCTCTGTGAAATTTCTGTATGTTTACAATTACCGGAAAGCTACTGCCAATAAAGCGCTTCAATAAGTTTGGGAGAATCAGGAGTTCAAAGTATTCGGGTGCACAAATGTTAAAGGTTATTTCTTTCTGGGCGGGGTCGAACGAATGGAGTCCGGAATGGCAAATATTTATAGTTTTCAGGATTTTGAGAACATGGCTGTACATTGTGGCCGCCTTATGGGTTGGCCACATGCCGTTGCGGGTATTGATGAATAGTTCGTCCTCGAAGCTCGTGCGCAGCTTTTTCAGGCAGTAACTCACGGTGGACTGGCTGACGCAAAGGGTTTCAGAAACCTCGGTGACGCTTCTTTGTTCATACACGGCCACGAAAACCATAAGGTCCTGCATATCCACTTTTCTTAGCAGATTGCTATTAAGCATAAAATCCATCTCGGTGAAAATCCATGCGTGTCACAGTGCATCGTGCTGTGTGACAAGGTTGTTTATTTATATATTAATGGAAGCAATTTGTTTTTTAAATAGTCCGTCGGAAATTTCCTCAATATATTCTCGTTCCACTTTAGAGAGAACCCTGAGCAGGGATAGGAGGGGATAAGTGTTGGTACGAGTCACGGAAAGCCAAACGCCGTTATGGATGCAGGCTACTGAAGTTGTGAAAGAAAAGTTTCGCAGATCTTATAAGGCATCCGTAGAACCCAGTCCGCAGTATTTTGCGGTCACCCAAGACAGTGAGGAACGGATTCTTTCTTGCGCCGGTATAACTTTTGCGGATGATCGCACACTTTTCTCGGAGCAATACCTGTCGCAGCCGATAGAAACGATACTGTCCCAGCGTTTTGAAAAGATGATTGATCGGTCAGTTATTGCCGAAATAGGCAGTTTGATTTCTCATCATCTGACGGCCGGAATGATCATGGTCAATATGGTTCCACTGCTGGCCTGGTGCATGGGCGCTCAATATTTGCTTTGCACCGTCACGCCCCGGGTCCGGGCAATGATGGAAAGCTGCCAGATCGATTTCGAACCACTGCTCACCGCGGACCCTCAGCGTCTGGCCGACGCGGGTGGCAAGAGCTGGGGTACCTACTACGCGAAATTACCCGTCACCGGTTTTATCCGCGTGGACCCGAAACGTTCGCGATTCGCCGCTATGACCCTCGGTACTTTGTTCACCCAGTTGCCGAACAACTTGCCGGCGAGGGCGCAGCCATGAGCGGCCGTTTCATTGCGGACCTGCGGCTGGCATTACAGGTCAATCGTCAGAAAGTCTGCGCGATCGATTGTGCGCCGACCGGCCTGGAGCACGCCGCTGTCATGACCTATGGCGAACTGGAATCCCGGGCGCTGGACCTGGCGGCAGAACTGCAGCGGCGTTTCGACACGGCGTCCCATGGCGACCACGTGGTGCTGGGGATTGCGACGCGCAACAGCAGTGACTGGCTGGTTGCCGATCTGGCGTGCCTGTTTGCCGGAATCACCGCATTACCGTTGCCGCTGGCATTCAGTCAGTCTCAAGCCGAGCACCTTGCCGAGCGCTGTGACGGATTTCTGGTGGATAGCGCAGGGGAACGGACATTGGCCGAGCGCTGGATGCTCGACTTTCCCCACAGCCGCCTCAGGCGTATCGACGAGCCAGCCCTGAAGCAGCCATTGCTGCGAGAGCCGGATGGCGACTGGATCTGCAAAATCATTCACACCTCTGGTACGACCAGCCGGCCCAAGGGCGTGCGCCTGAGCACAGCGGCGGTGGGGGCGGTGTTGACTTCCCTGCGCCACTGGATGCCAGCCGATGCCCATCGCAGGTACCTGTCGCTGGTGCCATTGAGCCTGCTGCTGGAGCAAGTAACCGCCGCGTATTTGCCGCTGCTGGCCGGTGGGATCGTGCATTTCCTGCCTGAAGGCGAGGCTTTGTTGGGGGAGCCGGGGATGTCGCCCCAACGCTTGATCGAATGGATGCTGCGGGTCGAACCGACGGCCTTGACGGTGCCTCCGGTGATGCTCAATCGCTTTTACGAGCAATTGACCGAAGGCGGCGCGCAGGGCAAGCGCCTGTCTCGTTACCTGCATTCGGGGGTGCATATCACTTGCGGCGGCGCGGCCGTCAGCATCGATATCCTGCATGCCCTCGCCGAGGAGGGTATTGCGGTGTTCCAGGGATACGGGCTTTCCGAGAACGCCTCGGTTGTCAGCATGAATACCTTGCAGCATCAACGGCTGGGCAGTGTGGGCAAGCCGTTGCCGCACGTCCAGGTGCGCATCGGCGCCGACCAGACCATTGAGGTCAGGAGCAGCTCACTGTTCAGCGGTTATTCGGGCAAGGACCCTAGCGCCTGTTCGATGTCCGACGACGGCTGGATGGATACCGGGGATCTGGGGGAGCTGGATGCCGATGGTTATCTCTATGTTCTCGGTCGCAAGAAAAATGTGATCTGCCTGCCCAACGGCCGCAACGTCAGCCCGGAACAGGTCGAACTTGAATACCGCGAATACCCAGGCGTGCGCGATGCAGCTGTGTTTTTCGACGAGGCCCATGGCCTGGTGGCATTGCTGTGTGTTGAATCAATACCGGATCGCGATGAACTGGCCGCCTGGTCCACCCAACGCTTTTCCGACATCGAGCGACCAAGCCGCCTGTGGCTGCTGACCAAGGACGATCCATTGCTCGAGCAACTGTACACCGTCACCGGCCGTCCCAAACGTGCCGATATCGCGACTGTTTTCGCCAACCTGCAAGGGAATGCAACTGATGAACACACCTGCCTATCACTCTGAAAGCCCAGACGTCTCGATTATCGAGGCTCATCATTTCGCCAGTCTTGGCAAGGCCGAATTGTACGAGTTACTGGGGCACTACGGTGTCGTCCTGCTGCGCAACTGCATCCACAATGCCGAGGATTTCAGTGCCTATGTGAAGCGCAACAGCTCGCGCCTGAGCCTGGACCCGGCACGGACCATGGTCGGCGGCGCCGCGCAGTTGGTGGATGCGGGCCGCCAGGCGATCGGTCTGCATTGCGAGAACGGCAACTCCCCATTCTGGCCGGACATTACCTGGTTCTATTGTCAGGAAGCGCCGCGCACGGGCTCGCAAACCACCTTGTGCGACGGTGAGAAAGTGCTGGCGAAACTCTCACCGGCCTGCCGCACATTTTTCGAGAACCACCCGATTCGCTACAGTCGCACGGTTGCCGGCGAAAAATGGCGTCGGCTGGTCTGCCATTACTCGCCGGCGCTCCTGGACCCGGCGGCGGTGCATATCGACGATCTGATGCAGATCATCGGCGACGATCCGCAGACGCAAATCTCTTTCAATCAGGCCGATGATTCAATCCACTATGCCTTCAGTACCCCGGCGATTCAGGTCTCTGACTTCAGCCAGCGTCCGGCGTTTGCCAACAGCATCCTCGGGCCGTCCTTCAACTATGAAGTACCCGTGATCGATACGTCGTCCGGGCTGCCCATTCCCGGCGAGTTCCTGCTTGAAATCGCCGGGGTTTGCGCGCAGTACACCTACCCGGTCGGCTGGCGTGACCATGACATGGTGATGATCGATAACCGTCGAGTGATGCACGGTCGTGAGGCCATCGTTGATGAGCGTCGCCGTATCTTCAATGCCCTGAGCTATCGCTGAGACTATCTATGAAGACCAATAACAAACAGATCATTTCTGGTCACTATGAGACGTATGTCGACGGCGATGGTCGCCAGATAATCGATCTGGCCGGCGGGTTTGGCTTTCAGGTACCGGCGGTGATCGAGGCAGTCAATCTTCAGGCGCAGCACATGGGCCTGTCCAATCGGGTGCTGATGTCCGAGCCACTGATCGCGCTATGTCGTCGTTTGGCCGAGCTGCTGCCGCAACCGCTGGTCAGTTCTTATGTGTGCAGCTCCGGCGATGAAGCCTTCGAAGGCGCCCTGAAACTGTGCAAGGGACTCAAGCCCAAGGGCAACACCATTGTGGTTGTCGAGGGCGGCGACTATGGCTCACTGAGTTATGGACGTTGCCTCAGCACACCGCAAAGCTATCTGCAGATGCAGCGTTTCCTGGGTTTCGAGCTCGTGGTGCTCCGCCATGTCCGTGATCTGGATAAGGTGGATTGGGACGATTGCTTCGCGGTCTGCCATACCAGCACGCGGATCGATGAAGACGGACGCCTGTGCCTGATGGAGCAGGTGCTGCTCGATCACTTGTATGCCGCGGCGGCCAAGGCGTCGGCGCCGGTCATCGCGGTCGATGTGCAAAGTTGTCTGGGCAGCCTGGGCACGCTGTTTGGTTTCCAGCGTTATCGCAATACCCCGGACATCGTGGTGTTGGGCGGACCGCTGGGTGGCAGCGCGATTCCCATCGGCACCTACACCTGCAGCGAACAGATGGCGTATCAGGTCTACGGTCGCAGCAGCCCGGCGAAACATGGCAGCACCACGGCCGGCAACCCGATGGCCTGTGTGGCCGCGATGGCTGCACTGGATTATGTGCAGGCACACGACTTGCCCGCACAGTGCCTCGATAACGGCAAGATCCTGGCGCAGGCGCTCGCTCCGTTCGGTGCCGTCGCCTGCGGTGCCTGGGTCAGCCTGCCGCTGCCAGCCGACCTCAATCCCGCCGAGTTGTGCGAGGAGCTTTATCAGCGTGGCATCTATGTCAGTGCACCCCGTGGCCGCGAGTTGATACTGCGTTGCCCGATCACCGCTCGAGCCGAACACATCCAGCGCGCATCCCGGATTCTCAAGGAGACTTTAAGCCATGTCCTTAACCCTATCGCATGAACAACTGCTGGATGACTGTCAGCGGCATTGGAGTGCCTCGGCGGCCAAGCTCTATCGCCTGGGAAAAACCAGCGTCGAACAGGAAACCGATGGCATCTATGTCACGGACCATACCGGCAAGCGCTTTATCGACTGCGCCTGCAGTTATGGGGTGTTTGTCGTCGGTCATCGTAATCCGATGGTGCGTGAGCAGGTGCAGGCTCAACTGAACCAGATGGCCTGGGTTCCGGAAGGGCGGGTGCATCCGCTGCAAGATGCACTGTCCGAGCGCCTTCGGGATCTGGTGCCGGGTGATTGGGGGGATGTGCAACTCATGGTGTCGGGCGCCGAAGCCATCGAACAGAGCCTGCGTTATGTGCTCAAGGTGCAACACCATCGGCGCGGAATCGTAGTCATGAACCATTCCTACCATGGCAAGACGCTGGCGGCGATGAGCATTCTGGGGCAGAAACAGCACCATCGCAGCTACGGCACCCAGGCCTCGGAAGTGACCTATGTGCCCTACGGTGATTTCGCCGCCTTGCAGAAAGCGGTTGGCGAGGGCGTGCGTGCGGTGTATGTCGAGCCGATTCTGGGGGGCGCTCACTTGCAGGTTCCGCCCGTGGGTTACATGGCCAATATCCGAGCCCTGTGCGATGCCACCGAAACCTTGCTGGTGGCCGATGAAATCCAGACCGGATTCGGCCGTTGTGGCAAATGGTTCGCCGTGCAATATGACGACATCGTGCCGGATATCATGATCCTCTCCAAAGGCCTGACGGGCGGCTACACCTCGTTTGCCTGCGCGATGTACAGCCAGCGACTGGCCACGCAATACCCGTTGAGCGAGATCGAGCCTGACCAACGAACCAATGGCGGGCATCCGGTGGCGTGCGCCTCGGCACTGGCCGCAATCGATTACATCGAGCAGAACAACCTGGTCGAGCAATCGCGGATCAATGGCGGCTTGCTGCGCCATGGCCTGCAACGGCTGGCACAGCGTTACCCGCAGATTATCGAGGATGTGCCCGGAGTCGGCCTGATGACTGGCGTGCGTTTGCGCGGCTCGGTCTACGAAGCGCTGCTGAGCATGGAGTTGGGCAAGCGTGGCGTGCATGCCGGGCATTCCATGAATGAAAAGGCCGGGCACCCGGTCTTGCGCTTTTACCCGCCGCTGAACATCACGCCTGAGGCGCTACGGCATGTGCTGACGATGACCGAAGAAGCCTTGGAAGCCATCGCCCGCCGTCCGAAGCTAGCGGTCAAGGCGTTTTCCCTGGTGGTCAAAAACATGTACCACATCCCCAACAAGCTACTGCGCAGCAAAGGGAAGCCCTGAGTATGTTCAATCCCGATACATTGACCCTGCGCGAAATGGCCGACCTGCTGCGTCGCGGTGTACTGACCAGCGTCAATTTACTGGAGTTCTATCTGCAGCGCATTGCCGAACGCAATCCGCAGATCAATGCCCTGATCCAGATGGAGTCTGTCGACGAATTGCGTCGGCAAGCCAGGGAGGCCGATGAGATGGCCCGTGTCGGGAAAATTCTTGGGCCGTTGCACGGAGTTCCCATGACTATCAAGGACGTCTGTCATGTGCGCGGCTTCCGTATGTCGCGGGGGGTGAAGGAGTTGCTGGGCGACGCCAGTCAGCAGGATGCCACGGTCGTCGCTCGGCTTCGGCAAGCGGGGGCGATCATCCTTGGGATCACGAATGTTCCCGAGTTTTGCATGGCCTTCGAAACCGAGAACCTGCTGTATGGCCGCACGCTCAACCCCCATGACGGACAGCGCTCTGCCGGTGGCAGCAGTGGTGGGGAAGCGGCAGCCATCGCGGCCGGTTGCTCTCCGGCCGGGCTGGCCTCGGATGCTTGCGGAAGCGTGCGGATTCCGGCGCATTTCAACGGCATCTGCGGGATGAAGCTGACCCAGGGGCGTGTGCCGTTGACGGGCCAATTTCCCAATGATCGCTCCGGGCTGTTCCACCTGACCTCGGCGTTCGGCGTGATGGGGCGTTATGTCGACGATCTGGCATTACTCGGGCAATTGATCAGTGGCGCTGATGGTCACGATCCAGACACCGTCGATGTGCCGTTCGCCGACAGCAAGCCACTGGCTCAATTGCGTGTCGCGCTGTCGTGGGAATCCACCAGAACCCGGGTGAGCCCGGCGGTGAGGCAGGTGCTGCAACGGGTCGAGAATTGCCTGGGTAGCGTGGTGGCGCAGGTTGCACCGACGGAGCCGCAGATGCTCGACGAGGCCTGCGATGTGCTTTGGCGGATCTTCATCACGGGCGCGGACGCCGGGCGCGGTTGGAAACGCCTGTTCCAGTCCATGGGTAAGCAGGCCTATACGCCCGCCACCACGGAGCTGCTTCGCTTGAGCGAAGCGGTCGAATTGAGCGTGGATGAAATGAAGCGCGACTGGATCCTGATCGATACGTTTCGCTACCACCTGGCGAAGTTCTTCAATGAGCACGATCTGTTTATTTGCCCGGTGTTCCCGGATGTGGCGTTCGCCCATGGCGAGTCTTTGCAGGATCGTGATCGCTATGCCTTTGTGTTTCCGTTCAGCCTCTGCGGTTCACCGGCAGTGGTCATTCGCGCCGGGCATGACCCGGCCAGCGGGATGCCGATCGGCATCCAGATAGTCGGCCCGCACTGGCAAGAAGCACGGTTGCTGGCCGTGGCCAGTTTCCTTGAACGTGAGCTGGAGCGCTGGAGCCCCGTCACACCTGAGGCACGGCCACTCTGAACGACCTCAAGCTGTAACGGTTTTGGCGTGACGGCTGGTGATCACCAGAGCCAGCATGCCGAGACCCACCAGCATCGCGCCGGCGATTTCCATCAACGCTGGTTGCTGCCTGAGCCAGAACCAGTGGAACAATGTGACAAACAAGGTGTTCATGTAGACGTAGGAAACGACCGTTGACGGCGAAATCACCCCAATTGCCCGATGCAACAGCCAGAATGTCGCGAGGGTGCCGAACAGCGCCAGGTACACCAGCCAGAACATGTCACTGGCCGACAACTGCGTGCCGCTGCGCCAGCCACCGTTGAACAGACAGAACACAAATAGAAACAGTGAGCCGAAAAGCATGTTCCAGAAGGTCATCGCCACCGGGTCACGTCCCTTCAAGCTCCTGGCCTTGAACCGCTGGCTCAGTGGCGAATAGAGCGCCATCGCCAGGCAGCCGACGCCGAACACCAGTACCGGGTACAACGCGGGCAGTTCGCCTGGAGCCGTCCCTTTGAGCGTCAGCAGCAGGGCGCCGATTGCCGCAGTCAACATCGGCAACAAGCGGGTTTTCAGGCTGGGGCTCGGCAGCAGGAAGGCCTCGAAGAGCAACGTCATCAGCGGCACTAATGTGTACAGCGTCGCAGTATTGACCGCGCTGGTGTAGCGCAGTGCTTCGAACAGCGAACCGAAATACGTCGCCAGCAACAGTCCAAGCACCCCATGGGCCAGCAAGCCTTTGAGCGAAATCGGTGAGGTGTTTTTCAATAGCAGCAACGGCAAGAACATCAAGGCTGAAAACAACAGGCGCAGCCCGGTCAACAGGAGCGGATCTATTGATTGGCTGACTTGTGCCGCGGCAAAGAACGATGAGGCGATCAGCATCGCCCAGATCAACATGCCCCAGTGAGCTTCTGCAAAACCGACTTGCTTCATGAGTTCCTTCACCTGTGTTTGAAAGTAGAAATCAGACCTGTAGAGCCAGGCTTGCCGGCGAAGGCGCTATTAAGGACGCGTTCGCCGGCAAGCCTGGCCCCTACAAGGAAAGGACCTTCAAAAACTATTGAATATGCTGTGCGTAATGTCGTGGGTTGAAACGCAGTACCATCACGATCATCAGCGCCATCACCGCCGTGAGTGACCACCAGGCCCATTCGAAGCTACCCGATTGGTCGCGAATCATCCCGGCAATCAACGGCGAGAGCCCCGCAATCAGGTAACCGATGCCTTGCACAAAGGCCGTCAGGCCACCTGCGCGACGAGGGTTATCCAAGTGATCAAGACACACGATCAGGCTCATCGGGAACAGACCGCCGATACCCAGGCCCAGCAGGCACGGCCATAGCAGGCTAAAGCGTTCGGGGCTGAGGATCAGGCCGCAGAAGCCGGCCATGATCAATGCCAGCAGAATGACCAGCACCAGGCGTTTGTCCTGGCTGCGGTTAGCAATCGCAGGTGTGATCAACCCGGACACCACTTCCATGGCTGTCAGAAACCCCAGCAACAAGCCCGCATTCTGTTCGCTCCAGCCTTTTTCCACGTAATACGGGGCTAGCCAGGCGAGCACACAGGTGTAGGAGGCGGTGCCCAAACCGAAGAAAATCGCCAGCAACCAGGTCCGAGAGTTACCGACGAAAGACTCCTGGCGCCCCGTCGGCGCGGCCGGGAGTGGCGCGATTGCCGAGCGCTGGCCAAGCCAGAACACCAGTGCCACCAGCGTCAGCAAGGCCCAGATTGCCAGGCCTGCGCGCCAACTGCCGGTCTGGGTCATGACGAAAGGCGAGAACGATGCCGCAATCGCCGCGCCGCCCATGATCGAGGTGACATACAAACCCATGAACAGCGATACGTTGTTGCTGAAGCGCGACTTGATCAGTGCCGGCATCACCGCCTGAATGAGGGCGATACCGATCCCGGCCAGTACCGCGCTGAGAATCAGCTCAAGGGCGCTGTCCAGATACAGCCGCGAGACCGTGGCCACACCGATGATCAGCAACGACAGGATGATGGTGCGGTGATCGCCGACCCGTTGCGCTATGCGCATGCCCAAAAACATCGCCATGCCCATCGCCATGACGGGCAACATGGTCAGCAGCGCGGCGGTACTGAAACTCAATGGGACATCCACGCGAATGGCCGACAACAAAGGCCCGACAGCGGCCATCGACGGCCTCAGGTTCAGTGCGACCAATACCACGCTGACCATCAGCCATCCGGCATAGGCACTTGAAGTACGAACGTTTTCCATAAGGGAGCCCCAAATATACAAGCCAATGATTAGGCCGTTGCGAGCCTGCTGGGGCAAACTGAAAAGTCGCTGGCACTATCGAGAAATTAGGCAGCCGCTCGGGGTAACGCCGTAACTCAAGCCACGCTCCCACAGGGGCTGCTCGGGGAGAATGTTTAATCAGCCTGCAACCAAGGTTCATCAAGTCTGGATTTAACGGCTGATCTGCCCGTGTGACGCTGCTCCGCATCTGTTTATTGCGGTCTTTCCCATGGACGCCTGGTTGATCGGCATCAAACACGCGGTTGCGACCGGCGCTACTTCAAACCTTCTGCCACATCGTTCATACAGGCCTGCCAGTGCACCGAGCCTGTCTGCACTCCCCTCCGAACTGGCCTTCTGGGCGCTGTGGCACTGCCGTCACGCGCGCCCGCCGGATTCCTGCATCTCCCGCTGATTGTTCTGACAGGTCCCGCGCTGTGCGCCGGGATCAAACCGGCGGCGCCTGTGCGTTTGCCTGACGCGCAAAGACGAGGAATCCCATGAGCTGTGCCACGACATCCTTCGCTACGAAAGAACAAGCCTTGACGTTTCTTGAACAGAACCCGGATATCGAAATGTTCGAGCTGTTCATCCTCGACAACAACGGTGTGCCACGCGGCAAATTGCTGCATCGCGATGAGTTGCTGGCGGTGTATGAAAGCGGTCGGCCACTGCCAAGTACCATCCTGGGACTGACCATCAATGGCGATGACGTGGAAAACTCCGGGCTGGTCTGGGACGTCGGTGATATCGATTGCCGCGCTTATCCCGTCAGCGGCAGTTTGCAGCGCATGCCGTGGCGATTGATTCCCACGGCGGCGGTGCAGGTCAGCATGCATCCGCAAGAGGGCATGCCCGCGACCATCGCCGACCCACGGCACCTGTTGGCCAGGGTCATCGAAGGCTTGCAGGCCGACGGTTATTACCCGGTGATGGCGGCGGAGCTGGAGTTCTATCTGCTGGATCAGCAGCGCGACGGCAACGGTCGGCCGCAGCCGGCGCGGGATGTCGATGGCGGGCGGCCACGCGGGACTCAGGTCTACGGCTTGCGTGAACTGGAACAGATCGAGCCATTTCTGGCCGACCTCTACAGCGCCTGCAAGCTCCAGGGCATTCCGGCGCGCACGGCGATTTCCGAATACGCGCCGGGGCAGGTGGAAATCACCCTCGAACACCGCACCGACGCTTTGCAGGCGATGGACGAAGCCGTGCGCTACAAGCGGCTGGTCAAGGGCGTGGCGCACAAACACGGGATGACGGCTTGTTTCATGGCCAAGCCGTTCGATGACCTGGCCGGCACCGGCATGCACATGCATGTCAGCCTGGCGGACAAGGACGGCAATAACCTGTTCGCCAACGAGGCCCCGGACGGCACGCCGCTGCTCAAGCACGCGGTTGGCGGGATGCTCGCGACATTGCTCGATGCGTTGCTGCTGTTCTGTCCGAACGCCAACTCGTACCGTCGTTTCCAGACCAACAGCTACGCACCCCTGGCGGCCACTTGGGGCGTGGACAACCGCACCGTGAGTTTGCGAGTACCCGGCGGGCCGGCATTCTCCCGGCATATCGAGCACCGTATTTGTGGTGCCGACTCCAATCCGTATCTGGCTGCGGCGGCGATCCTGGCCGGTATTCATCGCGGCATCCGCGAGCAACTTGACCCTGGGGCGCCGGTGGAGGGCAACGGTTATGCTCAGGCCGCGCAATTGTTGCCGACCGACTGGTTGACCACGTTGCGAGCGCTGGAAGGCTCGAATTGGGCCCGGGAAGCATTCGGTAGTGAGTTTCTTGGCGTCTATCTGGCAGTGAAACGAGCCGAATACCGGCAATTCATGGGCGAAGTCGGTGAGCAGGACTGGCGCTGGTATCTGCATCAGGCTTGAAACGGGTCGCCAGTGTTGAAAGTTTTGGCCTAATGCCATAAGCCAACTATTCGTTGGCTTCTTTTTCACGAAATATTGATGGTTGACTGCTTAAGATTTGTGGCGTCTCGGTCAATGAAATTTTCACATTTGCCGCGGGCACTTCTTTTCAGGAACAGCCGATCACATGTTGAAGTTCAAAGCCGTGCGCCCTGAATGGGTGACGTTGGTTTCCAGTGCCTTTCTATTGGCAGGGTTCAATTTAGTTCTCTGGCAACACCTCTTCGATATCACCGCAGCAGACGGTCAAGGTATCGTCATGCGTGTCGCGTTCGGGCTGATGATCCTGGCGGCCTTCAACATTGTGCTGACCTTGCTGGCATTCCGACCCGTGATGAAACCCGTGTTGATGCTGATCTTTCTGATCAGTGCCGGTGTGGCGTACTTCATGAGCCAATATGGCGTGCTGATCGACGCCGGTATGTTGCGTAACTTCGCCGAAACCAATGCCACGGAAGTACGCGACTTACTCTCGCTAAAACTGTTTGTTTATATCGTGCTGCTCGGCGTCTTGCCGTCGTGGTTGTTGTGGAAAATCCCGGTTAATTACCGTCGCTGGCACCGTGAGTTATTAAGTAAAGTGCTGGTGAGTGTCGCGTCGGTTGCGGTGATCGGCGGTGTCGCATTGGTCAACTATCAAGGCCTGTCGTCGTTGTTTCGCAATCACCATGAATTGCGCCTGATGGTGGTGCCGAGCAACTACATCGGTGCCTCGTTCGGTTATCTGCGTGAGCAAGTGGTGTCTGCACGGCAACCTTTCGCCAAACTGGGTGAAGATGCCCAGAAAAGCCCGGCCTGGCAGGCCCACGACCGTAAATCCCTGACGGTACTGGTGGTGGGCGAAAGTGCCCGGGCCGAGAACTTCGGCATCCTGGGTTATGACCGCGACACCACGCCGAAACTGAATAAGGAATCCGGCCTGATTGCCTTCACCGATGTGCATTCGTGCGGCACGGAAACGGCGGTGTCGGTGCCCTGCATGTTCTCCAACATGGGCCGCAAGGATTACGACGCCAGCAAGGCGAAGAACCAGGAAGGCCTGCTGGACGTGCTCAAGCGTGCCGGTCTCGAGGTGATCTGGCGCGATAATCAATCGGGCTGCAAAGGCACCTGCGATCGGGTCACTGTCGACGACGTGAGTGACCTGAAAGACCCGGTGCTGTGCGCCAATAGCGAGTGCCGCGATGAAATTCTCCTGCAAGGCATGCAGCACTTCATCGACACGCTGAATAAAGACACCGTGCTGGTCCTGCACCAAATGGGCAGTCACGGTCCGGAATACTTCAAGCGCTATCCGAAAGAATACGAACACTTCACACCTGTGTGTGAAAGCAATGCGCTGAACAATTGCAGCCGCGAAAGCATCGTCAATGGCTACGACAATACGCTGGTGTATACCGACCACGTGCTGTCGACCCTGATCGATCTGTTGCGCAGCAACCAGGGCAAAGTCGATACCGCGATGCTATATCTGTCGGACCACGGCGAGTCGCTGGGCGAATACAACCTGTTCCTGCATGGCACGCCTTACATGCTCGCACCGGAACAACAGAAACATGTAGCGATGCTGGCGTGGTTCTCCGACAGCTATCAAAAGTCGTTCTCGGTGGACACCCGTTGCCTGCAACTGAGTCGTGAAAAACCCTTGAGCCAGGACAACCTGTTCCATTCGATGCTCGGTCTGCTGGAGGTCAACAGCGCGGTCTACAACCCGGGTCTGGATATGTTCGCCGGATGCCGCGGCGCAATGGGCGACGGTGTGCTGGCCAAAAAATGAGCGACTCGACCTTTTTTCACGTAACGACCGCTAATCTGCGGCGCCTGGAACATCCAACAAGAGCCATTACACATGTCCGCGCAGCCCCCATCCGCCTTCGAGCTTGAGTTCGCCCGGCGCTACGATCAGGAACACGCCCGCGTCTGTAAACAGCCGCGACCGCGCGGCCTGGCGGGGCGTTTGACGTTCTGGCGCGAAGAGCAATTGGTGCGTAACGCGCTGCAGGTCGCTGGCGAACCGGGATTGATTCTTGATGTGGCCTGCGGTGCCGGGCGTTTCTGGCCCGTTCTGGCCGAGCATGCGAACCGGGTGATCCTCGCAGCCGACGCGTCCCAGGACATGCTCGATCACGCCCGTACCCACCATCCGCAAAACCTGCTGAAACGGATCAAGACCTTTCAGAGTTCAGCCTTTACCATCGGCTTGTCGGCGAATGCGGTTGACTGCATTTTTTGCCTGCAACTGTTTCAACGTGTCGCCTGTCCCGAGCATCGATTGGCCATGCTGGGCGAGTTCCATCGGGTCAGTCGCGATACAGTGATTGTGGCGGTGCGGGTTGATGGGCATTTCAAGCTCGAGTGTTTGGACGTGGAGGGCGCACAGGTCCAGCCGCAGGCCAGCAAGGCCGAGCTTGAGGCCGAGTTCAGGCAGGCGGGTTTCTGCTTGCTCAGTCATCAGGACTTGGTACCGGGTTGCACGCGGATGCGGGTCTACGTGTTGCGTAAGGACAGCTAGCCTGTCAGACAATTCTTGCTGTCCGGCAGGTATTTTCGCTAAAGCTCTTGTTCAGTGAATGCGCGGAAATCGCCGGGGGCGATATATACTGCGCGCCATTCTTCAAGGGAGAGCCGTGTGGCCATCGATATTCACTGGATTCGCGACAACGATAGCCTCGGTCAGTTTTGCACCGAGTGGCAGCAGCTGCCATTCGTTGCCCTCGACACCGAATTCATGCGGGTCGACACTTTTTACCCGATCGCAGGCCTGCTGCAGATCGGCGATGGCGTACGCGCTTACCTGATTGACCCACTGACCATCGACAACTGGCAGCCGCTGGCCGCATTGCTGGAAAACCCGGCAGTGGTCAAGGTCGTGCATGCGTGCAGCGAAGATCTTGAAGTCCTGCTGCGCCTGACCGGCAGTCTGCCGGCGCCGCTGTTCGACACCCAACTGGCCGCTGCTTACCTGAACCTGGGTTTCTCCATGGGCTATTCGCGGCTGGTGCAGGAGGTGCTCGGCATCGACCTGCCGAAGGGCGAGACCCGTTCCGACTGGCTGCAACGTCCACTGTCCGAGACTCAGATCAGCTACGCCGCCGAAGATGCCGTGCATCTGGCGGAGGTTTTCGTACAGCTGCGTCCGAAGCTTTCTGACGAAAAATACGCGTGGGTCCTGGAAGACGGAGCCGAGCTGGTCGCCAATCTGCGGCGCGAGGTCGACCCGTACGAGGTCTATCGCGACGCCAAACTGGCCTGGAAGCTGTCCCGCGCCCAACTCGCCGTGTTGCGTGAACTCTGCGCCTGGCGCGAGCGTGAAGCCCGCGCCCGTGATCTGCCGCGCAACCGCATTATCCGTGAACATTCACTGTGGCCGTTGGCACGCACCCAACCGGACAACCTCGGCGCACTGGCGAAAATCGAAGACATGCACCCGCGCACCGTGCGTCAGGACGGCGAATTTCTGCTTGATCTGATCAAGCGCTCTGGCAGTGTGTCGCCTGATCAGTGGCCGCCAGCGGTGCCGGAGCCATTGCCAGTGGAAGCCGCCGCGCTGGTCAAACAGCTGCGCGCCATCGGCCAGGCCGAAGCCGAGCGCCTGAACATCGCGCCGGAGCTGATGCTGCGCAAGAAAACCCTGGAAGCGCTGCTCAAGAGCGGCTTCCCCAATGGTCCTTACCAATTRCCTGATTCGCTGCGTGGCTGGCGCCGCGAATTGATGGGCCAGGCGCTGCTCGACAGCCTGGCCACCGCCGGAGAACAGCCTTGAAACGTATTTGCTCGATTTATCGAAGCTCGAAGAAAAGCGGGATGTACCTCTATGTGCTCAAAAGCGATGCACTGGAGCGCGTGCCTGACCCCCTGATGGCGGCTTTCGGCAAAGCCATCCACGCTTTCGACCTGGTGTTGACCCCCGAGCGCAAGCTGTCGCGCGAAGACATTGCTGTAGTACTGGAGAACCTCGACAAGCAGGGCTACCACCTGCAAATGCCACCGGCCGAGGATGAATACATCGAACACTTGCCGGAAGAATTGCTGCGCCGCAACGACCCGATGTAATCGGCAGACAGGCTCTGTTCAGAGCCTTATGAAACACTGGAATGATTTTGGCGATGGCCGTGACGATGGAGTGATCCTCCGTCGGCGGTCGTCTGCACTGTTTTTGAAAGGTTTGAAACATGCGCGTTCTGATTGCTGAACACGACCACCCTGTGTACGCCCAACTGTTGCGTCAGGCAGCGCCTGATCTGGAAGTATTGACCAGCGGCGACTCCGCCGAACTGGCCCGTCAGGCCGCCGACTGCCAGGTCTGGCTCGGTCAGCCGGACCTGCTGGCGACGCTGTTGCGTCAGGGCCACACGCCTGCATGGTTGCAGTCGACCTGGGCCGGTATCACGCCGCTGCTGGCCGATGGCTTGCCACGGCACTATCGGCTGACTCGCGCGGTAGGGATTTTCGGTCAGATCATGGCTGAATACGTGCTGACTTACATGCTCGGCCACGAGCGCGAAGTGTTGGCGCGGCTGGTCAGCCAGGTCGAGCGCAAATGGGACAATCGCCAGGGTCAAAGCCTGGCTGGACGAAAGGTGCTGATTGTCGGCACCGGTGATATCGGTCAGACAGTGGCGCAGTTTCTGCTGCCGTTTGGCGTCGAGTTATACGGCATCGCCAGCACCGCCCGGGAGCAGGCGCCCTTTGTCGAAGTCGGCGCGCTGAGCGATTTGCCGCGCCTGGTCGGTGAGGTGGATTACGTGATCAATCTGCTGCCGAATACCCCCAATACGCACGACCTGTATGACGCTGCCCTGTTCAAGCAGTTCAAGGCGACCGGGCTGTTCATCAACGTCGGGCGCGGCGTTGCGGTGGTCGATGCGGATCTGGTGGAAGCCTTGAAGGAAGGGCACCTGGCCGGGGCTGTGATCGACGTCTGCCGTCAGGAACCACTGCCGCAACGTCATCCGTTCTGGACCGCGTGGGGCCTGCTGCTGACCGGCCACAGCTCGGCACCGACTTCGCCACCGGCGATGGTGAAGCTGTTTGTCGAGAACCTGCGGGCTTATCAGGCGGGTGAAGCGTTGCGTGGGGAAGTGGATTTCGCGCGCGGGTATTGAGGCGCAGCTGAAAAGATCGCAGCCTGCGGCAGCTCCTACAGGGCTTTGTGACCACCTGTAGGAGCTGCCGCAGGCTGCGATCTTTTGTTTTTACAGGGTGAAATTACCTTCAGCCGCCAACTCGCTCAGCGGACGACGCGGGCTTGGCTCTTCACGTGCTTGCAGGTACTCGGCCAGCGTCGCCTTGTCGCCCAGCTTGCCGATCGCCACGGCGGCGTGCAGTGCATAGCCTTCAGGAATGTTCAGCTCCTTGCGGGTCAGCTCCTGATCGAAACCGGCCATGCCATGGGTGTGCCAGCCGCTGATGCTCGCTTGCAACGCCAGGTGGCCCCAGGCGGAACCGGTGTCGAAGGTGTGCCACAGCGCCGGGGTTTCTTCGCTGGCGCCGGGTGCCACGAAGGTGGTTTTCGAGATCACGATCACCAGCGCCGAGGCGTGCTGTGCCCAGCTGCGGTTGAACTCGTTCAGCAGGCCCAGGTAACGCTCCCAGTTCGGCGTGTCGCGACGCGCATAGAGAAACCGCCAAGGCTGCGAGTTGTACGCCGATGGCGCCCAGCGGGCGGCTTCGAAGAAGCTCAGCAGGGTCTCTTCGGGAATGGTTTCGCCGGTGAAGGCGCGGGGCGACCAGCGATCGGTGAACTGAGGGTGAATGGCGTAATCGGCAACGCGTGGATTAGCACTCATCAAGAGATACCTTTACGTTTGAAAGTGTGGGTCGTCGAAAAACCGGGGGGTACAGTTGAGCTGAGCGCCAGGTTTTTTTGAGCCGGCAGTTCACCTGAATGCAACGCGGTTGAGCGTTAATGGCACTTGGGTAGGGCTCCTTGCGACTGGCAAAGCTACTGGGTGGCGCAAAAACTGACAAGTGCCGTCGTACCGGCAGTCGCCAATGCTTGGCCCGCCGGTGCCTTGGCACTAGACTGGCGGCCTTTTCACCACCTGATGTTGATGCTTGAGCCATGGCCGCCAAAGTCGAACCGTTCTGGATACGCAAAACCCTCGATCAACTCGATCAAGAGGAATGGGAATCGCTGTGCGACGGCTGTGGCCTGTGCTGCCTGCAAAAGCTCGAGGACGAAGACGACAACGCCGTCTACTACACGCGCATCGCCTGCAAACTGCTGGACCTCAAAACCTGTCAGTGCACCGATTACCCCAACCGTCGCGACTTTGTCCCCGATTGCATTCAGCTCACGCCGGGCAAGGCCGATGAGTTCAAATGGCTGCCGCCGACCTGCGGTTATCGACTGGTCAGCGAAGGCAAGGACCTGCCGCTCTGGCATCACCTGGTGTGCGGTGATCGCGATGCGGTGCATCACGAACGTATTTCCCAGTCCGGGCGCATGCTCGCCGAAGGCAGCGTGGCCGAAGACGATTGGGAAGATCATCTGATTTTTCGCGCGGGTTAAGCGTCCGCCGTTTTAGCGTTTCACCAAGGAGTGTGTATGGCGGTGGGAGTGCTGCGGGCGTTGGCTGTGGGGCTGCTGGCCCTGAGTTCGCCCGTGTGGGCGGCGAAGAAAGTCGATCTGGATTATCACGTGCGCCTGTTGCCGCAAAGCGATCAGGCCGAAGTGCGCCTGACCCTGGCCCAAGGCTCGGCGGTGCGCAGTCTGGATTTCGACTTGGGCGACGGCAGTCACTACAGCGATTTCAAGGCCGACGGCCAATGGCAGCTCACGCCGGGCACGCGGGCCCGTGGTGTCTGGCGCCCGGCCGCCGACAAGGCCAGCCTGACCTACCGCGTGCGCATCAGCCACGGGCGCAAGAGCGGTAGCTTCGATACACGCATGACGCCAACGTGGGCGCTGATGCGTGGCGATGACCTGGTGCCCGCGGCCAAACTCGATCAGCAGGACGGTATCGAGCTGGTGTCACGCCTGGAATTCGAATTGCCCACGGGTTGGAAAAGCGTCGAAACCGCCTGGCCGCGGATCGGCAAAAACAAGTTCCGCATCGATAACGTCTCGCGTCTGTTCGACCGTCCCACCGGTTGGATGCTCGCCGGTAACCTCGGCAGCCGTCGCACGCGGTTGGGGGAAACCGAAGTCACCGTGGCCTCGCCCCAAGGCCAGGGCATGCGCCGCATGGATGTGCTGACGCTGCTGACGTTCGTGTGGCCGCAAGTGCAGGAAGTTTTTCCGCGTCACCCCAGCAAACTGCTGATTGTCGGCGCCAATGACCCGATGTGGCGTGGCAGCCTGGCCGCGCGGGAATCGATCTACCTCAATAGCCGCCTGCCGCTGGTCAGCGAAAGCGGCACCAGTGCCTTGGTGCGCGAATTGGCTCAGGTGTTCGGGCGGATCAACGATAGCCAGCGCAGCGACTGGATCAGCGAAGGGTTTGCCGAGTATTACGCCATCGAACTGGTACGCCGCGCGGGCGGCATGAGTGATGAGCGGTATGAGAGTCTGCAGAGCAAGTTGGCCAAGGACAGCCAGAAGGTCACCACCTTGCGCGGGGAGCAGATCAACCCGGCGCAGATGGCCAAAGCGGTGGTGTTGCTGCAGGAACTGGATCGCGAGATTCGCCTGAAGACCCGCAACAAGCGTTCGCTGGATGATGTATTGCGTGGGGCGATGCGTTTGGAGAGTGTCGATACCAAGGAATTCGTTCAGCTCAGTGAGAGCGTAATTGGCGAGTCTTCCAAGGTGCTTGATACCGGGTTGTTGCAATAGAAAATCAAAAGATCGCAGCCTTCGGCGGCGCCCACAGGCGCGTAGGAGCTGCCGAAGGTTCGGGCCGCGTTCGGACGATCTTTTAACCTTAAAAGGTTAAACCCCGGTGTTAGGCGACTTCAAAGAATCATTGCCGGTCACGGTCGCAGTTTTGGTCGCCGCCTCGGCACTCTCCTTCAACCGACTCAACTCTTCCCCGGCACGCTCAATCCTGGCCCGAGCGTTAACCATGTCCTGACGGCTCTTTTCCAGAAAGCTTTTCGCCGAACTGTGCCCGGTAATACCCCGCGCCAGCGCTACGCCGCCAATGGCCACTTGAATCAACCCGAACACACCTCCGCGCCGAAGGCCCTTGCCGACCATCACCACGCCGCCGGCCAGGGAACCGATGCGCTCCCAACCCTGGACGTTCTGCGTGGGCTGAGTCTGGAACGGGGTGGATTCGATACGCTCTACGGGTTTGAGGTCGTTCATGATCGGTCTCCAGGCTTCAAGAATGGATAATTAAGCTGACTGCCGAGGCGGGCGGCTCGTTCCATCGGATGTGCGGTGATTCAGCGGAMTTTCGGGCCCGAGCGGGTGTTGTTGCCCTTGGCCATGCGGTCGTACAGCACCACGTTGACCGTGGCCGCCAGGTTCATGCAGCCGGTGGTCGGGATGTAGACCACGTCTTCGCACCAGTCGCGGATCTCTTTATCGAGCGAACCGTCTTCGGGGCCGAAGATGTAGAGGGCGCGATCCGGGTGCGTGTATTCCGGCAGCGAGCGGGCGCCGTCGACCAGTTCCACGGCGACCGGTACACAGCCCAGCGGCAGGATTTTCTTCAGGTCATCGATGCCGATCAGCGGAATGTCGTAGTGGACTTTCTTGGTGTCGGTGACGAAGTCGGCGGCGCGCTCATAGCGCTTGCCGGTGTAAAACACTGACGCCACGCCATAGCAACCGGCGGCGCGCATCACCGAACCGACGTTCTCCGGTGATTTGGGGTTATACAAACCAATGCAGCTATACCGTTTGTCTGCCACGAGCGGGGTGCCTTCGGGAAAAAAGCGCGATTATACGGGGATTGGGGGAGGGTGGTCAGTGATCGTTCCCACGCTCTGCGTGGGAATGCCGCCTGGGACGCTCCGCGTTCCGCTTTCGAATGTGACGCAGAGCGTCACGGGATGCATTCCCACGCAGAGCGTGGGAACGATCATCAGGGGGGTTACTCGTCCTTCTTCATCAGTCCGGCCAACGCCGCGAACGGGTTATGCGTCGCCTTGGCAATCTTTGGCGTACTCAGCGAGCCTTCGTCGAAATACTGCTGATCGGTATAACGCGAATGCTCGTTGTCATGGCAATACAGGCACAACAGCTCCCAGTTCGAGCCGTCCTGCGGGTTGTTGTCGTGGTTGTGGTCGCGATGGTGCACGGTCAGTTCGCTCAGGCGTTTGCCGGAGAACTCGCGGGCGCAGCGGCCGCACACGTGCGGGTACATCTTCAGGGCCTTGTCGCGGTAACCCATTTCCTTGTCGCGCTGGTTGTCGGCGAGGATGCGGTCCAACTTTGAGGTGTTGGTTGGAGGCGTTGACGAACTCATGGGTTCACCTTTGTAAAAGACTAATGACGGTTATGTGTTGAAGTTTAGCCTAGCCCTTGAGCTTCTCGGCAATCCAGATGGTGTGGCGGGTGCCTTTGTTGCCGTGGGCGAAGACCTGCACTTCTTCGGCCTTGAAGCCGGCCTTTTTCAGCTTGTCGGAAAACTGCCGGTCAGCGCTGGCCGACCACACCGCCAGCACGCCTTTTGGTCGCAGGGCCTTGGCGCAGGCGCTCAGGCCACCGGCGGAGTAGAGCCAGCTATTGGCCTTCTGGGTCAGGCCTTCGGGGCCGTTGTCGACGTCGAGCATGATTGCGTCGAAACCCTGCGGCTCGGCTTGCAGCACCTTGGCCACGTCTTCCATGCGGATCACCGTACGCGAGTCGAGCAGCGGGTTGCCGGCTTTTTCCCCCAACGGCCCACGGTTCCACTCCACCACGCCGGGCACCAGTTCGGCGACCACCACTTCAGCCGTCTTGCCCAAATGCTTGAGCGCCGAGGCGAGGGTGAAGCCCATGCCCAGCCCGCCGATCAATACCCGCGAATTCGGCCGACCGGCGACCTTGCGGCAGGGGATCTCGGCCAGGGCATCTTCGGAGCCGTGCATGCGGGTGTTCATCAATTGCCCGCCATCGCCGCCCTGAATCTTGATGACGAAGTCCTCGCCGTATTCGAACAGGCACAGGGCACCGCCGTTTTCAGGAATGGGGGTGGTGTCGAGCAGAACGAAACGTTTCATGAGGCTCTCTTGGGGAGAAATGGACAGACGGAAGAAGGCAAACGAGCGCAGTTGGGAGTAGCCTGCAAAAGACCACAAGGCAAACGGAGCCATTGATGAAGCGCAGCATTCTAACGGCCATTGCCCTGGCCGCGCTCTCGATAACTGCAGTGCAGGCCCAGGAGCAGCAAACCATCCCCACCAGCCCCACACCGATACCCGGTTCGCCCGGCACCGCCACGCCGACGCCGTACCCGCAGATCACCCCTACCAGCGTGCCCAAGACCGGCAACGGTGGGCCACCGTTGTTGCCGCCGATCGAAATGCCCAACCCGCCCAAGGACCAGACCTTGCCGGGCCTTGAGCCGAGCACGACGAAAATCAAAACGCCGGGCGGATAGTGTCTAAATCTGCTGCGAGAGCAGTTGCCCATCGGCCATGCGCAAGCGTTTGGAGAGGGAGACGGCGAGGGCGCGGATGATCTTGGCGGCGATTTTCGGCGCCTCGTTGAGCATCTTTTCCAGGGAGTCCTTGCCCAGGTTGAGCAACTGGCAGTTGCTCGCGGCCACACAACTGGCTGAGCGCCGTTCGCCGTCGAGCACGGCCATTTCGCCGAACGCCCGACCGCTGCGCAAGGTGGCCATGGTCACCCGTTGCCCTTCGCTGTTGGTCTTCTGCACCGCGACCTGGCCAGTGTGGATGATGCACATGAAACTGCCGGCATCGCCCTCATGGAAGATCTCTTCGCCTTCGGCGATGGTGCTGATGCTGAAGTAACCCGAAGCCGCCACGAAGTCGGCCGGCAGCAGTTGATCGAACAGGCCGCAGTCCATCAGCCAGTCGCGAATTTCTTTGTTCAGTAAGGTCGGTTCTGACATGTCGTCACGGTCTTTTTCTTGTGTCTGTTGCTGTTCCAGGCGCGCCCGGCGTCCGGTGTTAAGACCGGGACGCCGGGCCAAGTTCCTCAGGCAATGCCCAAAACCTTCAAAACAAATGCGTATTCGAGGGCTACGTCACGTAATCCCTGGTAGCGACCGCTCATCCCGCCATGCCCGGCGCCCAATTCAGTCTTGAGCAACAGCGGGGTGGTGTCGGTTTTGGTCGCGCGCAATTTCGCCACCCACTTGGCCGCTTCCCAGTACTGCACGCGACTGTCGTTGTAGCCGGCGATCACCAGCGTTGCCGGATAGGCTTGCGCGGTGACGTTTTCATACGGGGCGTAGGCCTTGATCCGATCATAGACGTCTGGCTCTTGCGGGTTGCCCCATTCGTCGTATTCGGTGACGGTCAGTGGCAACTCCGGGTCGAGCATGGTGTTGAGCACGTCGACGAACGGCACTTCGGCTATTGCCGCGCCGAACAGCTCCGGCCGCTGATTGAGCACCGCGCCGATCAGCAGGCCACCGGCGCTGCCGCCACTGATTGCCAGCTGCGATGAGGTGGTGAAGCCGTTGGCGATCAGGTGTTCGGCGCAGGCGATGAAGTCGCTGAAGGTGTTGTGCTTGTGTTCCTGCTTGCCGGCGCGATACCAGGCTTCGCCCAATTCACCGCCGCCGCGAACATGCGCAATGGCAAACGCCATGCCGCGATCCAGCAGGCTCAGGCGGGCGTGGGAGAACCACGGGTCGAGGCTTTCGCCGTAAGCGCCGTAGCCGTACAGATAAAGCGGCGTCGGCTTGCCGAGGAACTCGCGTTTGACCACCAGGCTGATCGGCACTTGCGTACCGTCCGGGGCCGTGGCCCAAAGCCGCTGGCTGACGTACGCGTCGGCGTCGAACGGGCCGAGCACCGGGGTTTCCTTGAGCACTTTCTGCTCGCCGGTGGCCAGGATCAGTTGGCGGATTTGCGCCGGACGGTTCAAGGCCTCGTAGCGCAGACGGATTCTGTCGCTGACAAATTCCAGGCTGTTCTGCACATGCAGGCTGTAGGCCGCGTCCGGTAATTGCACGCGATACGGCGCCAGGCCTTGTGGGCGGACCTCAATGATCGGCAGGCCCCCTTCACGCAAGCTCAAGGTCATGGCCTCGGCGTTCAGGCTCATGCCATCGATCATCACCGTGTCGCTGTGGGGAATCAGGTTCTGCCAGTCGGCTTCGGTCGGCGCGACGCCGGTGTCGGCGGCCTGGTACAGGGCGAAGTTGATGCCGTCGCGGTTGGTGCGGATCAACCACGTCCACTCGCCATCGAGTTTGCCGTGGTCGACATCGTACTCATGGTCTTCGACCCGTGGTGCGAGGCAGGTAAAGGCCTGATGGGGCAGCGAGGCGTCAAGCACCCAGACTTCGCTGGTGGTCTTGCTGCCCAGCGACAACAGCAATTGCCGTTCGGAACTGGAGCGGTAGCAATGCAGGAAGAATCGGCCGTCCGGCTCATGGAACACTTCTTCGGCGGCGGTGCCGTCCAGCCGATAGCGGAACAGTTTGTGCGGGCGATGGGTGTCGTCGAGTTCACCGAAGAACAGCGTCAGGCTGTCATTGGCCCAGGTCATGCTGCCGTCGCAGTCCTGGAATTCCAGTTCGCTGACGCGGCCGCTGGACAATTCCTTCACGAACAGCGTGTAAATCTCCTCGCCCGAGGAATCGATGCTGTAGGCCAGGCGCTGGTGGTCGGGGCTGATGCTGAACGCGCCCAGGGAAAAGAAACCGCCCTTGGCCAGCACGTTCGGATCGAGCAACAGGAGTTCCTGGCTTTCGTCGATGCGCAGGCTGCCATCGGTCGGACGCGGGCAGCGGTAGTGTCGGGCATATTCGTCGCCGGCCGTGGTGCGGGTGTAATACAGGTACGGGCCCCAGGGCGAGGGCAGCGACAGATCGGTTTCGAGAATCCGCCCCTTGATCTCTTCGAACAGGGTTTCGCGCAGCCCGGCCTGATCGGCGGTTTGCGCCTCCTGATAGCGGTTTTCAGCTTTCAAGTAATCGAGCACTGCGTCGGTGTCGCGCTCCTGCAGCCAGGCATACGGGTCATCGCCGTCGGCCTTGTGGGCAATGGGCGCGTCGGAAACGTTGGCGGATAGGGGCATGAAGGACTCTCGAACGTTGTACGAAATTGGGGGATCGCAGACGGCGGGGCAGCCTGAAGTGCGAAAAGTCGTTACTATAAGCGCCTCTTTGCCTGCCTTGCCATGGACACCATGACCGAGAACGACTATCTGATCGCTTGGGGCCTCTACGCCTTTGCCGCTTTGGGCTGCCTGTTGGTGTGGATGCGCATCACCCGCTGGATGTGGCGCTGGCTGCGTGAGCCGCTGCGGCTGCTGATGGCGGTGTTGCTGTTCAGCCCGACCATCATCGACCCGGTGAAGGAAAAGGTCGCCCCGGCCATTGCCATTACTGCGCTGGATCTACTGTTCAAGGTCGGCAACAACGCCTGGCGGGCGATTTCCGACCTGTTCATGTACGGCATGATTGCCTTCGGCCTTTACCTGGTGCTCGTGGCGATCCGTTTCCCCATCGAGCGCGCGTCCAAGGCTCGCAAGGAGCGGGCGGAGGCCGCCAAGGCTGCGGCGCGGGCCGACGAGCCTGAAAACGATCAACCGTTTGGCGGTGCCGGCGATGATCGTTACGGCCGGCCACCGGTGCCGAGCAACCCGCAGCGACTGCGGGTCGAGCCGCGTCTGTAACTGTGCCCCTGCATTGAATCGAGAGTCCGAGCATGTGTGAGTTATTGGGCATGAGCGCCAATGTCCCGACCGATATCGTGTTCAGCTTCACCGGGCTGATGCAGCGCGGCGGCCGCACCGGACCGCACCGCGACGGTTGGGGCATCGCTTTCTATGAAGGTCGTGGCCTGCGGTTGTTTCAAGACCCGGCGGCGAGCAGCGAGTCGGAAGTGGCGAATCTGGTGCAGCGCTATCCGATCAAGAGCGAAGTGGTGATCGGGCACATCCGCCAGGCCAATGTCGGCAAGGTCTGCCTGTCCAACACCCACCCGTTCGTGCGCGAGTTGTGGGGCCGCAACTGGTGTTTCGCCCACAACGGCCAGTTGGCCGACTTCAACCCGACCGCCAGTTTCTACCGTCCCGTTGGCGATACCGACAGCGAAGCGGCGTTCTGTGATCTGCTTAACAGGGTGCGTGCTGCGTTCCCCGAGCCGGTAGAAATTGAAGAATTGCTGCCGGACCTGGTGGCCGCTTGCGCCGAGTACCGCAGCAAAGGCGTGTTCAACTGTTTGCTCAGCGACGGCGACTGGTTGTTCTGTTACTGCTCGACCAAACTGGCGCAGATCACGCGCCGTGCCCCGTTCGGCCCGGCACGCTTGAAGGACGTCGATGTGATCGTCGACTTCCAGGCCGAAACCACGSCCAACGACGTGGTCACGGTGATCGCCACCGAACCCTTGACCGAAAACGAAACCTGGACCCGCTACGAACCGGGCCAATGGAGCCTCTGGCGACGCGGTGAATGCGTCAGCCAGGGCAAGACCGAATAAGGATCTCTCCCCCCATGTTGCTCAGTTATCTACGGCTGGTGTTGTTTGCGGCAGGCCTGTTGATCGGTGTCCAGGTGCCTGGGTTTATCAGTGACTATGCCAAGCGGGTCGAGGCGCATCTGATCGAGGCGCAAAGCGGTTTGAGTGGTTTTCAGGGCACTGCCAATCAGTTTTTCAAGGGCGACATGCAGGCGCTGATGGCCCATTACCGTGCCAGCGAAGACCCGATCTTTCGCAGCGATGCCGACAGCCTGAGCGCATTGCTCACCCGTCAACTGGCCCTCGACAAGCAATTCCAGGCCATGCAGGGCCCGTGGTACATCCGCTTCCTGCAAGTGGTGCTGGCGGCCGACCCGGATATTCGCAAGGAAACCTGGAACGGCTACAGCTACCAGATCCTGCTGACGCCGGAAGCGATGATCTGGGGCATGAGTGGCGCGTTGCTGCTGTCCTTCGGCATTGAGTGCCTGTTCCGACTGATCGACTGGGTGGTGCTGGGCGGCAAGCGCCTGCGCCAGAGCCGGCCGATCGAAGAGCGGGATTTGCGCGGGTTGTAACACTGGAGCCGACTTGCCGGCGATTGCCGCGAGATCGCATCGCTGGCAAGCCGGCTCCGGTTTTTACCAATCGACCGAGTAGCTCATGCTCAGCGTGCGGCCTTCAGCGTTGGCGTACGGCGCTCTGGCGTTGGCCTGGGTGAACAGGTTCTGGTACGTGCGGTTGGTCAGGTTGTACACGCCGCCTTCAAGACGACCGACCGGCAGTTGCACGGAGCCGAGCAGGTCCACCAGCGTATAGCCTTCGATCTCGCGTCCATTGTTGTCCTTGGCGGCGGCATCGTAATTGGCCAAACGCATGCCTTGCAGGCGAAGCGTGTAGTCGTCTTCGGTGTAGCCGACGAACAGTGTGGTCTTGGCGGGTGAGATGCGCGTGGCCGGCAGATCGATCCATTTGCCGTTCTGCTCGGTCTCGCCTTTGGCCCAGGCATAAGTGCCACCCACCGACCAGTGATCGGTCGCGCGGTAGGTCAGGCTGTTTTCGATGCCGCGAACTCGCTCTTTCTGGTTGATCAGGCGCAATACGCGATCATTGGCATCGTAGAACTGGGTCACGTCGGAGGTGTTTTCGTATACGGTGACGTCGGCCTGCCACTGGTCCCAGTTGCCACGCCAGCCCAACTCGTAACTGTCGACCTTGATGGCCTGGGCGTTAAGACTCTGGATGTCGAAGGTGCTGCTGACGTCACGCATGAAGCGCTGGATATCCGGCAGCGAAAACCCCTGGCTGTAATTGGCGAAGACGTCCTGGTTTTCACTCAGGTGGTAGACCGCCCCCAGGTTGTACAGTGTGGCGTCGTATTTGAGGGTGTCACCGGGCAGCGTTGCGCGTACGCCGGTCTGGACGATCTGACCGTAGGCGATGCTGTCGGAGACGTCGCTTTCGATCCATTCACGGCGCACACCGCCACGCAAGGTCCAGTCTCCGATGTCCCAGGACATCTGCCCGAACAGCGATTTGGTGGTGGTTTCGATGTCCGGGCCCAGCTCGTAGGTGGTGCCGGTCTTGGTGTAGTTCAGGCCATTGAGCGTGTATTGATCACCTCGTTGGCGCGAGCGCTCATTGTCATAGTCGGCGCCCCAGACCAGATTGCCCGTGGCGCTCCCGATCGCCGGCAGCGGCGTGTCGATGGCCGCGCGCAGGCCGTAGACATCCTGCACACTGTTGTTGTCGGAGATCCCGGCCCGGCCTCGCGACAGGTCCGGAAAGAACAGTGCATCGGCGCGGCGCCAGTAGCTTTCCAGTTGCAGGCCCTGACCGTAGAAGTCCTTGTCGGTGTAGTTGAGGTTGACCGCCTGGTTATGGGTATAGGGTTGGTCGTCGAGTTTCAGCCCTTTGACGGCCACCGCTTGCTGCGAGTTTTTCGGGTCTTTGGTGTAGCCGGTGTCCTGTTGGTCCTTGTAGTCCTGCAGCGACAGGCTGAGTTTTTTGTCGGCATCCAGTTCGTAACCGAAACGACCTTGCAGGTCATAGGTTTCGGTGTCCATGTTGCTGCCCTGGGAAGTGTCCTGGGGGATGCGGTTGCCGTTGCCGTCGAACTGATCGTTGCGCTGGGTCAGGTCGGCAGACACATACCAGTCCAACGCATCCTTGCGCCCGGTGGCACTCTGGAAAGCTTCGTAGGCGAAGCCTTTTCTGTTGAGGTTGTTGCCGCTGGTCAGGCCCAGTTTGCTGCTGTAGGCAATGTCCTGGCCCTGATTGCGCTTGGTGATGATGTTGATGATGCCGCCTGAAGCACCGGCACCGTAAATGCTGCTGGCGCCGGAGATCACTTCGATGCGTTCGATGCTGGCCGGGGCGATGCTGTTGAGCTGGCGGAAGTTGTCGCGCGTGGCGTTCTGCGATACGCCGTCGATCAACACCAGCATGTTGCGCCCACGCAGGGTCTGACCGAAGTTACTCATCCCGCCGCTGGATGGCGCAATACCCGGGACCAATTGCCCGAGGATGTCGGAGACCCGGCGACCCGCGCCGCTCTGCTCACGGACTTGCTGCTCGTCGATCACCTGGACCGAGCCCGGAATCGAAGCGATGCTCGCCTCGCTGCGAGTCGCGGAGACGACGGTGGCTTGCATGTTCAAGGTGCCGGGCTGCTGCTCGGTGTCCTCGGCCCAGGCCTGGGTGCTGAAGGTGCCGAGTAGCGGGATCAGCAGGGAGAGTTTGGTTCGGGTCATGACGTGGTCTTTTTTAGTTGTGATAAGTGTGGGGCGATAAGGTCGAGCGGTCAGGCGTGGCGTTGAACGACCGCACCCAGCGGATGCCGATGGCGGCTATGGCGTAGGTCAGCGCCACCAGCCAGAAACTGTGGGCCAGGCCCACCAGGCCCATGCCGATGCCGCCAAGGACGACACCGAGCAGGGCACCAGCCTTTGCCGCACTGTTGCCCAGGCCGAGCGCGAAGCCCTGCTGGGTGATGGAAATGGTGTTGGCGATCAGGGCATAGGCGACGGGCAGCAGGGCGCCTTGCCAGATGCCCCAGACGAGTCGGCTGACGAGAAACCCCAGCCATTCATTGGCCAATGCCGTGGCCGCCAGCGTCAGGGCACATAACCAGGCCACGCCTTCGATGACGCGCAAGGTGTAGGCCGGCTGCCAGCGGTCGAACAGGCGTCCCCACAGCGGGGCGGAAACGGCCAGGGTCGCGGCGCTCGCCGCGTAGGTGGCACCGATCAGCCAGCTTGGGGCATGCAGGATGTTCGCGACGTACAGGGCGTAGAACGACTGCGGCATCATCTTCGCCGCCTGAATCAACACGATCACCAACAGGATTCCACCGAGCCAGCCTTTGGGCAGGGCAACCGGTTCGACAGGTTTTTTCTTCGAGGTTCGCGCCTTGTCCGCCGGCAGGAAAAAACTCCCCAGTGCGCACAGCAGGCAAATCGCTGTCGCGCCATAACACAGCAAGGCAAACCCCGAGACGTCCATCAGCCAGCCACCCAGCACCGGGCCGATCAACGAGCCGACGGCGGTCGCCGATTGCAGGCGGGCCAGGGTGTGACCCCGTCTGGCACTGTCGCAGCAGGCCAAGGCATAGGCTTGCGCGGCCGCGAGAAAACCGGCCAATGCGCCTTGCATCACGCGAATACCCACCAGCAGCCACGGGTCGAGGGTGATGGCCGCCAACCCTTGGCACAGCGCGAGGGCCAGCAACGCCCGAACAATCATCGGTTTGTGTCCGGTGCGATCCCCCAACCGGCCCCACAGGGGGGTCAGCAGCATGGCCGCCAGCATCGGGCCGGCATAGACCATCGCCGATAACAGCGCGGTATAGCCGGCGCCTTCGGGCCCGAGCAGATGCTGGATCTGCAAGGGCCAGAACGGGCCGCTCATCTCCATGGCGCCCATGGAGACAAACTGGATGACGATCAGTAGTCGCAGGGCGCGACCGTCAGCGAGCATGGGTGTTGGGTCGCAGCGGGTTACTCAGGCGTCCGACGATGTCGGCATGACTGTCGAGCAAGCGCATGCGCATGAACGATTTGGCGGGCCAATCCTGTTCCAGCAAGGCCTGGCGTTCGCTTTCCCAGCGTGCCGGTTCAACGCGCTCGCGCAAGGTCTCGAAGCACTGTGCAACGTGCGCCGCCAATCGCTCCCAAAGAATATTTTCCGGCACATTCCAGTGGCGGGCACAGAGCAACGTCAGCTCACCGAGGTGGCACATGAAGGTGGTGTGCAGGAGTTTGTCGCGGACAAAACCTGAGTCGTCATACAGGGTCATTTTCGGATCGTGCAACTGGAGATCCAGACCCTTGGCGTGCAGGGTTTTGCGATCGATACGAACGTCGCCGAAATCACGCAACAGCAGCCGATTCAACTGCCCGTCAGCGCCCATCACCATGAAGCTGTTTTGCTGGTGCGCTTCGAACGCCACGCCGTACATCAGATAGATGCCCAGCAGACTCGGTACGGCAATCGACAGGTAATCATCGAAGAAGGCCAACATGGCCGCGCTGTCGTCACCGCCCTGAGCCAGCTTTACCCAATCACGCAGCAACGGTTGTTCGAATTCGTTGACGGCGAACAGGCTGCCGACCGGCACCGCCAACTCGCCTGCTTGCAGCAGGGTCAGCGGGTTGTCGCGATACAGCACGCCAGCATGCCGGGAGCGCTCGTCGTCGGCCGGCAGTGGTGCGTAATGCACGCCGATGCGCTCTGGAACGATGTTCAGCAGGCGCTGAATCTGCGGCTCCTGATCGAGGATATCCAATATCAGTTGGCTGATGCGCGGCCCCATCCGGGCCGAGCGCGGAGACACGGTGCGCTGCACGCTGGTCAGGCGCAAAGCCACCGGCAGTTTGACCATCGGGGCCGTGCGACTGGCCTGCGGGAGGACCGTGCGGAAGGACATGGTCGGGTGGCCGGTAAAAGCCACGATGTCAGTGACGATCAGCAGGTTGTCGGCGATCTCGTTGGCGAACGAATGTGGCAGCTCTTCATGGGCTTGCCATGGGTGCGACGGAAGTGGGAGGTAGTCCTTTGCCTCCAGGCCCAGTTGCTGCAAATGGCGTTGCAATTGCTCGGCGGCCTGTGGGAAGTGACCTTGCCACCAGTCCCAGTAATCGGTGGTGCCCGCCAACGCTTCAACATGTGCGTACTGGCGGTGCAGGGCGCACAGGACAATCGGAAAACTCGCTTCGAATTCTGGCGAGAAAGCGATGACCTGAGCGGCGCTCAAGCCCAGTTTGGTCTTGTAGTTCGGGTGCCACGGATGGCCGAGAGTGCCCCACTGTTCGAGCAGTGACGTCGGGTTCTGGTGGTTGGGACTGGCTTTGAGCCAAGCGAGCAGATTGTCGTCGTAGGTGGTGTCGATCTGCTCTCTCAGGCGCTCGGTCCATCCATGGTGAAACGCCAGGCACAGGGTGTCGTTGCTGAAACTGTCATCCAGCTCCCGGGCCAGACGTTCCAGTACTTGCGGGGAGGCTGGCGGATTGAGCTGAGTGCTGAGGTGAGCGAGCAGTTCGCTGGGCAACTGGATTTTGTGCGGCAGTTTGTCGGGGGTGTGCAGGACGATGCTGCCGCGTACGTCCCAACTGTTCATTCTGCTGCTGGACAAATGCTCGAAGCAAAGATGCGCGCCATCGCCAAGCGGCAGCCAGCAGCGGCTGGTGTCGTCGTATTCGCAGGTGTCGGGATCAATCAGCTCTTCACGGAACAGCGCCTGGATCAGGCGTTGGAAACAGCGCTGGGCGGCGGGCTCCAGGGCATTGCTCAAATGATCGAGCGTGATGCGGTGGGACTGGAAAGCCTGAGTACCGAGAGCTTCGCTCCAGTGAGCGAGCAATTGCTGCTGTTGTTGCGTGTAATCGCGCATCAGGTCCGACTCCTTCTGGACAATTGATTCTGAAAGCGCGCAAAGAATACCGTTTTGAAAAATTAATGCAAATGATAGTGGTTCATATTTACACTTGGAAAAGTGACTTTCAGGCTCTGGCCGTTGGTTGGCTCAAGACGATGTAGTGCTCGCCCATTTTCTGCGCATAGCACTCCACGACTTGCTGGCACAACGTCACGATTTCTTCGACCCACTCCACGCCCATCCGCCACGACACCACCACCTGCAAGTTCGGCGGCCGTTGATCGATGGCCAACAAGGTCAACTCTCCCCGGGCCAGTTCCTCGGCCACCAGCACCGGCGACAGTGCGCCTATACCGAAGCCATCCCGCAGCAAACGGGTAATCGCCGACACTGAGTTCACGCAGTTCAGTCGTGGCGCCATGACCCCGTTGGCTTGCATCAGGCTAACGATGTCCTGGTGCGGGCGGGAGTTTTTCGAATAGGTAATGATCCGCTCCCGCGCCAGGTCGGCGACACCTGAATACTCACGGTTATAGATGGAATTGCTGGCCACGATCCAGCCCATCGGATGGCTGGCCAACGCCAGGCTGCGCACGCTTTCCTGGCGCAGCAGGTCGGTTTGCAGGATCAGATCGAGAAAGCCTTTTTGCAGCTGATCGCAGAGGTTGAGCGCGGTATCGGCCACCAGTTCGATTTCCACCAGCGGATAGTGATCCATCATCTGTGCCACCAACGGGCTGAGCCAGGTGTGGATCACCGTGTCCATGACGCCGATCCGCACCCGTCCCGCCTTGCTCGAACGCGTCTCGATCGACTGCTTGAGCGCCTGCATCGTCTCCATCATCTGCTCGGCATACTCGAGCACTTTCAAGCCTTCCGGGGTCAGGCTCACACCACGAGAGTCGCGCAGAAACAGCTTCACCCCGAGCTCGCTTTCGAGCACGGCGATGCGGCTGGAAATCGACGCCTGGGTGGTGAAGAGCTTGTCTGCCGTCAGGCGAAAACTCTTGAGTCGGGCGACCCAGACAAACGTCTCGAGAAACTTCAGGTTCATGGGGTCAGCTCGTGGATAAAGTTTTTCTTATGTCTAGGGCGGGTTTTTATTAGTTGGACGCAGCGGGGCCAACCGCCCAAAAATCAGGCCATCCGGTTCCCACGATAGGCGTCGTCGGGGCTCAGAACAATACCAATAAAATATGCACGGAGACTTTGCCATGAGTGCGCCCGACACCCTCGACATCCCCAAGGCCACGGCTCGCCCGGGACCTTTCGACTGGTACCGCAACATCAACAAGCAGGAGCGTCGTACGTTCTGGAGCTGCAAGATCGGCTACGGCCTGGATGGCATGGACACCCAGATGCTCAGCTTCGTGGTGCCGACCCTGATTGCCATGTGGGGCATCACCACCGGCCAGGCCGGGCTGATCCACACCAGCACCCTGATCGCCTCGGCCATCGGTGGTTGGGTGGCGGGGATTCTCTCCGACCGCATCGGTCGGGTGCGCACCCTGCAACTGACGGTGCTGTGGTTTGCGTTCTTCACTTTCCTCTGCGGCTTCGCCCAGAACTACGAGCAACTGTTGATCAGCCGCACGTTGATGGGCTTCGGTTTCGGTGGTGAATGGACCGCCGGCGCGGTGCTGATGGGCGAAGTGATTCGCGCCAAGGACCGTGGCAAAGCCGTCGGCATGGTGCAATCGGGTTGGGCATTGGGTTGGGGGCTGACAGCCATTCTGTATGCGCTGCTGTTCTCGGTGTTGCCGCCGGAAGACGCCTGGCGGGCGCTGTTCATTCTTGGCATCGTGCCGGCGATTTTCGTGATCTTCGTCCGTCGCCTGGTCAAGGATCCGGAAATCTACCGCGAAGCCAAAGCCAGGCAAGAGCCCAGCAACCCGGCGAAGTTTTACGAGATTTTCGCCCCCGGCATCCTCTTCACCACGATTCGCGCGTCGATACTGACCACCGGCGCACTCGGCGGTTACTACGCGATCACCTCCTGGCTGCCGACGTTTCTGAAGAACGAGCGCGGTTTGAGCGTACTCGGCACGGGCGGTTATCTGGCGATGGTGATCATCGGGTCTTACGTCGGTTATGTAATCAGCGCGTATCTGACTGACATCCTTGGTCGTAAAAAGAACTTCATTCTGTTTGCCGTCGGCTCGTTCACCATTGTTCTGCTGTACACCCAATTGCCGGTCAGCAACGGCGTGATGCTCTGGCTGGGCTTCCCCTTGGGCTTCTTCGCTTCGGGGATTTTCAGTGGCATGGGGTCGTTTCTGACCGAGTTGTTTCCAACGCGGATTCGCGGCTCGGGCCAGGGTTTTTGTTACAACATCGGTCGGGCGTTGGCGGCGTTGTTTCCGCTGCTGATCGGCTTGCTCAGCCAGAAGGTGCCATTGAGCGTGGGAATCGGGGCTTTCGCGGCGGTGTCCTACGGGGTCGTGATCCTGGCGGCACTCAGCTTGCCGGAAACCCGTGGCAAACAACTCGACGCCGAATAACCGAATGTCCGGTAACTGATAATCTGAGGGGCAGATGCCCTTCAGCTAAAAAGACAAAAGCCTACAGGAGTGTTCACCGTGAGCCGCCTGCTATTGAATTGCGACATCGGCGAGAGTTTCGGCAACTGGACCATGGGTCTGGACGCCGAGGTCATGCCCTTCATCGACTGCGCCAACATCGCCTGCGGCTTCCATGCCGGCGACCCGAGCATCATGCGCAAGACCGTCAGCCTGGCCCTGAGCAACGGCGTGCAGATCGGCGCGCATCCGGCCTATCAGGATCTGGTCGGTTTCGGCCGCCGCTCCATGGCGTATACCGCCCAGGAACTGCAAGACCTGTTGCACTACCAGATCGGTGCCCTCGACGGCATTTGCCGGGCTCAGGGCGGGCGGGTGAGTTACGTCAAACCCCACGGCGCGATGTACAACGACATGATGGCCAACCCGGCGCAATTGCGTGCGGTGATCCAGGCCGTGGCGGCCTATGACCGGACACTGCCGCTGATGCTGATGGCCACCCGTGACAACAGCGCTGCCCAACAATTGGGCGACGAATACGGCGTGACCCTTTGGTTTGAAGCCTTCGCCGATCGCGCCTACGACAGCGCCGGCAGGCTGGTGTCGCGGCAACTGCCGGGGGCCGTGCATCACGACCCCGAGAAAATCATCGAGCAGGCGCTGATCATTGCCCGCGGTGACAACCTCACGGCCAGCGATGGCAGCGCCTTGCACTTGCAGGCCAATACCTTGTGCGTACACGGCGACAACGCCAGTTCGGTGGCCGCCGTGCAACGCATTCGCGAGGCCTTGAATCAGCAGAGCGCATCATGAAACCACGGGTGGAAGTGGTGGCGCTCGATTGCCTGATGGTGCGCCTGTTCGATGAAATTGCCGAGGCCAACATGCCGTGGATGCTGGCTGCCAGTGAGCGTTTGCGAGAAGCATTCGCCAGCCATTTGATCGATCTGGTGCCGTCCTACACGACGCTGATGGTGCATTACGATCTAATGGCGTTGAACCCGGCCCAGGCCCGGGAGTTGATCGCTGAAGCCCTGATCGATCTGACGCCCAACGCTCGGGCCAAGGGGAAATGCCATGTGCTGCCGGTCTGGTATGACTTGAGCGTCGGGCCGGAGTTGAACCTGTTGTCCCAGCGTAGCGGCTTGGCGCTGAATGAAGTGATCCGCCGTCACAGCGAACACGAGTATCAGGTGTTCGCGCTGGGCTTCGCACCGGGGTTCGCGTTCATGGGGTTGGTGGAAGACGTGTTGGCCGCACCGCGTCTGAGTACTCCGCGCAAAAAAGTCGCCGCCGGCAGTGTCGGCATCGCCGAACGCCAGACGGCGGCTTATCCGGTAGTGTCCCCCGGCGGCTGGAACCTGATCGGTCGCACCCCGGCCAAATTGTTCGACCGTGAACGCGACGGCTACAGCTTGATGCAACCGGGCGACACGGTGCGCTTCGAGGCGGTCAGTCATGCCGAGTTCATCAACCTGGGCGGTGACGACACGCCGTTGGAGACCGTGGCATGAGCCGACTGACGATTGAAGCAAGTACACCGCTGTGCCTGTTGCAGGACGCCGGGCGATTTGGTGTGCGGCATCTGGGCGTGACCCAGGGCGGCGGGCTGGATTGGCGATCGATGTCGTGGGCCAACTGGCTGCTGGGCAATGGACTGGATGCATCGGTGATCGAAATCACCCTCGGCGGGTTCAGCGTGGTGGCCGAGGACGATTGCTTATTGGCATTGGCTGGCGCCGATCTTGGGGCGCAGATTGACGGCCAGGCCCTGGCGCCGTGGCGCAGTTTCAAACTGGGCAAAGGTCAGCGATTGCAATTCACGCAACCGCTGCTCGGCGCTCGGGCGTACCTCGCGGCACCGGGCGGGTTTGATGCGCCGAAGGTGCTGGGCAGCACTGCGACAGTGGTGCGTGAGGAACTCGGCGGCCTCGACGGCATGGGCCGGGCGTTGGCCAAAGGTGCGTCGTTGAAGTACTCCGCTGAAGCACCGCTGCTGGTACGGGAGCCGTCTCGCGAGCACGTTCCGGATTTCAACCTCGATGCACCGCTGGACCTGGTGCTTGGTGCGCAAATCGGTGAATTCAGCGGGCAGAGTCTGTTTGACGCGTTCAACAGCGCCTGGACCCTCGACAGCCGCGCCGATCGCATGGGCATTCGTCTATTGGGAACGGCGTTGCAGTATCAGGGCAAACCGATGATTTCCGAAGGCATCCCGCTGGGCGCGGTCCAGGTGCCGCCGGATGGGCAGCCGATTGTGCTGCTCAATGACCGGCAGACCATTGGCGGTTATCCGCGGTTGGGGGCGTTGACGCCGTTGGCATTAGCGCGATTGGCGCAGTGTTTGCCGGGGGCGAAGGTGCGGTTGAAACCGGTGGTGCAGGACGTCGCGCATCGCGAACAAGTCGAGTATTTGCGCCGGTTTGCTTCGCACTGATCGTTCCCACGCGCAGCAAAGGAATGCCTCACCGGACGCTCCGCGTCCGCTTTGGGGACGCGGAGCGTCCTTGGCTGCATTCCTTTGCTGCGCGTGGGAACGATCGATTACAGACAACAACAAACTTTATTTGGACAAAAACCGCATCCCTTCCTCCAACCCCCGCAACGTCAGCGGATACATTTGATCATCGATCAAATCCCGCACGATGTTGGTCGACGAGGTGTAGCCCCAGGTGTCTTTCGGGTACGGGTTGATCCAGATGAGCTTCTTGTACTTTTCCTTGAAGCGCTGCATCCACACGTAACCGGCTTCTTCGTTCCAGTGCTCGACGCTGCCGCCGGCCTGGGTGATTTCATAGGGCGCCATGGCGGCGTCGCCGATGAAGATCACTTTGTAGTCGGCGCCGTATTTGTGCAGCAAGTCCTGGGTGGCGGTGCGCTCGGAGGTGCGGCGCATGTTGTTCTTCCACACCGATTCATAAATGAAGTTGTGGAAGTAGAAGTACTCCAGGTGCTTGAACTCGGTCTTGCAGGCCGAGAACAACTCTTCGCAGATCTTCACGTGGGCGTCCATCGAGCCGCCGATGTCGAACAACAGCAACAGCTTGACGGTGTTGCGCCGCTCCGGACGCATCTGGATGTTCAGCAACCCGGCGTCGCGCGCGGTGTGGTCGATGGTGCCGTCGATGTCCAGTTCTTCGGCCGCGCCCTGACGGGCGAATTTACGCAAGCGACGCAGGGCGACCTTGATGTTGCGCGTGCCCAGTTCCACCGAATCGTCGAGGTTCTTGTACTCGCGCTGATCCCAGACTTTCACCGCTTTGCCCTGGCGCCTACCGGCATCGCCGACCCGAATGCCTTCCGGGTTGAAGCCGCCGGAACCGAACGGGCTGGTGCCGCCGGTGCCGATCCATTTGTTGCCGCCGGCATGGCGTTCCTTTTGTTCTTCCAGGCGTTTCTTGAACTCTTCGATCAGCTTGTCCAGGCCGCCGAGGGACTGGATCGCGGCCCGCTCTTCGTCAGTCAGGGAACGTTCGAATTCCTTGCGCAGCCAGTCTTCGGGGATCAACGCCTGGAGGTGATCGTCGAGCTTTTCCAGGCCATTGAAGTAGGCACCGAACGCCCGGTCGAACTTGTCGAAATGCCGTTCGTCCTTCACCAGGATCGCCCGCGACAAGTAATAGAACTCGTCCATGTCGGCGAAGGTCACGCGCTGTTTCAGCGCGTTGATCAAGTCCAGCAGCTCACGCACCGAGACCGGCACCTTGGCTGCGCGCATTTCGTTGAACAGATTGAGCAGCATGGCGATCGCCCTTATTGGTACTTAGCGAGTGCCGCGACGGCTCATGAACGCCAGACGCTCAAGCAATTGCACGTCCTGTTCGTTCTTCACCAGGGCGCCAGCCAGCGGCGGAATAGCCTTGGTCGGATCGCGTTCGCGCAGCACCGCTTCGCCGATGTTGTCGGCCATCAGCAGTTTCAGCCAGTCCACCAGTTCGGAAGTCGAGGGCTTCTTCTTCAGGCCCGGCACCTTGCGCACGTCGAAGAACACGTCCAGCGCTTCGCTGACCAGGTCTTTCTTGATGTCCGGGTAGTGCACGTCGACGATCTTCTGCAGCGTCACGCGATCGGGGAACGCGATGTAATGGAAGAAGCAGCGGCGCAGGAAGGCGTCCGGCAGCTCTTTCTCGTTGTTTGAGGTAATGATGATGATCGGGCGCTTCTTGGCTTTGATGGTCTCGTCGATCTCGTAAACGTAGAACTCCATCCTGTCGAGTTCTTGCAGCAAGTCGTTGGGGAACTCGATGTCGGCCTTGTCGATTTCGTCGATCAGCAGAATCACCCGCTCTTCGGACTCGAAAGCCTCCCAGAGCTTGCCCTTTTTCAGGTAGTTGCGAACGTCGTGGACCTTGTCCACGCCCAGTTGCGAATCCCGCAGGCGACTGACCGCGTCGTACTCGTACAGGCCTTGATGCGCCTTGGTGGTGGACTTGATGTGCCAGGTAATCAACTTGGCGCCGAAGGACTCGGCCAGTTGCTCTGCGAGCATGGTCTTGCCGGTGCCTGGCTCACCCTTGACCAGCAGTGGCCGCTCCAGGGTGATAGCGGCGTTGACCGCCAGCTTCAGGTCATCGGTGGCGACGTAGGCCTGGGTGCCTTCGAACTTCATCTGCTAATCCTCGAACGGTAACGCCGACCTGAACGGAACAGGGCGGGGCGCAATAGTTGTAGTGCCCGACTATAACGCGCAGCCCGGTCGACTGTGAACGCAGATGGCTTATTCAGTCTCTGAATGGGGCGTCACATCTTGACTCAGTCTCGGCTGCTGGCCAGTATTGAGCTATCGCCATTTTGGCGATAGCTTGTGAGGCATGTCCACTAAATACCGATTTCGCGATACGTATCGCATTCAGTTGCGCGAGAAGGATCATCCGCCGCCCCACGTGCACCTGACCGGTGGCGGGCTGGACGTGATGCTCAGCCTGGAAACCGTCGAAGTGATGAGGGGCAAGGCGCCGCCGCTGATTATCAAGGAAGCGCTGGAGTGGGTCAGGACTCATCAGGTGCAATTGCTGGAGGATTGGAAACGATGTTACCCATGAAACGACCACGGTTGTCGGCCGTGCTGGTGTTGCCGGATTACCGTCTGGCGCTGACGTTTATCGATGGGCAGCAGTTAAGCCTCGATTTAAGTCGCGACCTGCGTTCATATTCGGGTCTGCAGCCATTGCTGGAGGGCTGTGCTTTTGAAGGAGCAGCCTTGGGTGACGATGGCTGGAGCGTGGAGTGGCCTGAACTGGATATCCAGATTGGCGCAGACACGCTGTATCTGGATGCACTTGCGCAAAATGCGGTAGATGAAAACACCCGTATTTTCATCGATTGGCGCGCTCGCACCGGGTTGCCGCTGAATCAGGCGGCCGAGGCGTTGGGCGTGAGTGCTCGTAGCATCAGCCGCTATAGCAGCGGTCGTGAAGCCGTGCCGCGGTCGTTGGCGCTGGCGTGTCTGGGCTGGGACTTTTTGCAGCAGCAATCGAACCCGGCGCGGGCGGCGGAAGAAACCGGTCGTTACACCGTCATACGCAAATCTTAACCGGAGTCCGGCTTGGAGCTTTCGTACTGAGCATTGAACGCCTGAATGAAACCATTACGTAAAATCTGCAAAAACGCCTCGAACGCGTTGATATTTCGCTGATGCACGTTGCCCCTGAGTTCGACGCGAGTGGCGAACTGGTTTTTCGCCTGGTTCTTCAACGCATTCTGGGTGCCGCCGACGAGTGCTTCCCAGATGGAACGAAAAATCCCTTTGTCTTTGTTCTCCACGTCCTGTTGCCAGTTGAACACTTCGACGTCCCGCAACAGTGGCTTGATGTAGCCGGTGAGTTGACCTTTGTGGGCTTTGGCCTCGATGACCACGTCGCCATGGCCGGCACTGAAGTCGAATTTGCCGTAGGCCGAAGCGAAGTCGTTCAGGCGCTTGAGTTCAAGATCCCTGGCGCGCAGGCGAAACTCGAAGTCTTCGAAATTGCTCAGCGGATCGAAGGTTGCAGTTGTTTCCAGCGGTGCATTCCCTGGTAACAGCGCCTTGCCATCAAAACGGGCATCGCGTTTGCCTTTGGTGTCGACCACATTGGTCAGGTTGTAAATGCTGGCATTCACCTGAGTAGCGTTCAGGTTCACGGGCGGTTTTGAATTGAAGTTGTGAAAGGTGACCCGGCTATCGTTGATCCGCACTTCGTTCAGGGTAATCGGCAGCAATTTTTCCAACTGTGCCCGCCAGTCGGTGCCCTGGCCGGTCTGGGAGTTTTTCTTGTTGGCGCCACCATCGACGAAGTTCACCTCGAGTTTGTCGAACTGCGCCTTGGCCACCACCGCATGGTCGTACCAGAGCGAGTGCCAGCTGACGGAGAGGTCGATCAATGGCGCGTTGACGAAAGGCACTGGGACCTTGCCTTCGACCTTGACGATTTTCAGGCCATTGATTTTGTAGGCACCGCGCCACAGGGCCAGGTCCACGTCGGTGATCTGCCCGCGATAGTCGCCCATGTTGGCCAATCGCTCGTTCAGGTAGTCACGCACGATGTAGGGCAGGGCGATGTGCAGGGCAACCAGTAATATTAAGAGGCCGGCGAGGGTCCACAGAGGCCAACTGTATCGACGCTTCATGGCGGAAAATCTCTGGCGATGTAAAGCGGTTGACTACTGTGGCAGCCGGACGTTCGACTGACTGGACGACCACGAGTAACAGGCATACCTTGGTGGGCTAATTCAACGCGGTATAAGGACCCAGCCATGAGCCGTATCTATGCTGACAACGCCCACTCCATCGGCAATACGCCGCTGGTGCAGATCAACCGTATCGCCCCGCGCGGTGTCACCATTCTGGCCAAGATCGAGGGGCGCAACCCTGGTTATTCGGTCAAGTGCCGGATCGGCGCGAATATGATCTGGGACGCTGAAAGCAGCGGTAAACTCAAGCCCGGCATGACCATCATCGAACCGACCTCGGGCAATACCGGTATCGGCCTGGCATTCGTTGCCGCCGCCCGTGGGTATCGGTTGATGTTGACCATGCCGGCGTCCATGAGCATCGAACGACGCAAGGTGCTCAAGGCCCTTGGCGCCGAACTGGTGTTGACGGAGCCGGCCAAGGGCATGAAAGGCGCGATCGAGAAAGCCGCCGAAATCCTCGCCAGTGATCCGTCCACCTACTTCATGCCGGGGCAGTTCGAAAACCCGGCCAACCCGGCCATCCACGAAAAAACCACCGGCCCGGAAATCTGGAACGACACCGACGGTGCGGTCGACGTGCTGGTGGCGGGCGTCGGAACGGGTGGAACCATTACCGGGGTTTCGCGGTATATCAAGAATACCCAGGGCAAACCGATTCTCTCGGTGGCGGTGGAGCCAATGGTGTCCCCGGTAATCACCCAGGCGATCGCCGGGGAAGAGATCAAACCGAGCCCTCACAAGATCCAGGGTATTGGCGCTGGTTTTGTGCCCAAGAACCTGGACCTGTCGATGGTCGACCGGGTGGAATTGGTCAGCGACGACGAATCCAAGGCGATGGCCCTGCGCTTGATGCAAGAAGAAGGGATTTTGAGCGGCATCTCTTGCGGCGCCGCCATGGCAGTGGCCGTACGCCTGGCCGAAACCCCGGAAATGCAGGGCAAGACCATCGTGGTGATCCTGCCCGACTCTGGCGAACGCTACCTGTCGAGCATGCTGTTCAGTGACTTGTTTACCGAACAGGAAAATCAGCAATAAGATTTTATGGCTGTTTTGAAGCCGATCAGGGGTTGATTCAGGTCAGCCCCCGTTCAGGAACCCTATGTTAAGAAGTGCTTTATTGCACAATCCTTAACACTGAATGTTGAGTAATACGGGTTTTTCCCGAGGCCGGTAGTGTTTATCATGGCCGACTGCCACGTCGGGTAAAAGGCGTTGTGCGGAGTTTCCTATTCTCAAGGAGTCGTAGATGAGCTTTTCCTTTGTCGCGAAGGCGTCGGTGTTGCTGCTGTTCCTCGGCAGCACGCTCTATGTGCATTTGCGTGGCAAGGCGCGTTTGCCGGTCCTGCGTCAGTTCGTCAATCACTCGGCCCTGTTCGCGCCCTATAACGCCTTGATGTACCTGTTCTCCGGTGTGCCGTCCAAGCCCTATCTGGACCGCAGCAAGTTCCCGGAGCTCGACGTGCTCAGGGACAACTGGGAGGTTATCCGCGACGAAGCCATGCACCTGTTCGACGAGGGCTACATTCGCGCCGCCGAGAAGAATAACGATGCCGGTTTCGGTTCGTTCTTCAAGAAGGGCTGGAAGCGTTTTTACCTCAAGTGGTACGACAAACCGCTGCCGTCGGCCGAAACCTTGTGCCCGAAAACCGTGGCCTTGGTCAGCGGCATCCCAAATGTCAAAGGCGCCATGTTTGCGCTGCTGCCCGGTGGCAGTCACCTCAACCCGCATCGTGACCCGTTCGCCGGCTCCCTGCGCTATCACCTGGGGTTGTCGACGCCGAACTCCGATGATTGCCGCATCTTCGTCGACGGTCAGGTCTACGCCTGGCGTGATGGCGAAGACGTGATGTTCGATGAAACCTACGTGCACTGGGTCAAGAACGAAACCGAGCAAACCCGCGTCATCCTGTTCTGCGACATCGAACGCCCCTTGAGCAACCGCCTGATGACCCGCATCAATCGCTGGATCAGCGGCTGGCTGGGGCGCGCTACTGCGCCGCAGAACCTTGACGATGAGCGCGTTGGCGGGATCAACCAGGCCTATGCCTGGAGCAAGACTTTCAGTGATAAATTCAGCGGTGTGGTCAAGCAGTGGAAGCGCCGCAACCCCAAGGCCTATCGCGTGCTGCGCCCGGTGCTGGCGGTGGTGGTGTTGACGTTGTTGGGGTATTGGTTGTTCGGTTGAGGCCGACCATGGAATGAAAAAACCGCTCCTTGGGAGCGGTTTTTTTATGCGCGCTTGCTCATGAGCTCCGGGCCTTTTAGGTGATCCGACTTGCCTGCGAAGGCGTTTTATCGGGCAACCACCTCAACCGGCTTCACCACCGCCGGCTTCAACACCAACCACAACGCCACCGCAATCAACACCCCGCCATAAAGGTGGGCCATCGACAGCGGCTCATCCAGCAACAGCGCCCCCCACAATACCCCGAACGGCGGGATCATGAAGGTCACGGTCATCGACTTCACCGGGCCGATCGAGCTGAGCAAGCGGAAGTAAATGATGTAGGCAAACGCGGTGCAGCCCAAACCCAACCCCAGCAACGACAGCCAGACACTCCAGCCGCCCCAGCTCGCCGGTGGCTGGCTGATCACGCTGTAGCCAAACAGTGGCAGCAACAACAACGTCGCGCCGAGCATGCTGCCCAAAGCCGAAAGGCGACTGTCGAGGCCGCCGGCGTGGTCGAGCCAGCGTCGGGCGAGGAACCCGGCAAAGCCATAACAGGTGGTGGCCATCAGGCACGCCAATGCGCCCATCAGCAGTTCCATATCGAACGCCACCGGGCCTGCACGGGTCAGGATGCCAACGCCGAACAGCCCGAGGAACACCCCGCCAAGCTTGGCGGCGGTCAGTTTTTCATGGAAGAACAACCCGCCGATCAACACGCCCATCAACGGCGTGGTGGCGTTGAAAATCGCCGAATAGCCGGCCGGCAGCACTTGCGCGGCCACGGAATAGAGGGTCGCCGGAACCCCGGAGTTGATTACTCCGAGCAGCATCACCGTCTTGAGTTTGCCTTTGAAATCCCAACTGATGCGCATCAGCCCGAGGATCACCAGCAGCCCGACGGCGGCAATCGATACACGGAAAAAGGCAGTGGGGATTGTGCCAATCACTGGGGCAATAATGCGCATGAACAGAAAGCTCGCCCCCCAAATGGCGGCAAGTGACAACAAACGCAGGATATCGACGGGGTTCACAGCACTTTCCTTCCTTGATCGGCGCGCAAGTGTCGCGCCAGTCGGGGTACAAGGCAATGGTTGCGTTGCGTCACACGGGGCCACTAAGCTCAGGCTCCAACGATAAGAACAGCCGCAGAGGTTTCACCATGCCGCAGCAATGGCCAGCCGCCGACATCGCCCGAATGATCCTCGATGGCTTTGACGATTACCGCGAGCATTTTCGTCAGATCACCGACGGCGCTCGAGCCCGCTTCGAGCAAGCCCAGTGGCAGGCGACACAAGTCGCGTCGGCGGCGCGGATCAACCTCTACGAAGAGAAAGTCGGCGAAACGGTCGGGCGGCTGCATAAGTCGTTCGCCGCCGATGTGCTGATGGACGTCAGCAGCTGGCCGCTGGTCAAAAGCGCCTATATCAGCCTGATCGACCTGCGCTTCGACGATGAACTGTCCGAGACCTGGTACAACTCGATTTTCTGCGGGTTGTTCAGCCACGACCTGATCAGCGACGGCTGCATGTTCATCCACACCACGCGGCCAAGCCTGCGCCGCGCCCGGGCGGCGCAAACCCGCACCTACAAGCCCCATGGCCAGTTGTCCGGCATGCTCGCGAGTATCTTTACCGACTACCGCTTCAGCGAGGATTACGCCGACTTGCCCGGCGACCTGCGCCGTCTCGAAGCGCAACTGCGCGAGAGCCTGCCGGATTGGGTCTGCAAGGATCCGGAGCTGAGTGTTGAGCTGTTTTCCTCGGTGCTTTACCGCAACAAGGGCGCCTATCTGGTGGGGCGCATCTTCACCCAGGACGATCAATGGCCATTGGTGATTCCGCTGCTGCACCGCGAAGGCCGGGGCATCCAGATCGATGCGTTGATCACCGACGAGGCGGAGGTGTCGATCATTTTCTCCTTCACCCGTTCGTATTTCATGGTCGATGTGCCGGTACCGGCGGAGTTCATCGGCTTTCTCAAACGCATCCTGCCGGGCAAACACATCGCCGAGCTGTACACCTCGATCGGCTTCTACAAGCATGGCAAGTCCGAGTTCTACCGGGCGCTGATCAATCATCTGGCCAACACCGACGACCAGTTCATCATGGCCCCCGGCGTGCGCGGGATGGTCATGAGCGTGTTTACACTGCCGGGCTTCAACACCGTATTCAAAATCATCAAGGACCGCTTCTCACCGTCGAAAAACGTCGACCGTGCCACCGTGATCGAAAAGTATCGCCTGGTGAAAAGCGTCGACCGGGTCGGGCGCATGGCCGACACACAGGAGTTCGCCGACTTCCGTTTCCCCCTGAGCAAATTTGAGCCGGCATGCTTGGAGGAGTTGCTTGAAGTGGCGCCGTCCACGGTGTCGGTGGAGGGCGATACGGTGCTGATCCGTCACTGCTGGACCGAACGCCGGATGACGCCGTTGAACCTTTATCTGGAACACGCCAACGAAGCGCAGGTGCGCGAGGCGCTGGAAGATTATGGCCTGGCGATCAAGCAACTGGCGGCGGCGAACATTTTCCCCGGCGACATGCTGCTGAAAAACTTTGGCGTCACCCGTCACGGTCGTGTGGTGTTTTATGACTACGACGAAATTTGTTTCCTGACCGAAGCCAACTTCCGCCACATCCCGCAACCGCGCACACCGGAAGACGAAATGGCTTCCGAACCGTGGTACTCGATCGGGCCACTGGACGTGTTCCCCGAGGAGTTTCCACCGTTTCTGTTTGCCGATTCCGGGCAGCGAAAGTTGTTCGATCAGTTGCACGGCGAGCTGTACAACGCCGATTACTGGAAGGGGCTGCAGGAAGCGATTCGGGCGGGGAAGGTGATTGATGTGTTTCCGTATCGGCGCAAGGGCCTTGATAACGAATAACATAACGCCCTTGTAGGACCACCCGCAATCCCTGCCAAATCTGCGACAATCCGCCTCCTGCGCCACTAGACGACTTTTGCGTACCTGATGACTGACGAATCGCCTTCCATCGACAAACTGCTGAAAAACCTCGATCACGCCATGCTCGCCGACCGCCACCGGCTGCGGCGGCAGTTGCTTGAGCTGCGCAAGAAACCTGACGAGGCCAAGCTGGCCCAGTGGGTGACGCGCACACAGGCGTCCTGTGATCAGGTGTTGGCCCGGCGCGCCAGCCTGCCGGTGATTCGTTACGATGACAGCCTGCCGATCGCCGCCAAGCGCGACGAAATCAAAGCGGCGCTGCTCAAACATCAGGTGCTGATCATTGCCGGCGAAACCGGTTCGGGTAAAACCACCCAGTTGCCGAAGATCTGCCTGGAAATCGGCCGCGGCCAGCACGGTCTGATCGGCCATACCCAGCCGCGTCGAATCGCCGCCCGCAGCGTGGCGAGCCGGGTCGCCGAAGAGCTGGCGACACCGTTGGGTGCGCTGGTGGGCTATCAGGTGCGGTTCGAGGACCAGAGCGATGCCAACACCCTGATCAAACTGATGACCGACGGCATCCTGCTGGCGGAAACCCAGAACGACCGCTACCTCGAACGCTACGACACGATCATCGTCGACGAAGCCCACGAACGCAGCCTGAACATCGACTTTTTGCTCGGTTACCTGAAAACCCTGCTACCCCGTCGCCCGGACCTTAAGGTCATCATCACCTCGGCCACCATCGACCTGGAGCGTTTCTCCAAACACTTCGATGACGCGCCGATTGTCGAAGTCTCCGGCCGCACCTTCCCGGTGGAAACCTGGTATCGCCCGCTGACCCTGGAGCAGGACGAGGAGGGCAACCGCGTCGAGGATGACCTGACCGTGGATCAAGCGATCCTGGCGACCCTCGACGAAATCGCCGCGTTCGAACGCAGTGAGCGCAAGAGCCCCGGCGACGTGCTGGTGTTCCTGCCCGGCGAGCGCGAGATTCGTGACGCGGCGGACATGCTGCGCAAGGCTCAGCTCAAGCACACCGAGATTCTGCCGTTGTATGCGCGGTTGTCGCCGGCCGAACAGCAGCGGATTTTCCAGTCGCATCCGGGGCGTCGAGTGGTTCTGGCGACCAACGTTGCGGAAACCTCGCTGACGGTGCCGGGCATTCGTTACGTGATCGACAGCGGCACCGCGCGCATCAGTCGTTACAGCTACCGCGCCAAGGTCCAGCGTTTGCCGATCGAAGCGATTTCCCAGGCCAGTGCCAACCAGCGTAAAGGTCGCTGTGGGCGGGTCGAGCCAGGGATTTGCGTGCGCTTGTACAGCGAAGAAGATTTCATCGGTCGCCCGGAATTCACCGACCCGGAAATCCTGCGGACCAACCTCGCGGCGGTGATTCTGCAGATGCTCCATCTGCGCCTCGGCGAGATCACTGATTTCCCGTTTATCGAACCGCCGGATGGCAAGGCCATCAGCGACGGTTTCAACCTGCTGCAAGAACTCTCGGCGGTGGATCGCAACAGCCAGCTGACCCCGCTCGGCCGGCAACTGGCGCGGCTGCCGGTGGACCCGCGCATGGGCCGCATGCTGCTGGAAGCGGCCAAGCTCGGCAGCTTGCAGGAAGTGCTGATTGTCGCCAGCGCCATGTCGATCCAGGACCCGCGCGAGCGTCCGCCGGAGCGTCAGCAAGCCGCCGATCAGGCCCACGCCCAGTGGAAAGACGTGGACTCGGACTTCGCCGGGCTGGTCAATCTGTGGCGAGGTTTTGAAGAACAGCGCCAAGCGTTGACGGCCAGTCCGCTGCGCAACTGGTGCCGCAAGAACTTCCTCAATTACTTGCGCCTGCGCGAGTGGCGCGATTCCCATCGCCAGTTGAGCCTGATCTGCCGCGACATGCAGCTGAGTCTCAACAAAGAGCCGGCGGATTACCCTAAGCTGCACAAAGCCGTGCTCTCGGGTTTGCTCAGCCAGATCGGCCAGAAAACCGAAGACGGCGATTACCTCGGTGCCCGTCAGCGACGCTTCTGGATTCACCCGTCGTCGGGCCTGGGCAAGAAACGCCCGCAATGGCTGATGACCGCCGAACTGGTAGAAACCACCAAGCTGTACGCGCGGATGGTCGCCAAGATCGACGCCGACTGGATCGAGCCGCTGGCCGGGCATCTGATCAAGAAAAATCACTTCGAACCCCATTGGGAGAAGAGGCGTGGGCAGGTCGTGGCGTTCGAGCAAATCACCCTGTTCGGGCTGATCGTAGTCGGACGCCGGCCAGTGCATTACGGCCCGGTCGACCCGGTGGTGTCCCGCGAGTTGTTTATCCGCGAAGCCTTGGTGCGTGGTGAGATTCAATCCAAAGCCAAGTGCCTGACGGCCAACAAGCAACTGCTGGAACAGCTCGACGAACTGGAAGCCAAGGCGCGTCGCCGGGACATTCTGGCCGACGAAGAAACCCTGTTCGCCTTCTACGATGCGCGCTTGCCGGCGGAGATCCACCAGACCGCGACCTTCGACAGTTGGTACCGGATCAACAGCCAGAAAGACCCGCAGCTGCTGATCATGCGCGAAGAAGACGTGCTGGCCCGCGAAGCCAGTGAAGTCACCGCCGCGCATTACCCCGACACCCTGCACATCGGCGATCTGGAGCTGGCGCTCAGTTATCATTTCGAACCCAATCACCCACGTGACGGCGTGACCTTGCGCGTGCCAGCACCGCTGTTGCCGATGCTGCCGCCGGAACGTCTGGAATGGCTGGTGCCGGGCGTGATCGAGGCCAAGTGCATTGCGCTGGTGCGCAACCTGCCCAAGGCCCTGCGCAAGAATTTCGTGCCGGTGCCGGATTTCGTCAAAGCCGCGATGCAGCGCATGACTTTTGGCGAGGGCTCATTGCCTCTGGCGCTGGGCCGCGAGTTATTGCGCATGACCGGCGCACGGGTCAGCGATGAGGCCTGGGCCGAAGCGTCGCAGCAGGTCGAAAGCCATTTGCGGATGAACTTGGAAATCGTCGACGGCCAGGGCAAGTTCCTTGGCGAAGGGCGTGATCTGGCGGAGTTGACCGCACGCTTTGCCGAGGCCAGCCAGTCCGCCTTGGCCGTGCCACAAACCGCGAAAAGCCAACAACCGGTGGAGGCGAAAGTCTTTGCCGCCGTCGCCGAGAAAACCCAGCAGAAGATCGCCGGACTGTCGATGACGGTGTATCCGGCGCTGGTGGAAGAGGCCGGGGCGGTCAAGGAAGGACGTTTCTCGACCCCGGCCGAAGCCGAGTTCCAGCATCGCCGGGCCTTGCAGCGCTTGCTGATGCAGCAATTGGCGGAATCAGCGAAGTTCCTGCGCGGCAAGTTGCCGGGGCTGACCGAGTTGGGCCTGATGTACCGCGAGCTGGGGCGCATCGACAGCCTGGTGGAAGACATTCTGCTGGCCAGTCTGGACAGTTGCATCCTCGACGGCGAAGACCCGTTGCCACGCGATGGCGCCGCACTGGCGTCCCTGGCCGAACGCAAGCGCGGTGCCTGGACCGAGCACGCCGAGCGTCTGGCCAGGCTGACCCTGGAGATTCTCAAGCACTGGCACGGCCTGCAAAAACGCTTCAAGGGCAAGATCGACCTGGCGCAAGCCGTGGCCTTGAACGACATCAAACAGCAGCTCAGCCACCTGGTGTACCCGGGGTTCGTGCGGGAAACGCCGATGCCGTGGCTCAAGGAACTGCCGCGTTACCTCAAGGCCGTCGAACAGCGTTTCGAGAAACTCGGTGCCCAGGTGCAGAAGGACCGGGTCTGGAGCGGAGAATTGTCTGGCCTCTGGACCCAATACCAGACCCGCGCCAACAAACACGCCCAGGAAGGCAAGCGCGATCCGCAGCTGGAGCTTTATCGCTGGTGGCTGGAGGAATACCGGGTTTCGCTGTTCGCACAGCAATTGGGAACCAAGGTGCCGATCTCCGACAAGCGCTTGAGCAAGCAATGGAGCCAGGTCGAGCCCTGAACCCTGTGGGAGCGGATATGAGTTCGACTCAGCAAAAGGCGCCAAAAGCCAGCGTTTATGGCAAACTTCGCGCCTATAAACGCCGGCCCCGCGGTTTTCAGCCTCCACGGGCCCAGGCGGATCGGAATAAAGCGATGCCAGGTTTGCGTCCGGAACCTGGGATAGACCCTTTGTGTGTTGGTACGTCGGTGCCAGCGCTTTCTGCCTGAACAGATTAGAGAAACGACCATGCATAACGTCGTCATCAGCGGCACCGGGCTGTACACCCCGGCCAACAGCATCTCCAACGAAGAGCTGGTGCAGTCTTTCAACGCTTACGTCGCGCAGTTCAACGCCGACAATGCCGAAGCCATTGAGCGCGGCGAAATCCAGGCATTGACCGAATCCAGCGCAGCGTTTATCGAAAAAGCCTCCGGCATCAAAAGCCGCTTTGTCATGGACAAAGAGGGCATCCTCGATCCGCAACGCATGACGCCACGCTTGCCCGAGCGCTCCAACGATGAGTGGTCGGTGCTGTGCCAGATGGCCATTGGCGCGGCCGAGCAAGCCTTGCAGCGTGCCGGCAAGACCGCCGCTGACATCGACGGTGTGATCGTCGCCTGCTCCAACCTGCAACGCGCCTACCCGGCCATCGCCATCGAAGTTCAGGAAGCGCTGGGTATCCAGGGTTTCGGTTACGACATGAACGTGGCGTGCTCCTCGGCGACCTTCGGCATCCAGGCCGCGGCCAACAGCGTGCAACTGGGCCAGGCCCGGGCGATCCTGATGGTTAACCCGGAAGTCTGCACCGGTCACCTGAATTTCCGCGACCGCGACAGCCACTTCATCTTCGGCGACGCCGCCACTGCAGTGATCATCGAGCGCGCCGATCTGGCGACCTCCGAGTACCAGTTCGACGTGGTCAGCACCAAACTGCTGACCAAGTTCTCCAACAACATCCGCAACAACTTCGGCTTCCTCAACCGCGCAGCGGAAGAGGGCATCGGTGCCCCCGACAAGCTGTTCGTCCAGGAAGGCCGCAAGGTGTTCCGCGATGTCTGCCCGATGGTCGCCGAGCTGATCGCCACGCACCTGGAAGAAAACCAGCTCAACGTCAGTGACGTGAAGCGTTTCTGGCTGCACCAGGCCAACCTCAGCATGAACCACCTGATCGTCAAGAAGCTGCTGGGCCGCGAAGCCACCGAAGCAGAAGCCCCGGTGATTCTCGACACCTACGCCAACACCAGCTCTGCCGGTTCGGTGATTTCGTTCCACAAGAATCAGGACGATCTGGTCAGCGGTTCGCTGGCCGTACTCAGCTCGTTCGGCGCTGGTTACTCGATTGGCAGCGTGATATTGCGCAAACGTTGATCGAAGGGGTTGTTGTTCTTTCCTCTGGCTTGTGATGACTTTTCCTACATTCGAAATAGTCGGAAGGCTGTAATTTTCGGAAATTCCAGCAGGACGATGCCTACAGGCGAAGTCCTGCTGTTTTCATTTTCGAGGTCAGAACAAGGGGGTTGTTAATGGCGGCTAACGACGCGCAACTGCTTGAGCGCTTGCTGGCAGGTGAACAAAAGGCTTTCAAAGAGTTGGTCAGCACCTATCAGAGCGCCATGCGTGCGGTGGCCTACGCTATTGTGGGTAACCGGCATGCCGACGAAATCGTTCAGGATGCCTGGCTATCGGTTGTGCGCAACCTGAGCGGATTCGAGGGGCGTTCGAGCCTCAAGACCTGGCTGCTGACCATCACCGCCAACTCGGCCAAGAGTCGCTACAAGCAAAACCGCCGGGAAGTGTTGCTCGATGACCTGCCGTCGCCTCACGGCACGATCGATGATGATCGTTTTTCATCGAGCGATGGTCATTGGCTGGTGGCGCCGTTTGCCTGGCATCAGGACACGCCAGAGGCGTTGTTGACTGAAAACGAACTGCGCGAATGCCTGGAGCACACGCTGCTCAGCCTGTCGGAACTACAAAGCAGTGTTTTGCTGTTGCGCGAGCGACAGGGGCTGGAGTTGGAGGAGATCTGTAATCTTCTGGAAATCTCGCTCTCCAATGTTCGTGTGCTGCTGCATCGGGCACGGTTGAAGGTCTTTGCGACCGTAGAACATTTTGAGGAAACCGGCGAATGCTGACCTGTAAGGAACAAGTGGCGCGCTCCAGTGATTATCTCGATGGCCAGTTGAGTTTTCGCGAGCGTTTGATGATGCGGCATCACTTGATGTTTTGCCCCAATTGTCGGCGTTTCATTCGGCAGATGCGGTTGATGCAGGCGACCTTGCGGGTGATGCCGCAGAAGCCGGTCGAGGATGTGGAGGCGCTGGCCGAGCGGCTGGCGGCGCAGCGGCGTAAAGATCGTTCCTGAAGGAAAGCACAGGCCGGCGCGGGTGAAACGAACGGATGATGGGGATCGTTGCCCCGCGCCAGACTGTTGAACCTCTTCAAACGACACGACCGGATGTAAACCGCATCGTTTGAAGTGTGTTGCTTCGCAGCTTAGAACTTCGCTTCCGCGTCCAGTTGCAGCGTGTTGGTATTGGCATCACGCTGGGTACGGCTGGAGAAGTCGGCTTTGGTCAGGAAGTAAGTCGCACCGAGGGCGAAGTTCTTGTCGATGTCGTAACCGACTTTGAACTTGTGACCGCGAGAACCGGTGGTGCCGTTGGCGAAGTCCGAGTCGGTGAAGGCGCCGACCACGGCGTTACGCTGCACGTCGCGGTAGTTGTAGTCGAGGTTGAGGCCGAAGACTTTCGACTTGGCACCGACCAGCCAGGCAGTGTCCTGATCGGTCACGGCATCGTTGTTCTTCACATATTGGCCGTAGAACGACAGCGGCATCGGCAAGCCGCCGATATCGACCTGGCTGAAACCTTCGTACAGGCGGAACTCGTTGTTGGCCGAGTTGCCGTTGACGGCCAGGGCGCATGGCGTGGAGGTGCCGGTGCAACGGCTGTCTTCGTCGTTCTGGTAGGCATAGACGCTGCCGCCGACGGTCAGTTTCAGGTTGTCGGTGATGGCGAAACGGCTGCCCAACTGGCCGGCGGTCAGACGCAGGTCGTGACGAAATTGCACGCCTTCGCCGTCGACGTTGTCCTTGAGGTTGTAGTTGCCCAGGCTACCGAACAGTTCGGCACTGCTGCCCAGCGGGTATTTGTAGGTCACTGCCAGACCTTCCGGGTTGATGTCACTGTCCCAGATCACATCACCCATGCTGACCCACGGTTGCAGCATCTTGCCGCCGATCACATGCAGGTTTTTGATGGCGTCCGGGTGGTAGTCGATGTAGCCCAGATCCAGCCAGATCTGCTTCTTGTCGAAGTAGTTGTCCATGTCCTGGTTGGTCGAGCGAGCATCGTCACCACCGCCGGTGGCAATGCGGATGCCGGTGTCCACTTGCGGGTTGATTTCGCTGTAGGCACCCAGACGGGCGCGGATGCGTTGACGATCCTTGTCACGACCACCGTTGTTGGGTTCGCCGTCGATCTTGACCGTTTCCTGGCGTACGCGAACGTCGCCCTTGAACTGGGTCTTGGCGGCCCAGGCCAGCTTCTGGTCGAAGGCACTCAGCTCGTTGGCTTTCTTCGCGGCGACCGCTATTTGTTCGTTGGTCTCTTGCTGCGCCTGCTGCGCGATTTGCTGAGCCTTCTGATCCTTGGCCAGTTCGGCTTGCAGTTCAACGTACTGCGCCTGGGAAATAGAACCGTTAGCCTTGAGCATGTCGAGCAGTTTGGCGTCGACTGCAGCACTGGCCGGAACACTCATGGCCAGCAACAGGCCACCGCACAAGGCCGCCGCAGTTTTCGTGGAAGCAAGACGCATAGCAATCTCCGAAGATGAGAGGGATGGCTGAACCATCCTGGACACAACCGACGGTTGAAGGTCGGAAAACAGTGGCCGGGTAGAACCCGACGCTCTAAAAACAGGCGCCAGTATCGCGATGGTTTATGACAGGTCAGTGGCGAAGTGATGGCAGGTCGATGACGATACAAAAGTTTCCGAAATGCCCGATTCAGAGCCTTGTATCGGATTGACGCGTGTGGATCGCCCTGCGATCGGCGATACTCGCGGAGCTGTCACGCCAAGATGTGGAGAGGAAAATGCCGCTGCAACGTCTGCATACACTGTCGCAAATCGCAGCCCGTACCTGGGATGCCCTGGTGCCGGAGAATCAGCCGTTTCTGCGCCATGCGTTCCTCGGCTCACTGGAAGACAGCGGCAGCCTGGGCCCGCATTCCGGCTGGCAGCCCGAGCATCTGCTGCATGTCGAAGGCGAGCGCCTGATCGCCGCGCTGCCCAGTTACCGCAAATGGCACTCCTATGGCGAATACGTGTTCGACCATGCCTGGGCCGATGCCTGTGAGCGTGCGGGCATCGACTACTACCCCAAACTGTTGACGGCGGTGCCGTTCAGTCCGGTCAGCGGGCCGCGCTTACTGGCGGCGACGATCGAGGACGGTTTCGAACTCTTGCAGAGCCTGCCGGGTTATCTGGAGATAGAAAAACTTTCCAGCGCCCACATCAACTTCACTGACCCATTCACCGACGCCGCGTTGGCCGAACAGGCTGGCTGGTTACAGCGCATTGGCTGTCAATACCACTGGCAGAACCGCGGTTACCGGGATTTTCAGGATTTCCTCGACGCCCTCAGTTCGCGTAAGCGCAAGCAAATGCGCAAGGAGCGTGAGCAAGTGGCGGGGCAGGGCATCGACTTCGAATGGCTGGAAGGTCGGCAGCTGACCCAGGCACAGTGGGACTTCGTGTACGCCTGCTACGCCAATACCTACGCGGTGCGTCGGCAGACGCCTTACCTGACGCGGGAATTTTTCAGTCTGCTGGCCGAGCGCATGCCAGAGTCGATTCGCGTGGTGCAGGCCAAACAAGGTTCACGGCCGGTGGCCATGGCCTTCAGCCTGGTCGGCGGCGACAGCTTTTATGGCCGTTACTGGGGGTGCCTGGCGGAGTTCGATCGCCTGCACTTCGAGACCTGTTTCTATCAGGGTATGGATTACGCCATTGCCAACGGCTTTCAGCGTTTCGACGCCGGCGCTCAGGGCGAACACAAACTGATTCGTGGCTTTGAACCGGTGATCACCCATTCCTGGCATTACCTGCGCCATCCGGGATTGAAGTCGGCGGTGAAAGACTTCCTCGAGCGCGAACGTGTCGGAGTGCTGGGGTATGCAGAAGAGGCGAAGACTGCCTTGCCTTATCGACAAGGTTGATCTTCGCCGTTGATTGCAGGCTCAGTCGCGCAGATTAACTGTCTTCTTTGCCCAGCCAGCGGTACATCACACCACCGATGACCGCCCCCAGAATCGGCGCCAGCCAGAACAGCCACAGTTGTTGAATCGCCCAACCACCGACAATCAGCGCCGGACCCGTACTGCGGGCCGGGTTGACCGAGGTGTTGGTGACCGGAATCGAGATCAGATGGATCAGGGTCAGCGCCAGGCCGATGGCGATGGGCGCCAGCCCGGCCGGGGCGCGTTTATCGGTGGCGCCGAGAATGATCAGGATGAACATGGCGGTCATCACCAGTTCACTGACAAACCCCGCCGCCATCGAGTAGCCACCTGGCGAGTGTTCGCCGTAGCCATTGGATGCCAGGCCGCTGGTCAGTTCGAAGCCGGGTTTGCCACTGGCGATGAAGTACAGCAAGGCCGCTGCGATGATCCCGCCAATCACCTGGGCGATGATGTAGGCGGGCAGTTCTTTGGCAGGGAAGCGTCCGCCGACGACCAGTCCGACCGAAACCGCAGGGTTTAGATGACAACCCGAGATGTGGCCGATGGCGAAGGCCATCGTCAGTACCGTCAAACCGAATGCCAGGGACACCCCGAGTAAACCGATCCCCACGTTTGGAAACGCTGCCGCCAGAACCGCACTGCCGCAACCCCCCAATACCAGCCAGAACGTACCTACCAATTCTGTAGCCGAACGTTTGAACAAAGACATAGCGAGTTTCCCTATCGAGATAACACTGTCGTTGTGCATCCGGTAGATGGACTACAGAACCATCTCCAGTACTCTGGCTGAGTACAGCAGGGTTTTTACGGAATTCCAGTGACCATAAAAACCGCCAGAGCCCGTGGTTTGCGGGTTCTGGCGGTTTCTGGTGTTCTTCTGTGTGGCTGATGGCGCCAAGATCGCGGTTCAATCGATCCCGACAAACCCGCCGGTCTGGTGCTGCCACAGCCGTGCATACAAACCGCCATGGGCCAGCAGTTCGGCGTGGCTGCCGGTTTCGGCGATCTTGCCGTTTTCCAGCACCACCAACCGATCCATCCGGGCAATGGTCGAGAGACGGTGAGCGATAGCGATCACGGTTTTGCCCTGCATCAGGGTTTCGAGGCTTTCCTGGATTGCTGCTTCAACTTCCGAGTCCAGTGCCGAAGTGGCTTCGTCCATGATCAGGATCGGCGCGTCCTTGAGCAGCACCCGGGCGATGGCGATCCGCTGACGCTGGCCACCGGAGAGTTTCACCCCGCGCTCACCGACATGGGCATCGAAACCGGTGCGGCCTTCGGAGTCCGACAGTAGCGGGATGAACTCGTCGGCACGGGCCTTGTGCACCGCTTCCCAGAGTTCGGCGTCGGTGGCGTCGGGTTTGCCATACAGCAAATTGTCGCGGATCGAGCGGTGCAGCAGCGAAGTGTCCTGGGTGATCATGCCGATGCGTTCGCGCAGGCTTTCCTGGCCGACTTCAGCGATGTTCTGGCCGTCGATGAGGATCCGCCCGCCCTGCACGTCATACAGGCGCAGCAGCAGGTTGACCAACGTCGATTTGCCGGCGCCGGAGGGGCCGATCAGGCCGATTTTTTCGCCGGGCTTGATGGTCAGGTTGAGGCCGCCGATGATCCCGCTCTTCTTGCCGTAGTGGAAATCGACGTGTTCGAAACGCACCTCGCCACGGGCCACCGCCAAGGGTTTTGCCTGTTCGCGGTCGGTGACACTGACCGGTTGGGCGATGGTCTGCAAACCGTCCTGGACCATGCCGATGTTTTCGAAAATGCCGTTGACTACCCACATGATCCAGCCGGACATGTTGACGATGCGGATCACCAGCCCGGTGGCCAAGGCAATCGCACCCACGCTGATCAGCGACTGCGTCCACAGCCACAGGGCCAGCCCGGTGGTGCCGACGATCAAGAGGCCGTTCATGCTGGTGATGACCACGTCCATGCTGGTGACCACACGGCCGGCCAGTTGGGCTTTTTCGGTTTGTTCCGCGATGGCTTCGCGGGCGTACTGCTGTTCGAAGTTGGTGTGGGCGAACAGCTTGAGGGTAGTGATGTTGGTGTAGCCGTCGACGATCCGGCCCATGAGTTTGGAGCGCGCATCGGAGGACACCACCGAACGCTCCTTCACCCGCGGCACGAAGTAGTAGAGCGCGCCGATGTAGGCGGCGATCCAGATCAGCAGCGGGATCATCAGGCGCCAGTCGGCTTCGGCGAACAGCACCAGCGAGCTGATCGCGTAGATCAGCACGTGCCACAGCGCATCCACCGCTTGCACGGCAGAGTCGCGCAGGGAGTTGCCGGTTTGCATGATGCGTTGGGCGATGCGCCCGGCGAAGTCGTTCTGGAAGAAATTCAGGCTCTGTTTGAGCACGTAACTGTGGTTCTGCCAGCGGATCAGGCTGGTCATGCCGGGACTCAAGGTCTGGTGCACCAGCATGTCATGCAGGGCGAGGAACAAGGGGCGCAGGATCAGCGCCACCGCCGCCATCCAGGCCAATTCCACGCCGTGGACCTTGAAGAAGTCGACGTTGGATGTGCTCTGGGTCAGGTCGATGATGCGACTCAGGTAGCTGAACAGCGCCACTTCGATCAGCGCGCCGAACAGGCCGACGACCAACAAAACGGCGAAGATTGGCCAGACCTGCTTGAGGTAGTAGGTATAGAAAGAGAGAACCCGGCTCGGTGGAGCCGCCGTCGGGGCGTCGCGGAAAATGTCGATCAGTTTTTCGAAACGGCGATAAAGCATCGGTTCTCCGCCCGCGAACGGGCTCTCCTTTAAACGATATGAGCGGCGCCGGATATCGACCGGCCACCGCTCAAGACTGCCGGTGTACTCAGTCGATGCGCTTGGCCGACTTGATCAGCACCGGGTCGACAGGCACGTTCTGCATGCCTTGTTTGGTAGTGGTCTGAGAGTTGACGATGATGTCCACCACGTCCATGCCCTTGACCACTTTGGCGAAGACGGCGTAACCGGCGTCGCGACCCGGATCGAGGAAGGCGTTGTCGGCCACGTTGATGAAGAACTGGCTGGTGGCCGAATCCGGGTTCGAAGTACGCGCCATCGACAGTGTGCCACGTACGTTGTGCAGACCGTTGCTGGCTTCGTTCTTGATCGGTGCCTTGGTTTCTTTCTGTTGCATCTGCGCCGTAAAACCGCCGCCCTGAGCCATGAAGCCCGGAATCACGCGGTGAAAAATCGTGTTGTTGTAGAAGCCACTGTCGACGTACTCAAGGAAGTTCTTGGTACTGATCGGCGCCTTGACCGGGTCCAGTTCGATTTCGATCTGGCCGTTGGTGGTCTCCAGCAGCACGTGGGGTGCCTTGGCGGGCGTGGCGGCCATCAGGTTGGCGGCAAACAGAACGGAGCCGGCGACGAGGGCGATTTTTTTCAGCATGGGTCAGTGATCCTGAGTGGTGGTGTCGACTGCGGTGAGAAACTCGAGCAGCGTTTGGTTGAAGCGTTCGGGTTGATCCAGCGGGGTGGCGTGGCGCGAATCGGCGATCACCACCAGCCGCGCATCGGGCAGCAGTTTTACATAGGTTTCTTTCAGCGCGACCGGGGTGTAGTCGCGGTCGGCGCTGATAACGAGGGTTGGACAGGAAACCCTGGAAAGTCGTTCCTGAACCCCCCAGCCAACGATGGCATCGAAGCTGGCGAGATAAGCATGTTTGTCGTTTTTTGCCCAGCGCGCCGCAATTTTTTGTCGTAACGAAGCTTGTTCCGGCTTGGGAAACAGTTTGGCGCCCAGGGCCTTGCCGATGGTGCCCATGCTCAGCACGCGCATCAGGCTCCAGCGTTTGAACCATTGCCAATAATCGTTGCGGCTGCGCCGTTTGACCTCGGGCGCGCTGTTGACGATGCACAGGCTCTTGAGCAGTTGCGGCTGGTCCACCGCCAGTTGAAACGCGATCATGCCACCCATTGAAAGCCCCACAAGATGTAGAGGGCCAAGGTTCAAGTGTTCGATCAGCGCGATCAGGTCGGCGCTGAACCCGGCGATGCTGTAGCGCTCGCGGGGTTTGTCGGAGCGCCCGTGGCCGCGTACATCCGGCACGATCACCCGATGGTGGGCGGCGAGCGCCGGGATCTGCATTTCCCAGTCCAGGGTGCTGGAGCCCAACCCGTGAACCAGCAGCAACGGGGTGCCGTGGCCATATTCCTCATAGTGCAGGTTGCAACCTTCATGTTCGAAATAGGCCATGGGTACACTCCGTGTCAGGCTTGTTCGGGCGCGGCGAACGGCGCATCCAGCGGCGCGGTATCAAAGGTGCGCAGCAGTTCAATGAGAATCTGCGTGGCCGGGCCCAAGGGTTTGTCCTTGTTCGAATACAAATAGAAACTCGGGTTGCGGCTGCCGCCTTGGTCCAACGGTAGCAGCTTGAGCGTACCTTCCTTCAATTCGCGCTCGATCATGTGCCGGGGCAGCCAGGCGAAACCCAGACCGCTGCTGACGAAGGTCGCTGCGGTGGCCAGGCTGCCGACGGTCCAACGCTGTTCCGCGCCGAGCCAGCCGACATCTCGCGGTTGCTGGCGGCCAGAGTCGCGGATCACCACCTGCATCTGTGTCTCCAGGTCCTGGAAGTTCAGTTCGCGGTTCAGGCGATGCAGCGGGTGTTCAGGGTGGGCGACCGCGACGAATTCGACGTCGCTCAATTCCGCGCCAAGGTAACCGGGAATACTGAGACCGGTGATGGCCAGGTCGGCGACGCCTTCAAGCAGGACCTCTTCGACACCCGACAACACTTCTTCGCGCAGCCGCACCCGGCAACCGCGACTTTGCGGCATGAACGCGGTCAAGGCGCGGACGAGGCGGGCGCTCGGGTACGCGGCGTCGACCACCAGCCTTACCTCCGCTTCCCAGCCTTGTTCCATGTGGTGGGCCAGGTCTTCCAGTTGGCTGGCCTGTTTCACCAGTTGCCGGGAGCGGCGCAGCAGCACGCCGCCGGCCTCGGTGAGCACCGCTTTGCGGCCATCGATGCGCAACAGCGGCACGCCGAGTTGGTCCTGCATGCGCGCTACGGTGTAACTGACCGACGATTGCGAACGGTGCAGCACTTCGGCGGCCTGGGCGAAACCGCCGTGATCGACCACGGCCTGCAACGTTCGCCATTGATCAAGGGTCACGCGGGGCGCTTTCATGTTGAGCTCCTCTTGTCCTAAGCTGGCAGTTCTTACTGGAGACTGCCGAATGAAAAAACTTTGTTGTGTGATAGCGGGTTGTGCGGCGTTGGCGATCTTGCCGCTGACTGCGTTTGCCTATCCGATCGATGTCACTAAACAGCTCAACGGTTTGAAAATCGACTACAACGCCTACGACACGGACGCGGACATCGGCTCCATTCAGGTCAACAACTACGGCGACACCGACGTCACTTGCAAAGTGGTTTTCAATAACGGCCCGGAAGCGCCACGCACCCGCAAGATCGACGTACCCGCCGGCAAACACAAAAACGCCACAGCCAAGTTCACCCGCACCATCATCAAGCTGCGTATCGACCTGACTTGCACCCCGAAATGACCTCAAGCGGAGCACGTCGGCTGGGCATGCTTCGCTTATAAACGAATTTATCGATGCTTTATAGCAGTTATTTGCGCTTTTTCATCGATATGACTCTGTTTAACCTTCACTCCATCGACCTACAGCATTCTCAGATGGAGGCTACATCCCATGTCCCGCGTTCTGATCATCGAAAGCAGCGCCCGTCAGCAAGACTCGGTTTCCCGCCAGCTGACCCAGACCTTCATCAGCCAATGGAAAGCCGCACACCCGGCCGACCAGATCACCGTCCGTGACCTGGCCGTCAACCCGGTGCCGCACCTGGACATCAACCTGCTGGGCGGCTGGATGAAACCTGTCGAACAACGCAACGAGATCGAACAGGCCTCGCTGGAACGCTCCAACCAATTGACCGACGAACTGCTGGCCGCCGACGTGCTGGTGATGGCAGCGCCCATGTACAACTTCGCGATTCCGAGCACCCTGAAAGCCTGGCTCGACCACGTGTTGCGTGCCGGTGTGACGTTCAAGTACACCGAAACCGGTCCGCAAGGTTTGCTCAGCGGCAAGCGCGCCTACGTGCTGACCGCTCGCGGCGGGATCTACGCCGGCAGCACCGCGGATCATCAGGAACCTTACCTGCGTCAGGTCATGGGCTTTATCGGCATCCACGACGTCACGTTCATTCACGCCGAAGGCATGAACCTGGGCGGCGACTTCCAGGAGAAAGGCCTGAACCAGGCCAACGCCAAACTGGCCCAGGTCGCCTGAGTCGTTAATCGCCAGATAATCGCTGGATGGTCTAGTGACCTGGCGCGACCCTTCAAGCCTGCACGCGCATCGAACCTCCCTTTGCACTTATTGCTCCTGAGTGCTCTAGCCCGATTGAACGCTTTAGCGAGATCGGGCTTTTTTTTGCCTGGGATTTAGTGGGCGCTGATGATTCTGTGGGACCGGGCTTGTTGTTGGCTGAGCGTTCGCGATAACGGGCAAAAACCGCTATCGTCGCCGCCATTCGAAACGAGGCGAGCATGGGCTATCTACTTTTTGTCACGCTGATCCAGGCGTTTTCCTTCAGTTTGATCGGCGAATACCTGGCCGGTCATGTCGACAGCTACTTCGCGGTGCTTGTGCGAGTGCTGCTGGCGGGGCTGGTGTTTATTCCACTGACTCGCTGGCGTCAGGTCGAGCCGGCGTTCATGCGCGGGATGTTGCTGATCGGCGCGCTGCAGTTCGGTGTGACCTATGTCTGTTTGTATTTGAGCTTCCGCGTGCTGACGGTGCCGGAGGTGTTGCTGTTCACCATCCTCACGCCGCTGCACGTGACCCTGATCGAAGACGCGCTGAACCGGCGCTTCAATCCGTGGGCCTTGATCGCGGCATTGGTGGCCGTGGCGGGTGCGGCAGTGATTCGCTACGACCGGATCAATCCGGACTTCTTCATGGGCTTTTTGTTGCTGCAACTGGCCAACTTCACCTACGCCGCCGGGCAGGTGCTCTATAAACATCTGGTGGCCCGCCATCCGAGCGATCTGCCGCATTATCGGCGATTCGGCTACTTCTATCTGGGCGCATTGGCGGTGGCGTTGCCGGCGTTTCTGCTGTTCGGCAAACAGAACTTCCTGCCCGAAGCGCCGCTGCAATGGGGCGTGCTGCTGTTCCTCGGTCTGGTCTCGACCGCGCTGGGCTTGTACTGGTGGAACAAGGGCGCGTGCCTGGTGAATGGCGGGACGCTGGCGGTGATGAATAATCTGCATGTGCCGGTGGGGTTGCTGATCAATTTGCTGATCTGGAATCAGCATGAAGAGTTGGGGCGGTTGTTGTTGGGTGGATCGGTCATTCTGGCGGCGGTGTGGATCAGCCGGTTGGGTGTACGCCAACCCGTCATTGCACACTAAACCGGGTTAATTCGGCGCCAACTGCGCCACCAGAAACTCAATAAACGCCCGGGTCTTTTGCGGTACGCGACGCGAGGAAGGGTAAACCGCGTTGATGGTAATCGCTGGTGCCTGCCACTCGCACAGCACCGGCACCAGCCGGCCTGCCGCCAACGCGTCTTCCACAATGAAATCAGGCAGCAGGGCGATGCCCATCCCGGCTTCGGCGGCCTGAGCGAGCAAGTCGCCGTTGTTGGCGTGCAATGGGCCGGAAACGTTGACCCGTTGCGTCTCCTTGCCATTGCACAACTGCAGGCTCACGCCGCTTTGCAGATACCCGTAATTCAGGCATTGATGCGCGCGCAAGTCTTGCGGGGTCCGCGGTATGCCTGCACGCGCCAGATAGGCGGGGGAGGCCACCATGATCCGCGGTGCCGGTGCCAGTTGCCGGGCGATCATGGTCGAGTCTGGCATGCTGGCGATGCGAATCGTCACATCGAAGCCGCCACGCACTGGATCGACCTGTTGATCGCTGAGCACCAGTTGAAGCTCGATGTTCGGATGCTGCTCATGGAACAGCGGAATCAACCGTCCAAGGCGATGCAGGCCGAACGACATCGGCGCATTCACCCGCAACACCCCACGTAGCTCGCCGATGCCGTCTCGAGCGCGCTGCTCCGCCTCGTCCAGCGCGGACAACACCTCCCGCGCCGCCTCGAAATACTCGGCGCCAGCCTCGGTCAAGTGCAGGCTGCGCGTGGTGCGCTGCAGCAATTGCACGCCGATTGCTTCCTCCAACGCCTGAATCTGTTTACTCACCTTTGATCGCGGCACGTCCATCGCGCGAGCGGCAGCTGCGAAGCCGTTCTCGCCAACCGTCACGACAAAGGCGCGCATGCATTCGATCCGATCCACGATTGTCCCTTTTTTAGAATCAATTATTCTCAATTTTAGGGAATTGTCCCTTTTTTATCTAGCCCGTAAAGTTACTTCCAAGCCAGCAAGCAAACAGCTTGAGGCAAGTGACTCACCCAATACTCATTAAACAAATCGACATCAAAAGGAACGCGCCATGTCTAACCGTGAATTGCTCAACCCAACCAACTCCGCCCTGATCCTGATCGACCACCAGCCGCAAATGGCGTTCGGCGTGCAGTCGATCGACCGTCAGACCCTGAAGAACAACACCGTGGGGCTGGCGAAGGCCGCGAAGATTTTCAACGTGCCGACGATCTACACCTCAGTTGAAACCGAAAGCTTCAGCGGCTTCATCTGGCCGGAGTTGCTGGCTGTTCACCCAGAGCAGAAGCCGATCGAGCGCACTTCGATGAACTCCTGGGAAGACAAGGCGCTGGTTGACGCGGTGAAAGCCACCGGCCGCAAGAAGCTGATCATTGCCGCGCTCTGGACTGAAGTCTGCCTGACCTTCCCGGCGCTGGAAGCCCTGGCTGAAGGCTACGAGGTGTACATTGTGACCGACGCGTCTGGCGGCACCACCAAAGAAGCTCACGACATGTCGGTGCAGCGGATGATTCAGGCAGGCGCGGTGCCGGTCACCTGGCAACAAGTGCTGCTGGAATACCAGCGTGACTGGGCACACAAAGACACTTACGAGGCGGTGATGGAACTGGTGCTGGAGCACAGCGGCGCGTATGGCATGGGCGTGGATTACGCCTACACCATGGTGCACAAGGCGCCGCAGCGTCAGGTCAAATAACACCGTTACCCTTGTAGGAGCATGGCTTGCCCGCGAAGGCGGAGTATCAGTCGATAACTATGTTGACTGACACTCCGCCTTCGCGGGCAAGTCGGATCGCCGCACCGCTCGCTCCACAGGGGCGGTGTTTACATGATGTGTTTTTCCGGCTCCGGAATGTGGCTCGCGCCTAACATGGCCGGAAGCAATCCGGCCCTTAAATCCCCGCCACTCGGCTGCTGATAAAGACTCAATCCGAACTCCGGCAGTACCGCCAGCAGATAATCGAAAATATCCCCCTGAATCCGCTCGTAATCCGCCCACGCGGTGGTGCGGGTAAAGCAGTAGATTTCCAGCGGAATCCCCTGCGCCGTCGTCTGCATCTGCCGCACCATGCAGGTCATGTTCTGCTGAACCTCCGGGTGACTTTTCAGATACGCCAGCGCATAGGCGCGGAAGGTGCCGATGTTGGTCATCCGCCGACGGTTGGCCGCCATCGCCGCGACGTTGCCCTGGGCTTCGTTCCAGGCCTTGAGCTCGGCTGTCTTGCGGCTCATGTAGTCGGTCAGCAAATGCACTTGGGACAGTTTCTGCTCTTCATCATCACGAATAAACCGCACGCCGCTGGCGTCGATGAACAGGCTGCGCTTGATCCGCCGTCCGCCGGATTGCTGCATGCCGCGCCAGTTCTTGAACGACTCGGACATCAGGCGCCAGGTCGGGATCGACACAATCGTCTTGTCGAAATTCTGCACCTTGACCGTGTGCAAAGTGATGTCCACCACGTCACCGTCGGCACCGACTTGCGGCATCTCGATCCAGTCGCCGACCCGCAGCATGTCGTTGCTGGTCAGTTGCACGCTGGCGACGAATGACAACAGGGTGTCCTTGTAGACCAACAGAATCACCGCCGACATGGCGCCCAGACCCGACAGCAGCAACAGCGGCGAACGGTCGATCAATGTGGCGACGATGATGATCGCGCCGAACACGAACAACACCATTTTCGTCAGTTGCACGTAGCCCTTGATCGAGCGGGTGCGGGCGTGTTCGGTGCGGGCATAGATGTCCAGCAGGGCATTGAGCAACGCGCTGATCGCCAGCACCAGGAACAGGATGGTGAACGCCAGCGCCACATTGCCGAGGAAGTTCAGGCTGGTCTTGCCCAACTCCGGCACCAGGTGCAGGCCGAACTGGATCACCAACGATGGCGTCATTTGCGCCAGGCGATGAAACACCTTGTTGTGGCGGAAATCGTTGATCCAGTGCAACGCCGGCTGACGGCCGAGCATTTTGGTCGCATGAAGAATGAGGTAACGCGCCACTCGTCCGAGCACCAGCGCCACCACCAGCAGCAACATCAGCGCGAGTGTGGAATGCAGGAGCGGGTGCTGATCGAGGGCACCCCAGAGGTCTTGGGCGTTGAGCCAGAGCTGTTTGATATCCATGGGTGAAAACGCTTCTTCTGTAGGGCGCGACGGGGCGATTAGAGCATTTAAGAGGTTGCGGATGACGTTTTGAGACAAATCAGGCAACAAAAAAGCCACTGTTTGCAGCCGTTTGTATAAAGAAACTCGGCCTTCGCGCTCGAAACCGTTACCCTATGCAGCTGTTTTTTTGTATTTCTTCGAGGTAGCACCCGTGTTTTCCCAATTCGCCCTGCACGAACGCCTGCTCAAAGCCGTGGCCGAGCTTAAATTTGTCGAGCCAACGCCTGTGCAAGCAGCGGCTATTCCGCTGGCGCTCCAAGGGCGTGACCTGCGGGTGACAGCGCAAACCGGCAGCGGCAAAACCGCAGCCTTCGTTTTGCCGATCCTCAACCGCTTGATCGGCCCGGCCAAAGTCCGCGTCAGCATCAAGACCCTGATCCTGCTGCCGACCCGCGAGCTGGCCCAGCAAACCATCAAGGAAGTCGAGCGCTTCGCGCAGTTCACTTTCATCAAGTCCGGCCTGATCACCGGTGGTGAAGACTTCAAGGTCCAGGCCGCCATGCTGCGCAAGGTGCCGGACATCCTTATCGGTACGCCGGGCCGGATGATCGAGCAACTGAACGCCGGCAACCTCGACCTCAAGGAAGTCGAAGTGCTGGTGCTCGACGAAGCCGACCGCATGCTCGACATGGGGTTTGCCGAAGACGTGCAGCGTCTGGTGGACGAGTGCACCAACCGCCAGCAGACCATGCTGTTTTCCGCCACCACCGGCGGTTCGGGCTTGCGCGAGATGATCGCCAAGGTCCTGAACAACCCTGAGCACTTGCAGCTCAACGCGGTCAGCCAGCTGAACGACACCACCCGTCAGCAAATCATCACCGCTGACCACAACCAGCACAAAGAACAGATCGTGAACTGGCTGCTGGCCAACGAGACCTACCAGAAGGCCATCGTCTTCACCAACACCCGGGCCATGGCCGACCGTATCTACGGCCGCCTGGTGGCACAGGAATACAAAGCGTTCGTCCTGCACGGCGAGAAAGACCAGAAAGACCGCAAGCTGGCCATCGACCGCCTGAAGCAGGGCGGGGTGAAAATCCTCGTGGCCACCGACGTCGCCGCCCGTGGCCTGGACGTGGACGGCCTGGACTTGGTAATCAACTTCGACATGCCGCGCAGTGGCGACGAATACGTTCACCGCATCGGTCGCACCGGCCGCGCCGGCAACGATGGCCTGGCCATCTCGCTGATCTGTCATGGCGACTGGAACCTGATGTCGAGCATCGAGCGCTACCTCAAGCAGAGCTTCGAGCGCCGCACCATCAAGGAAGTCAAAGGCACCTACGGGGGACCCAAAAAGGTCAAGGCCTCGGGCAAAGCCGTTGGCGTGAAGAAGAAAAAGGTCGACGCCAAGGGCGACAAGAAGAAAACCGGCGCCAAGGCCCCAACCAAGCGCAAGATCGCCAACCGCCCGAAGACCGACGCCCTGTCGCTGGTCAGCAAGGACGGCATGGCGCCTTTGAAACGCCGCAAGCCGCAAGCGCCGGCGGCTGAATAAAGCGCCGTAGCGATCCAATAAAAACCCGGACAGTGTCCGGGTTTTTTTTCGTCAAAAGATCTTGCCGTCTAACCCCCGGCTTTGTTCTTCGCCGATTCCAACTCCTTCAAACGCTGATCGATCAACTGGCACTTGTCCGGCAAATCCTTGCTGGCCGTCTCCAGGTCCATCTTCTGCAACTCGTCATTGATCTCCTTGGCCTTGGCCGGGTTCTGCTCAGTGATCTTGGCGACTTCCTTGGCCAGTTGTTCGCGCTTGGCAGTGGCTTCCTCGGGAGGGCAGGCCCAAACGGGGAGGGCGCAGGTGAGGATGGCGGCGAGGGTGATTTTTAGCAGGGTTTTCATAGGTTGAGTCTCAGATTCCGGTTAAGGCGGGTTATCCGGTGGAGGGGCGAGGGGTGTGAAAAGTTCAGCTTCCGAGAACCGCAGGGTATGTTTTCGAGGTTGGCAGAGGAGATTTACTAATTCTTATCGCCAATCCTACCGTTCGTCGACCTCCCCACCAGAATGGATCCATTTGTTGACGCCAAAATAGTGGCCATCTAATATCGCGCCACTATTTTGCTATCAGTCTCCATTCGAGGGATCGAACATGTACCCACCCGCCCTCGTGGCGAGGTTGTGCCTGGCTTTGCTGTGCCTTTCTCCGCTGAATCTTGCTCACGCCGCCCCCACCCCCGGTGAAACCGATTTGATCCGCGAACGTCAGGATCGCTTGCTCGACGAGCAGCGTCGGCGTCTCGAGGAGCTCAAGGAACTGCCCGGCAAGGCAGCCAAACCCGCGCCTCCGACGGCCCCGGCCGACGCCCGTTGTTTCCCCATCCAGGACATCGAACTCAAAGGCGCCGACAGTCTTTCGGACGGCGAGAAAAATCGCCTGCTCAAGCCTTACATCGGCCAGTGCCTGGGCGTTACGCAGCTCAACGAGTTGCTGAAAGTCATCACCGATCTGTACATCGAGAAGGGCCTGGTCACCAGCCGTGCCTACTTGCCGCAGCAGGATTTGTCCGCTGGGCATCTGAAGGTGCTGGTGGTCGAGGGCCGGCTCGAAGGGTTGAAGGGCGCGGAGGGCAGCCAGCTGTCGGACCGTGAACTGAGGATGGCTTTCCCCGGCCAGAGCGGGGAGCTGGTCAATCTGCGGGAAATCGAGCAGATGGTGGATCAGCTCAACCGCTTGCCGTCGAATCAGGCGCAGATGGAGTTGTCGCCGGGCAAGAACGTCGGTGGCAGTGAAGTGCTGGTCAAGAACACCCCGCAGAAGCCGTGGCGCGCCGGGTTGTCGCGCAGTAACGACGGCCAGCGCAGCACCGGCGAGCAACAGTGGGGCACGACGTTCGATTGGGACAGCCCGCTGGGCCTGGCCGACCAGTTGATGCTGCGCGGCGGTCACGATGCGATGACCGATCACCAGCACACCTCCAGCAACGCCATGCTCAATTACAGCCTGCCGTGGGGCTGGTGGAACTTCAGTTACACCTATAGCCAGAGCGAGTACCGCTCGCAAGCCCAGGCCAACGGCTTCAATTTCAAGCAGACCGGCGACAGCGAAAACCACCAGTTGCGCGCCGAGCGGGTGATCCATCGCGACGCCCTGAGCAAGACCTCCCTCAGCACCGGCCTCTCGTACCTGCGCACCAACAATTTCATCGAAGACAGCAAACTCAGGCTGAGCAGCAACCGCCTCAGCGAAGCGCAGTTCGGCATCAACCACGGTCGGCGGATCGGCAGTGCCTTCGTCAACCTCGACCTGGGCATGCAGGAAGGCATCGGCATCCTGGACGCGCAGGGCAACGGTGATCCAGGCCCCGGCGAGCCGGACGCCCGTTACCGCAAATACACCGCCACCGCGAGTTATTTGCAGCCGTTCAAGCTGTGGGGCGAGTCCTTCACTTTCAGCAGCCTGATGACCGGGCAGCGCAGCGAAGACGTGCTGTTCAGCCCGCAGCGCACCAGCCTCGGCGGGCAGTCGTCGATCCGCGGTTACAAGGACCAGTCGTTGTCCGGCGACAGCGGTGGTTACTGGCGTAGCGACCTGCGCTGGAGCCGTCCGATCACTTTGGAATGGCTGCGCCCGGTGTTCGCCGAGTACGGCACCAGCCTCGGTTACGACCAGGGTGTGATCCGTGGCGACCGCTATAACGGCGATCAGCACGGGCGCATGTCCAGCGACTCGGTGGAGCTGTTCGCCCGGGGTCAGCATCTGGCCGCCAGCGTGACCTTTGCCCATTCCCTGGAACGCCCTGACGTGCTGACCGAGCGCGAAGCGCCGATCTATTTCCGCGTGGATTTCTTCCTCTAATTACGCTTCTTCGAGAACACTGATATGGACGTTCGCCACTTCGCTTTCCTCGCTGGCCAGCCCTCGGCTGCGGTCAAAAACCGTGAGCACTTCTGGGGCATGCCCAAGCGCGGGTTGGCGTTCCTGCTGGCCAACGTCATGTTCTGGCAGCCGATGTGGGCCCAGGCCGACGGGATCGTGGTGGCCACGCCCGGCACCAGCCTCGGCCAGGCGGGCAATGGCGTGCCGATCATCCAAATCGCCACGCCCAACGGCACGGGCCTGTCGCATAACCAGTTCCACGATTACAACGTCGGCAGCCAGGGGGTGATCCTCAACAACGTCGCCAATCAGACCGGCGCGACGCAACTGGGCGGGATCATCGTCGGCAACCCGAACCTGACCAACGGAGTCGCCGCACAAACCATCCTCAACGAAGTGGTCGGCGGCAGCCCCAGCCAGTTGCGCGGCTACACCGAAGTGGCGGGGCAGTCGGCGCGGGTCATCGTCGCCAACCCCTACGGCATCAGCTGCAACGGCTGCGGCTTCATCAACACCCCGCGCGTGACCCTGACCACCGGCAAACCGATGCTGGACAACGGACGTCTCGATCGCTTCCAGGTCGATCAGGGCAGCGTCACCATCGACGGCGCCGGGCTGAACGCCAACAACGTCGACCGCTTCGAAATCATCACCCGCAGCGCGAAGATCAACGCCGAGATTCAGGCGAAAAACCTGACCATCATTGCCGGTCGTAACGACGTCAACGCCGACAGCCTCAACGCCACTGCGCGTGCCGATGACGGCAGCGCCAAACCACAACTGGCGATCGACTCTTCGGCGTTGGGTGGCATGTACGCCGGGGCGATCAAACTGGTGGGCACCGAAGCCGGGGTCGGGGTGAAACTCGACGGCAAACTGATCGCCAGCGGTGGCGACATCCAGCTCGATGCCAACGGGCACTTGAGCCTGGTCGACACCTCCGCCACGAACGGCGCCGTCAACGTCAAAGCCGCCAGCCTCGATGCACGCGGCCCGGTCTACGCCGGCACCGCCGTCAACGTGCAAACCCAAGGCAACCTGACCAACCAGCAAACCCTCGCCGCCCGGGACAGCATCGCGCTGACGGCCGGTGGTGTATTGACCAACAACGGCGTCATCGAGGCAGGGGTCAACGCCGACACCAGCCGTAATGCCACAGGTGATGTGAGCCTGAGCGCGCAGAACTTCAACAACACCGGCAAGAGCGTGGTGGCCAGCCGCAACCTGACGGTCAATACCAGCCAGACATTGAGCAACCAGGGCGGCACGTTGAGCGCCGGGCAAACCACCAACATCACTGTCGGGACTTTGGACAACCAGAACAACGGCCGGGTATTGAGCAGCGGTACGCTGAATGTGACGGCCAATCAGGTCTTCAACACTAACGGGGTGATCAACAGCACGGGTAATTTGACGAGCACGATCGGTCAGTTGAACAACAGCAATGGTGAGTTGACCAGCTTGGCTAATGCAACCCTGAACATGGCCTCGCTGGATAACGTCGCCGGTCTGGTAATGGCCGGACGTTTACTGGATATCACCGCCAGCGGCACGATCAACAATATCGGCGGCACTCTCGCAGGAAAAAACGCTCTGACCGTCCGGGCACAAAACCTCGATAACAGCCAACAAGGTGAGCTGAGCAGTGAAGGTCAACTGACCACCCGGGTCAGTGGCCTGCTGAACAATCAGAATAAAGGGCTGATCCAGGCCAACGGCGTAATGGATGTACAAGCCACACGCCTGGACAACCGTGAAGGCAAGATCTCCAGCCTCAACACGCTGACGGTCAGCAGCAGCAATGCAGACAACCGCGCGGGCGTGATTCGCGCGGATCAGGCGGTGAAGTTGTTGGTTACCGAGATGGATAACCGCGATAAGGGCCGCCTCGAAAGCAAGGCTGCACTGACCTTTGACGGCAACAAACTGGACAACCGCAACGGTGGTTGGCTGACGGCCAGCGGCCTGATGAGCCTCAAGGCCAAGGAGGTCGCCAACGATGCAGGCCGGATCTCAAGCCAGGGCGACGTCGAAGCGAATATCGACTCCCTCAGTCAGCAGGGCGGTGAACTGGTTGCCGAAGGTCATCTGAAGCTTTCCGGCAAAACCCTGGACAACCAGAAAAACGGCCTTGTCGCGTCCCTCAAGTCGCTGACGGTCAACGTCGAACAGGTCGACAACCGCGGCGGTTCGTTGTCCAGCCAGGCCGACATGCAGGTCAATGGCAAGAGCCTGAACAACAGCGACGGCGGCAAGGTGCTGTCTGACACGACCCTGGCACTGAAGGTCGATCAGATCATCAACCAGACCGCAGGCCTGATCTTCAGCAAGGGCGCGAGCACGCTCAACGGCATCGGGCTCAACAACGTCGCCGGCAAAATTGTCAGCCAGAACAACCTAGTGTTGACCTTCGACAACGCCATGGACAACCAGCAAGGCCTGATCAGCAGCGAAGGAACGCTGACACTCACCGCCGGCACTCTGGACAACCGACTGGGCAAACTGTCCAGCCTCGAGGCCATGGCGCTCACCACGACGTCTGCGCTGCAAAACCAGGGCGGGTTGATCGCCTCGCAAAAAGGTCTGACGCTGGTCAGCGGCAGCCTCGACAACAGCGACAAAGGCATTGTCAGCGCCAAGGCCGCATCGAACGTCACCACCGGCGAATTCAACAACAGTAAGGGCGGCAGCCTGGCGACTGACGGTACCCTTGATCTGACAACCAAGCACCTGGACAACTCGGCCGGCCAGATTGGCAGTCAGCAAAAGTTGAACGTCTCGGTCACGAGTCTGGATCAAGACGACGGCGAGCTGTTCAGCAATAGTGACCTGACCCTCGACCTGAACAATGGCCTGCTGAACAACCAGCGCGGCAACCTCCATACACCGGGTCTGTTGCTGTTAAAAAACCTCAATGAGGTGAACAACAGCAGCGGTGAAATCTCCGGTGCCAAGGCCTACAGCCTCACTGCGCAAAGCCTGAACAACGATGGCGGCAAGCTGCTGAGCAACGAAAAACTTACCCTCGTCATCGACCGAGCCCTGAGCAACGTCAAAGGTCTGATCGCTTCCGCTGGCCTCGACAGTCGCAGTGCCAGCCTGAACAACGCCGGTGGTGAAATCCGTGGTCGCGGTGAAGTGGACCTGACGGTCACCGACGCTTTCGATAACCAGGCCGGTGTAGTCATTGCCGATGATGGGCTGACCGTAAAAGCTGCCAGCCTCGATAACCGCCAAGAGGGTTTGGTAGGGGCCACAAAAGCGCTGAAACTGATTGTCGATGACATCGATAACCGCAACGGCGAACTTTCGAGCAAGGCGGATGTGACACTGATCGGCCAACAACTCGACAACAGCGACGCCGGTTACATCCTGGCCGGTGGCAACCTTGCACTGACCGTAGACAAGGTCATTAACCGCAACAAAGGGCTGCTGTCCGGCGATGCCGGATTGACGCTGACCGGGCAGACCCTGGAAAACAGCGGTCGCCTGACCACGCTGAACAACCTCACGGCGAACCTCACTTCGGATCTGGATAACAATCAGGGCAGCCTCGTCAGCGAGGGCGAATTGGCGATCCATGCCCGGAGCCTCAGCAACAACGGCGGTACGATTTCCAGCGCCAAGGCGCTCACAGTCGATAGCAAGGGCGCGGTCAGTAACCAGGGCGGCAAACTGCTGACCGACAGCACACTGACCCTCACGAGCACCGGCCTGGATAACCAGCAACAAGGCGCGATCAGCAGCAAAGGTGGAATGAACATTACCACTGGCGCGCTCAATAACAGCCAGGCCAGTATTTACGCGGGCGATCGTCTGGATCTGAGCGCCGGCCAGGTCACCAACACCGGCGGTAGCATCGGCGCGGCCACCGCGCTGGTTGCCGACGTCAGTGCCCTCGATCAGCAAGGCGGCAAATTGTTCAGCAAGGGCACCTTGAGCCTGGATGTGAACGGCGGCGCGCTGAACAATCAGGACGGCTTCATCAACTCGCCGGGCCAGTTGCTGCTGAAAAATCTCGCTGGCGTGAACAACCGCAATGGCGAAATCTCCAGCGAAGAGGCTTTCGACCTGGTCGCCAAACAACTGGATAACAACGACGGTCGACTGCTCAGCAATCAGAAACTCACACTGCGTATCGACAGCGCGCTGACCTCGATCAAAGGCAAAATCGCCGCAGCGGCGTTGCAGGTCCGCGCCGCCAGTCTGGACAACAGCGGCGGCATCCTGCTCAGCGATGCCGGCCTCGAAGTGACGGTCGACGGCCAACTGATCAATCAGAACAAGGGCCTGATCAAAGCGGCCCAACAACTCACTCTCAACAGCAACGGGCTGGATAACCAGGGCGGTACGCTGCTGGGTGGCACTGGCCTGAGCATCGATCTGGGTGCCGCACCTGCCGACCTGAGTAACCAGAATGGCCTGATCAACACCAAGGGTGTGTTGAGCATCGCTCACCTGCGCGACCTGAATAATCAGAAAGGCGAAATCTCCAGCGTCAACAGCTTCAGCCTCACCGGCAACTCGCTGGACAACCGCGGCGGCAACTTGATCAGCAATGATCAATTGACCCTCAACGCCACCAGCCTGAATAACCAGGGCGGCCTGATTTCCGGTTGGAACAAACTCGCCGTCGCCGGCGGTAGCCTCGACAACAGCCTGGAGGGCACGCTCTCCAGCCTGCTCGGCAATCTGAACATCGACCTCAGCGGAGCTCTGATCAACAACGCCAAGGGCGGCCTGGCGGGCAAAGGCGACGTGACCATCACGGCCGCCAGCCTCGACAACAGCAACGGCATCGTCACCAGTGGCGGCAAGCAGACGCTGACGATGACTCAAGGTGCGATCAACAACGCGTCGAGTGGCCTGATCGAAAGCAGCGGCACACTGGATATCAGCGCGGCCTCCCTGAACAACGCGTCGGGGAACGTCACCGCGAACAAAGCTTTGACCTTCACCGGTACGAGCCTGGATAACAGCAATGGCAGCCTCGTCGGCGCAGATAGCGTCACCCTCGATCTACTTGGTGCGCTGACCAACATCAAAGGCGAGCTGGGTAGTACGGGTCTGCTGGTGATCAAGCGTTCCAGCAGCATCGATAACCAGGGCGGCCAGCTGATCAGTCAAGGTTTGTTGAGCCTGTTGACTGGAAACCTGAATAACAGCCAGGAGGGCACCGTGGCTGCCAATGGGCAGCTCGACCTCACCGCCACCGGCAGTGTTCGCAACGACGCTGGCGGTCTGATCTCCAGTCGCGACGCAGGCCTCAACGTCAAAGCCGCTTCCCTCAACAATGCCGGGGGTGCGCTGCAAAGCCAAGGCGCATTGACCCTGGACGTGAAGGGGGGCGCCATCGACAACCAGGGTGGCAAGGTCATCGCCCAGAACGGTGAGCTGAACATCACCGCGGCTAGCCTCGACAGCCGCGTCGGTGTGCTATCGAGCCTCAAAGGTTTGCTGCAGACTCGCCTGACGGGCGTATTGCGTAACGGCTTGGGCGGCAAGATCGAAGGCAATCGTCTGGACCTCCAGGCATTGGGCGGGATCTACAGTGACGGCGGACGTATCGCCGCCAACACCGGCAACATTCTGCTTAACGCTGGCAACGCCGCTATCGATAACAGCAACGGCGGAATCTACGCCAAAGGTCTGGTCAAGGTCATTGGCGGTGCGCTGAACAACAATGCGGGCAAGATCAGCGGTGAAGGCATCGACCTCGGCCTCGATGGCAATCTCACCAACCGTGGCGGCTTGATCGAAAGCGCCGCCACTCTTGCGGTGCGCGCTTCCAGCCTGGACAACCAGGGCGGCAAGCTTCGTGCGCTTGGGGGCGTGGGGAAAACCAACTTCCAGATCGGTAGCCTGTTTGATAACCGCAATGGCCTGGTGGAAACGGCCAACACCGACCTGACCCTCGCGGCGCCGAGCTTTCTGAACGCGGGCGGTACCGTGACCCATGTCGGTGCGGGTGAGTTCGATATCTCAACGGCCAACGTCATGAACGCTGGCGGTTCGCTGGTGACGCGTGGTGGGCTGACGTTGAATGCCGATAGCTGGACTAACAGCAGTGTGATTCAGGCGGGGCGGTTGCGAGTCAACGTCAATAACCTGGTACAAACCGCAGGCGGGCAGTTGCTGGGCTCCGACAGCTTTGTTGGTAGCGGGGTCAATTGGTCCAACGAAGGCCTGCTGGCCAGTAACGGTACCTTCAGTCTCGACTTGAGCGGAGCCTATGGCGGAAACGGCCGGGTCAGCAGTGTCGGGAATCTGGGGCTTACGGCCTCGCAGATCGACTTGACCGCTGCGGCGAGTATCACCGGCGCTTCGGCTTCTACGGTTACCAGTCGTGGCAGCCTGAACAACTTTGGTCGAATCACTTCGGCTGACAGTCTGACCGTCAATGCCGCCTCGCTGACTAACAGCGGCACCCTCGGTGCTGCCGGCAACTTGCGCATCAGCAGCAACTCATTGCTCAACCAGAACGGGCTGATTTTCAGCGGTCGCGACATGGCCTTGCGCGTGGGGACGCTCACCAACCGCTACGCGGACATCTATGGCCTGGGCAACATCAGCATCGCCCGGGATGACAGCAATGGCTGGAGTTCATCGATCAATAACATCTCGGGGACGATTGAAAGTGTCGGCGACCTCACCATGGCAGCCGGTTACATCGAGAACCGCAAGGATGTGTTCGAAGTGGCCGGTGGCGGGCTGATTTCTGGAGCCATTGGTGTCCAGTGCAAATCCTGTTCTTCATTTGACGATTACATGCAGCAATACCCAAGCTACTTGGTTTGGGTGGAAAATTATCAATCTGAAATCGTCAAGGACTCTGCTTCTGCGACGTTCACCGCTGGACGAAATCTGCTGGTAAACGGCGGGACCTTCCTGAACAAGGTTTCCACCGTCACTGCCGGCAACGACATGACACTCAACCTTCAGAATTTCACCAGTGAAGGCGCGTCGGTCGGTACTTATAGCGTCAGGAAGTCGTTTGAGATTCCATCCGAAAGTTTGAGTTTCTGGAACTCGATACTGAACTACAACGCAGCCAATGATCCCCTTTATGATTCTGGCGAACTCGGCTACGTCGCAGGGCAAGGGGACTTTGTCCGACCGAACATTCGCTTGTGGAACAGTAACGGTGATGAGTCGTATACGAGGGTAATGACCAAGCAAGGAGGAGAGTCGACTCCTTACGTAAAATTTGGCCCTGTGTGGATCGAGTTCGGGGGAGGAGAATTCAACGTACCCGCACCTCACTATAACGACGGTGTACGCACCGAGGCGCCAGCCCTCGTCAAAAATGCTGGTTTTTTTGAGAACACCATTACCGAAAGCAGCCCGTCGTCAACCGCCAATGCTGTCGTTCAGGCCGGCGGCAAGGTCTACATCAACGCTACAAAAAACCTGACCAATACCGTGCTTCGTGACGGCTACGCTCCAGGCACCCGGGGACCACGCGTAGGATCTACACAACTCGCCGGTCAAGTGACCCCGACCGTTATCAGCATCAATTCCCAGCTGCCACCGGACCTGGCCCAACAACAGGTCAACCCGCTGACGCTGCCAGGCTTCACCCTGCCAACCGGCAATAACGGCCTGTTCCGCCTTAGCGGTCAAGGTGGCACCGAGCAAACGATCGTCCCCGGACAGAGCTGGACCATTGGTTCCGTTACAGCCGCTACCACGCAACGCTCGGACGGCATGCCCGTCAGGCAAGCCACCGAACTCCAGTTCGACAAAAACGACCCGGTCTCGGTCAAAAAACGCGATCTGGCCCTGGCCAGTCGCCCGTCGGTGAGTCTCAACGATAAGACCGTTCAGGTCAGCGTCAACCCAGCCACCGGTGGCGGTCCGGTCGGTGTGCTGTTGCCCAACAGTGGGAACGTTTCCTTCAACGTGCCGCGTGTGCAGGGGCTGCCCGACACCAGCGTGCGCTCCAACCCGCATAAATACCTGATCGAAACTAACCCGGTACTGACCAACCTGAAGCAGTTCATGAGTTCGGACTACCTGTTGGCGAACCTCGGCTACAACCCGGACACCAGCGCCAAACGCCTGGGCGATGGCTTGTTCGAGCAACGTCTGGTCCAGCAATCGATCGTCGCACGCACCGGCCAACGATTCCTCGACGGCCAGACCTCCGACGAAGCGATGTTCAAGTACCTGATGAACAACGCCATCGCCAGCAAGGACCAGTTGAACCTGTCCATGGGTGTGACGCTGACCTCCCAGCAAGTGGCGGCGCTGACCCACGACATCGTCTGGCTCGAAGAGCATGTAGTGAACGGTGAAAAAGTTCTGGTGCCGGTGCTCTATCTGGCCCAGGCCAACAACCGTCTGGCGCCAAATGGCGCATTGATTCAGGGGCATGATGTTGACCTGATCGCCGGCCAAGAGTTAAACAATGCGGGCACTCTTCGGGCAACCAACAATCTGGCCGCTGTCGCGGGCACCAATATAGTTAATATGGGCTTGGTTGAAGCCGGCGATCGATTGAAGTTGCTGGCAAGTGATAGCATTGTCAATAAGGCCGGTGGAGTTATCGCGGGACGTGATGTTAGTTTAACTTCGCTGACGGGTGATATTGTCAATGAACGTACCGTAACTACTGATAGTCACAGCATTAAAGGCTATAACCGGCAACGTGATTTCCTCGATAATGGTGCTCGAATAGAGGCTGGAAATGATTTGAATATCAAGGCTGGTCGCGACTTTGTCAATGCCGGTAGCTATCTGCAAAGTGGGCAGGACACTGTTGTCGGTGCCGGGCGTGATGTTTATTTTGTCTCTGTCGAAGAACACAACAAAGACAGTCGCGGCAATAACTACAAAGAGAACATTACTCAATTTGGCTCCACGGTTAATGTTGGGCGAGATCTTTACGCAAGTGCCGGTCGTGATTTGACGGCTATCGCGAGCGTGATTGACGCTAAGCGAAACATTGCGATGGATGCCGAAGAAAACCTGTTACTTTCTTCGGCAGCTGATGAAGATCACTTCTACTCAAAGAGCAAGAAACTCACTCGCCAGGAAGACCATGTCAGCCAAGTGGCTACCGTCCTTAAGGCAGGTGGAGATGTTGCGCTGAAAGCCGGCAAAGACATGACTTTGATCGCCAGTCGCATCAGCGCTGGTAATGAGGCCTACTTGGTAGCAGACGAAAATCTTCAGTTGCTGGCCGCTCAAGATAGCGATTACTCGCTGTACGACAAAAAGAAGAACGGTAGTTTTGGGAGCAAAAAGACCAAGCGTGATGAAGTTACCCAGATAACTAACATTGGTAGTGAGATCCAAGCGGGCGGAAACATCAGTTTGGTTAGTGGTGGAGACCAGCGCTATCAGGGCGCCAAGCTCAACAGCGGCGAAAATATTACCCTCGATAGTGGAGGATCCATTACCTTTGAAGCGGTAAAGGATTTACATAAGGAAAGCCATGAAAAAAGCGATTCGAATATGGCTTGGTATTCGATGAGTGGCAAAGGATCTACAGATGAAACCGTTCGACAGACTGTCATGGCTGCTCAGGGGCGAATAGCGATAAGAGCTGCTGAAAAGATTACTATCGATCTCAAGCAGATTGATCAGAAAACGGTAAGCGAAACCATCGATGCCATGGTTCAGGCTGAACCCGAGTTGGCCTGGATCAAGGAAGCAGAGGCTAACGGTCAAGTGGACTGGAGACTGGTCAAGGAAATTCATGAAAGTTGGAAATACGACAGCGCAGGCTTGGGCGCCGCATCGGCACTAGTGATTGCCATTCTCGCCAGCATGTTTGTTGGTCCTTTGCTGGGGGCGGTTGCCACTAACTTTACAGTGGGAACTGTAAATAATGGAGGTGACGTAGGAGCTGGTTTTAAGGCTACGATCAGCAAAGAGGCAATCAAAGGCTATGCCACGCAATGGGCTACCGCCTACGCCCTGAATGGAATCGATAGCGCAGTAAGTGGCTGGAAGACGGATGGAGCATTAATCGTTCAACCTGATGGCATTTTCAATCCGGGCTATTCAGCAACCATGCTGGATTGGAACACCATCAGCCAAAACCTGTTGCGTAGCACAACTCACGCTTTGGTCGGGGGTAGTATCAATACCGCGATCAATGGTGGAAGTCTGACGGAAAACTTGGGGAGTGCATTTGTCTCGGAAGGATTAGATCTTGCTGCTGCATTTGGCAATAAACAGCTTGGTGATTTTGCCAAGTACATGAATGTTGATCCTGGATCGGCCCAGAAGATCTTGATGCATGCCCTGTTGGGGGGCGCGCTTTCAGCGGCACGGGGAGGGGACTTCAAAGCCGGTGCTCTGGCCGGTGCCGCGGTGGAGGGGTTGAATGCTTTTGCGACCGAGAGCTTGGGTAAGTATCTGGACTCTAGGTTCGCTACCGACGATCAGTTTAAAGTGGGTGCTGCTCAGATTATTGGATTATTGGCTGGTGCGATGGCGGGGGGAGACCCCGAAGTCGGGAGTTGGATCGGCGGGAACGCTGAGCGTTACAACCAACAACTGCACCGTGAGGCCGCCGAGCGCTTAAAGAATGGTTTTGATGCGTTGCATAAGGAAGGTAAGTACCTAAATCTGCAGCCTGAGGATGTTTTGAATGACCTTCAGAAAATCGTTGATGGCGAGAAAGACGCTTCTAAGCTAAATCCTGAAGTGGTTGCTTTCTTGAATCAGTTTCCGCCCGCGATGCTCAGAGATCTGTTTTTGGAGCCCACAGAGACAGAGCGCCTGATTCAGCTAGGTATTGAGATAGGCTTCCCCTCGGTCGCAGGTAAAGGTGAAGCATCTCTCTCTATCAGCAGGATTGCTATAAATGCGGCGCTAGATGCGCTTACAAAAACGGGACTGAAAACGGCAGCCAATGCATCATTGAAATTGACACAGAGTCAGCTTGAGAAGAAATTCAAGCATGCAGTTGACTTTGGTATGGATACAACCAAGAAAAATCCCAGTACCCTCCTTCAATTTGGTATTGCGATCAATTCGCATATGCTGGATGCTGCTACCATCCAGAAAGGGACTTATGGATTTGTTAAGGATTCGAACGTATTTTTTAATTCGCTGACAAATAATGTGGTAGTGCTGGATGCAGCTGGTAATTTTGTGACAGGCTTTAAGTTGTATCCCGGTACTGATCAGTTTATAAAGTTCATGAAGGATGGGATGTTGCGATGAGTATCACACTTTTTGAATTTGCTAAATCTTTCGTTAATGAGAGATTGAATGCTTGTGTGTTTTCAAATGCTTATATTGAGCTTTGGAGGATAGAGGGGCAGCAGGGTATTTGTAAGTTGGATGACTCTAGGTTGAGTGGTTGTTTGTCGAGCATTTTTTGTGTGGCGGATTTATATAACCCTGATTCTGACAGGGAGGAGTATGAGTTTGATGAGGTGCAACTTCGTAGCAAGGTTTCAGAAATCATTCAGAGTGCCGAGCGCGGGGTTTAGATAGTCCTTGGGCTGGGACTATTAGTTTTTTGTATACCCGCATATGAAACAGGCGACCCACAGGTCGCCCATTTCCATTCACTCCGCAGCCAACGCCCGCAACCGTCTACCAATCACATCCATCAAATCACAACCATCACGCAACGGTATGGCCAGCAGTTTTGAAAAGTCGGAAAGCACAACCGTATCGCAACCAATCTCGGCGCGAAACGCAATGTTTTCCAGCACCTGAGTAACGGTGCGGATGCGGTAGTCAGCCATGGCGTGCAGAACATCGAGTGGAGCTTGGGTGTCGATCAGCAAAGATGCCGGGATCAAGTCGATTCCGGTGAGGGGCATGTATCTATCCATAGGTGGAGCCTCGTTTAGTTTATTGAGACTGCCAACAAATCGTCGCCAAACGAAGAGGGTGGCAGCTGTACGCAGGTTGGCGAACCGGAAACGAGTAACCGGCAGACCCGAAGGTCTCCCGCGCACAACTGCCATAAAAAAGCAGTTTTGCGGATGCGGAGGCGCCTGCAAATAAGCAGACAGCTCTCGCACTCGTTAGTCAGGTCGCCAAACCCGGTCGCCATGTGGACGACGGGCGGACTATAAGCTTCATCGTTCCGACGGTGCAAGGCGTCTGATTCCGAGGTTTGCGTAGGACTTTGTCCGCACAGGCAATCGCCTGCACGACATTCAATCAAATCCCACTTAATTAACCCCTACCGTCCATCGACCCCCACCCCAAAATGGATCCATTCATTGACGCCAGAATAATGGCCATCTAACATCGCGCCACTATTATGCTATCACTCTCCATTCGAGGGAACGAACATGTACCCACCCGCCCTCGTGGCGAGGTTGTGCCTGGCTTTGCTGTGCCTTTCTCCGCTGAATCTTGCTCACGCTGCCCCCACCCCCGGTACGGTAAACGGGGACAGACCCTGAGGGATCCCCACAAATCTACCCCAGCGCCTGCGCCTGTTGATGTACCTCGGCTCGCAATGCGTGCTCAAGTCTCTCCAAGGTTTTTCGAGAGTTCGAGCCGCGTCCGCTGCGCCAGTATTCCAAACCCAGCCGCCACAGCGACAACACCCGTCGGCGTTTAAGACTATTGCTTTGAAAGCGATGTTCATGACCCGCTTCACGGGCCTGCAACCCCGTTAAACAAATGATGTAGTTAGCCAAAGCTGAGATCAGTAAAAGCACTTCGATTCGGTGCGGGCAGTGACTCCGATGGCGAGCCACGCCAACTCCAAAGTGCTCGTTTTTTACATCCCTGAAGCCTTCTTCTATCTGCAAAGTGCTCGTTTTTTACATCCCTGAAGCCTTCTTCTATCTGCATACG